>NZ_DJAS01000012.1:0-360212 GCF_002429765.1 Sphingobacterium sp. UBA5996
CTATTTTTAGGGGAGATTACAGAACGAACTGCTGGAACTGGAGGATCCGATTCTCGACGGGCTTCTTAATGCCGGTAATCCAGCCTATCGAGATGCCCGGTTTGAGGATTTCAAAGAGCGACTTTCCTATTTTCAGCAGGAACTCAGCCGTGCGGGTGTTACCCGTAAACTTCTTTGGGAAGAATATAAGCAGAGCGTGTCGGACGGCTATGAACTTTCACAGTTCTGTTTCGGTTTGACCGAAATCACTGGCATCATTGCTCCGAAATACCCAAAACCGACCTTAAAACTCTTTAAGAACTCCTTGTCGTTTAATAGTGACTCCTTGTCAATCATACTCTTATAGAGTTAATAAATAAAAAATGCGAATTCCTTTCAAACTCCGCATTTTTATAACTTACACACTTTATGAGACAGTTTCTGTTAAAACTCTACACCAAAGTAGTGTATTCTGCAGCGGAATAGTGGTGTAATATGGTGCGGAATATGCAACACTAGCACCTTCAAAGAAAAGTGCCTAGTTCAATGTTCAAGTTTCTGCTTTAGCTCTATTAGTTTTTAACATAAAAAAAATGATTATACATTATTTTCAAAGATATGAGCTTGAGCTACAAAGTCATCAATTACCCTTCAATTCTTTTTCCGCAATTATTATAATCTTTTCCCCAAATTTCTCTTTAATTTCAATATCGCTTATCGAATTTGGGAAGGCCATCGCTAACATTTTTTTTGGTCTAGATAAAGCGACATAAATTAATCGTTTAGTTTCATCTGGAAATGTATCATTTGAATTAGAAATGTTCTCAAACCTAATATTATCCTTATGCTTCTTCTCATTAAAAAAAACAAGAATTGAATCAAGTGTTTGTCCTTTAACTTGATGAATTGTGGTTATTGGAGTATTAAAAGTCGAGAAGGACTTTTTAAAGTGTATATTAACACTTTCAAATAATGTTGTTTTTTCAAAATATTTTGATTTTCTACTTCGTAAATTAAAATCTACATCATAACTAAGTTCCAAACTATCCTTCAAGAATTGTTGAGTTTCAAATGTCCAATCTTGAATTGATTTATCAAAATCTGGCAATCCGTCTAAAAGAGTAATCATTAAAGAATTAAATTCAGGATCAATACTCTTTTCTTTTTCAATTTCCTTTAATTCATGGTAATCTGTTGAATCTGGATAAATAAGTTGAACACTAATTGCTCGAATTTCTTTTACAGCATTTTTGATATCACCACTGGCGTAAAGATTTTTAGCATAAATGATATTTTGCGGTAATTGAGTACCCCAGGGCCGCTGTTCTATTTTTCTTCCTAATAATGAATCTTTCAGCGAATTTCCCCGAACTACGATGCAGTTATTTAGGTATTTTTTTGTTACACAATAATCATCATAATGCTTAATAATCAATTGGTGATTAGTGTTTGAATATTTGTAGACTAAAACTGAGTTATTTAATTCTTCACATGATAAACTTTTGATTTTTGAGTCATCTGAGCGTCTGACCTTAGAAAAAATATCAATAATGCTTTGGGGAGAACGTCTATTGTCCGTTAAGTCATACGATTGCCACGTTTGATCATTTCCATATTTTCTTAAAAATTCAGCAGGATTTGCATCTCTCCATTCATACAAACTTTGATAAGGGTCTCCAATCAATTCAATATTGTTCAAACCCTGCTTCACCAACTCCTCGAATATGGCATGCTGCATTAGGGAATTGTCTTGCGCTTCATCTATTATAATATAAGGGAATCGTAAACTAAGCCATTGACAAATTTTAGGGTTATTTCTTAGTAGATAAAGTGCAATATATGCTGAATCACCCGTTGATATAAGCCCTTTTGTAAACTGCGTTCTTTTTATAAATTGACAATATTTGTTAAAATTATCTTTACTCACTTTATCTGGCGATGGTTGATTACCATTAATTGAAAACGTGCCATCAGGTTCAATTCTTATATCGCTGGGAGGATACAAATGATATATACTTCGATTATTTTTAGCTTTGAATTCTGTGCTATTTAAAGGTCTCAATAGGCCCTCCAGCGTTTTGCCATCCTTAGTGTAGGTAGTTTTCCACATATCGTCCAAAATACTTGTGTGATCCAGTATTTTCGGCCTATTGAAGTCACGATTAAGTAAGTTATAGAATGGAAGAGTAATAAATTTATTTATAAAACTATCAATAGTCGAAACATGGTTAGGAAACTGTAATAATATGCCACTCATTTTCTTGTATGCTTCATTAATTTCGTCTTTAGCTGAATTTGTAAACGATAAACATGCAACTCCTGAGTAACCTCCTATCTCTTTTGAAGTTTCTAAATTTATTATTTTCTTAGCAATAGTCGTCGTTTTACCACTACCTGGACAGGCATTCAGAATAACTTTTCCTCTAGCTCTTAAATATGCTAATCTTTCCTCATTTTCAAAATACATTATAATCCGTTTTTTAAATGATTTAAAGCATTTAATATATAGCTGGGCACTCTAAATGTTGTCTTCGCATCTTCTAAATTATCTAACAAATGGATTGAGAAATCTTGAGCAAACTCAGCTTTACCAGGGAATGTCTTCCATAAAAGAATCGCAACTTTCCTTTTTTGGTCAAGTGTCATCAAATCTGTTCCAAATGTTGATATATAGAGTTCAATTTTATTGATCTTGGATTTTTCGATTACATCCAAATATTGTACTAAAAAGTTGTTTTTAAAATTTCTCCTGTCGATATTTACATTATGCAATGCGATTTCGTACTCCAATGTTTTGAATGATTCAAAGATTTGAATATTATCAGAACTATTTTTAACAGAATTTAAATTTTTTATTCGCGATACAGGATTAGCTTTCTGGATAGAATTATCTAATAAATCGAGAATATATGTGTCATTTATAAGACTGTCAAAACTATATTCAGAATTTTTTGAATCTGTAAATCGATCGTCATCTGTGATAATAGAAATAGGTTTATTAATTCGTCTTAAAACATTCGAATGATTGAAAAGATATAAAAAAGGGTAGAATGATGTTCCTTTTACGTTTACAATTTCCGCTCTATAATCTTCTAATTTATAATCCTCTAAAAGTGTAAAAGCTGAAACTAATAGTTCTTCTGATATTCCCTCAATGAACAAAATTGACTTTGCAAATAGAAGTTGAGATTTTGTTACATCAATATATCTCTGAAGTTTCTTCATTCTATTTTCATAATCAGGGTCTTTTAATTCTTTATTTTTAGTTGTATCCTCAATTATTTTCTCAGGTTCTCTATTTTGAAATTGTTTATCAAGCTTTGTCGCTTTACCACCATCTAACAGAATTAAATTTTTTAAAGGTACTTTTGAGGTTAATGTTGGAGAATGAGTAGTTATAAATAACTGACTATTTTCAGTGGCATTTGCATTGTTGAGGAAGTTATACAAACTTAATTGTAATTGGGGATGCAAATGAGATTCTGGTTCCTCTATCAATAAGGCAAAATGAGGAAGGCCATTGTCCTTAATTTGTTCTTTAATATCACCTAATACGACTGCTATATATATGAGATTGTTTAATCCTAAGCTGTTTTGCCATAAATGAAATCCCTCATCCGTCAGAGTTGTTCTATCATGTGGAAGATACGGCTTAATAGCATTAACAATATATTCTGTTTTTGCTTCTTCAATTCTAACTCCTATCTTATTATCTATAACTTTTTTAAAAATACTTTCAAGGTTAGTATTTACCCCATCTCTAGTATCCCTAACTTCATCTCGCCTTAATAATTGGGAATTAGCATCTTTAATGATTTGTTCAATCTCAGATTCGGATTTTTCTCTTTTAACAAATCTCCTTATAACTTTTCCTAAAATATTATTCCGAGTGCTCAACAAGTCTTTTGTACTATCCCTCAATGCTCCTAAGTAATAATGCTGAAACAGTTCAAATGTTTTATAATCTGCTTTTTGGCCATCAATATTCCCCGTGTTATAAGAGAAGTTGGGGTATTTTCCGTCTCTTTCCTCATAACTGATAGAAATTTTAGCATAATCCTCTTCAACTCTATTTGGGTCAATTACCATGTATTCATAAAAAGCTCCTTTTTGCGCTGTCGATAATCCCTTAAAAATATACGTGATAGTGATAATGTAAGACTTTTGAATAGTTTTATTCGTTCCATTCTTAATTGTCTTTTGATAAAAATCATCAGATGAAACAGATAATTCTCTAATAGGTTCTCCAATATTGTATAAGAGGCGTATAGCATCAATGATAGCAGACTTCCCACATCCATTCTCCCCTATAATAATATTTAGTTTTGGGTCAAACTCCGTTTCTATAACCTCGATACCCTTATAATTCTCAACTTTGATATAAGCCAAATGCATTTTGTCGGTTGATTTTAGTAAATAATATTCATTTTGCTCAATATTTTCCTTAAGAAGTTATACTACAACAAATCGCCTCTCGATAAACAATTTATTAATACAACTCTATCCTGTATAAAAAACTATCTTTCATTCTTGATTATGAGTTCAAATATTCTAATTTGCTCTTTCGATAACTTGGTATGTTTAGCGATATATTCCTTAAATTGCTCATAAACATTTGGTTTCAAATTTATTGAAGCTAATTCTGTTATAGCTTCAATGTCAGAGACAGGGTTATTTGTATTTATAACCGTTTCAACATTAGAATTATTAAATATTTTGGACACTAAAATGCTTTGCCCTATTTCCAAATTTGCTTCAATTAACAAGTTATATTTCCCTTTGGTCAGAGTAGGTTGCCTGTTAATATTTACAATCTCACCTTTTCCTAAAGGGACAAACTCAATTTCTTGATTTAGTTCGAAATCATCATTTAAAGGATTATTTAATACTTTTTTTTCTAATTGAAAATTATTTCTCTTTTCTTCGAATCTACCTTCTGAAATTGCCAATAGTCTCTCAGATATTTTATCCAAATATTCAATATCTTGTACCCTTTTCCATTTCTCAGGGATAATGTTATGGCCGTGTAAAGCTCCAGTAAGACCTCCTACGAAAGCTGCGATACTGTCAGTATCAGAGCCTAGAGCATTGACGGCTTCAACTATTGCGAATAATGGTTTATTATGAAATCTTGTTGCTAAATATATTCCTGCGATTACAGTAGAAGTGCCAGAGCCTTTGGTAGCTGATGCGAAACACCCTAGTTGTTGGAGTGTTTCTTTAACAGATATATTCTGTTTAATATTGTTATAAATTAACCTTAAATACTGTCGTGTTTCAATTAATATTTCCTCATAAAGTAATTCAAAAGGCTTACCACTTGATCTGTTCCACTCCTTTAACCATACTTTTATCTCAGGCTTATTGATAAACGATAAATTAAACTTGTTTGGAAAATCTAATCCTATTTGAGTTATATAGTTTTCCCAATTAAAATCTTCTGGTCTAATAACTATAATTTGATTAATTGCGTATCCATACAACATCGCACCCAATAGTGCTCTTGGATGACCATGTGTGATTATACTATTGCAAAAGATTTCCTCTTTTATTTTTTCTGTATCACCAAGGTTAGCCATTGCTATAGGAAGTACTCTCATAGCAGCACCATTAGCTCCGCTTTGTCTGTAATCGTTGTTCTCTCCGTTGACTTTGAAACTATAAAAATTATTAAACCACTGAACAGATTTTCGTTGAATTTTTTCTGCAGCCGTTTTTACAGTTCGTCCTCCTCCCCTAGAATAGTCTAGCCAATTGGCAAGTTCAATCTTCGCAAAATAATCATTATTTAAACTTCCGTCCGATTTAATACTCCTTGCTACAGCTAAAAGTAACTGCGTATCGTCCGAATAAGATCCAGCTTTAATATAGTCAACATATCCGTAAAATCTCCCACCTACTTTTTTTTCCCATGAATAAAATTGGTCAATTTTTTCTGTATTGAATTTTTCCCTAAGAGAGCTAGGGTCTCTTTCAAATTCAGTAATCCAACCTAAAGCATCACCAATAGCTGATAATTTTATACTTCCTTTATATTTTGATTCTGCTTTCATTATAATCTCGAATTGGAATACAAAGACTCTTCTATCACAAAGTTACTGGTATTATAGTCGCTTAATGCAGCTTTTCCTATTGCCAAATCATTTTCATCTCTAAAACATACTTGGAGAATATCTGACACTAAAATCTCATTTTTCACCAAAACTTCCGCCTGTTCATCCGTTGGATATTTATATTTCAATTGATTTCTTGCAATAGTTCTTGAATTATTTGAAGTGACGATTTGCAACGAATTTGCAAACAACATTTTGAATTTAGCAATATCCCCGGTAATTCCCATATTTTTTTTATTGTGACTATTTGCGGCATTGGTGACAGAAAATAATGTATCAGCTTGGTAAATGTATTTCTTATCAATTTTCAACACACACCAAAATATATGACTTTCTTTTGCTAATTTTTGACGAAAACGATTAAACAAAAATGAATTGGGATGTTGTATTGATAGGTTGATATAGCTTTTGTCGTCAAATCTAATTTGGTCGGTGAATTCCACATAATCAAAAATGTCAGTTTGACCAATGTCGAATTTTTCAAGCAATGATCTTGATAATATTTTATCTTGCTCAAAAATGCTCAATAAATTGATTACAGGCGTGAAATGAATTAAATATTCAATACCTCTTTTATCAATTTCACTCTGAAAATCTACGTAATTTGGCTTTAAAATCATACTCAAAAAGGTAAATCATTATTAAAAATTGGAGCTGATTGATTAGGCGAAATTATCTCTAATAATGAAGCGTCGATTTCTATTAAATACCGCGATGGATTTGAACCATCACTACTGAAAAGAAAAAGTGTATTTCTAGCTCTTGTCATGCAGGTATATAACAATCGTCGTTCTGTAGAAATATGATATTCATCATCAGCTTCTATAAACCCTGGAGGATATGGGATTATATCATCATTTAGATCTAGGATAAAAACGTTGTTAAATTCGAGACCCTTAACGGAAGACATTGTACATATTTTAATAGTTTCACTTCCATAATTTATGGGGAGATTGGATTTTATTAATTCTGTTGAGAAGCCACTTTTAATTAAAAATAAATTTATTTCCTTTACACCAAACGTGCTTCTGTGGAGAACAACAGTATTCGATATTTGATTACTATTTTTGAGTGCATTTAATTGGGAGATTAGACTATTCATTTGATTCGAAAAATCGCTGTAGTAGCCAATTTTAGGTTTATCTCCTTTCCTAACCGAATATTCTATTTCTGTAAAGTCTTCATTATCCTTTTCGTTTTCTAGTAGTGATTTAGCCGCTGTTGCAATTTCAACCGTATTTCTATAATTTTTCTTAAAGGAGATAGTCCTACCTCCCCTAACTTCTATTCCAACTTCAGACCAGGTAAATCCACTTTTAAAAATTCGTTGAGCAGCATCTGCAATTATCGATAAACTATTGGTTTCTTCGTCAACCAACTTTGAAATTGCCAAAATTTGAGCCTTATTTAAATCTTGAGCTTCGTCTATTATAATATGGGAAAATGGGGGAACAAAATTTGGATCGTCTTCGATTTTTTTCAATGCAAGTAAAGCGTAGTCGTCAAAATCTACTTGCCCCAATCTTTGAAGCTCCAAATTGTATCGCTCAAACACTTCCCAAATTACCTCTTTGTCTCCTTTTGTAACACGATCAGAAGTTCCTCTTCCAGTTCTTACCGCTTCAAGATATTCATTCTTGTTTTTAAAAAGCTTGCCTTTCATCCATGATATTTCCTCTTGAAAAAATTCAGGGCTTTTTTCAAGGATATTTGAAGAATTGGAAGACAACTCATTCATTATGCCTCTTACAATCTCAATTTGTTTCCATTGCATTATAGTTTGATCCTTTTCGATCCCAGAAAAATGATAAGCCCAACTATGAAAATTTACAATTTGTACATTTAACCCATCTGGAGTGTTTGACTTTATTTCATCACTATCTTTTTGGTAACCTCCATTTATATAAGGCTTTATCGCCGTAATGTATGCAGCAAGAGTTTTATTGTAAGTAAATATCACAACCCTCGTTTCTTTAAAAAGATTGGCTTGTGTTTCAAGAAGATGTTTTGCTCGATAAAGTGCTACTGTCGTTTTTCCACTTCCGGCAACTCCTTTAATCTGAATTGGATTTGTTGGAGAAAGAAATAATACTTTTTTCTGCTCTCCAATAAGTGTAATCTTTTTTAGCATATTATTCTTTTCATTTTAGGCTATTTAATCAGTAAATATGGATTTCTTATTTTCGTTACTACTCGAATGACCGTTAAAGAAATCTACATAGCTCGCGCCTATATCGCTAAAGACAGTGGTGCCGATGACAACATTGGCTGCTATTGGATCATTATATCGTGAAATCTCCCTCCCTTCGATGGAATTGGTCGTGGTTACTATCATGGCATGCTACTTTTCAATCGGGCAAGGTTAATACCCAAGCCTAATATACATTATTTATTCTGAATTAATATGTTTACAGATATTAACTTTCAAGATTATTACAAACTGTAAGGCTAAGGTATGGCTTTGAAAGTAGGACTGGTTACGGGAAACCGTAGCTGGTTTATTCAGCGGTTTTACTAAGACAATAAAGTAAACAAAAAAGCTCCCCTTGTTAACCGCCAAGGGAAGCAATTTGGCTAGATGCTCGCTTTGTCAACCAATTTAACTGGCTTGGGGCGTTCATCTATTGTAAAGATCGTTAGATTATTTGAGATATCAGTTGCTCATTTTATTCAACTACTTGCTAAAATTCGAACTTTTAATCTTTTTTTATGAAGGAATAAGATTTGTACTGCCAATAGTTGGCGATCGTTCGATACAGATTTTGTTAAACTTGTTATAGAATACCGATTTAAAACAACGAAGTCTGTGCGGTATCGCTGCCTAATGGTGGCAGTCCCTCCCAGTCGAAAGCCTCATAACGGTGCTTTCCATCCGGACGAACTGGATATCCCCGCAACGTATAAACCGGGTAATGTCTCAGCTTTTCATTGGGCATTTCAAAAAGGAAAATAGGTGGCATATCGTCCTCCTGAATATCCTCTATCCACTGCCGCTCGAGATCCTCTGGCAGAAACAAAGGCATACGGTGTTTATTCGGACCATCATTGTGGATATTGGCCATCACTTCATTAGCCGCACGGGTAAGCATACCAAAAGACCCTACACGTTCAACAACGCCATCCTCATCCACAGTCTCGTGCCACTGATACAAGCCAGGTAAATAGATGAGATCTCTTCCCTCCTCTCCAATGAAATAAGGGACTTTCTTTTTCCAGCCCTTCACGGCCCGGTGTTCGAAGGTTCCGCTCACCGGAATAAGGCAGCGCTGCTTGCGCAGACGGTACCAATAGGACTTTTTATCTTCGAGGATACGCTCGCTGCGCACATTGATCATATTGCGCCTGCGATCGGCCTGCAGCTTGGGATCGTCAATGTAGGTGGGTAATATGCCCCACTCCATCTCGGTCAATGCCAGCTGGCTTGAATCTTTATCTTTATAGAGGATCGGATACTTGGGAAAGGTAATGGCCTGCACATTCTCCAGATAGTCATAGTTGTAGTCTAACTGACGGCGCTCGTCCCGCAATTGCGGAAAGGTCTTTTTGATAATCTCAATATCGGTATGAAGGCTAATATCCCAGCACATAATAGTATCCTTTTTTTGTTTGGCTCTGATACGAATATACGCAATTTGTGCTGTATACAACGATTGTCCTAAGGCAAGAAAAAAGGGTATTTCAGTTTGGCTCCCATCATGCTACCGAAGTATCTCTATGGCAAATACTTTCTTTGTGGTCTGCCCATCGGTAATGGTCGCCACCACACGGCCATATTCCAGTGAAAATAGGATATCAATGGGACTCTTGCGCTGAAAACGGGTCCTGGTACGTAAATAGTTAACAATATTTTTCTCATAGAGCTTGAGCATGCGCGTGTCCCAGTTCTCTTCCTTGATCCGGTTGAGAAAGATCCGGTAACCGGAACCTGTTGCTAGCATATTCTCGATCTTATCGGCATCTTGGGGCAGTTGCAAAGCTCTTCCCTCCTTTGGATCCAGCTGATGGGCATGCTGACCAGCAGTTTCCTTATCATCGTAAGGGCTGAGCAGAAAGCCTGTTTTCTCCCTGACATCTGGCCACTCAAAACGCTGCAGCACAAAGTCAGTATAGCCGGACTCAACGAGCTCGCGGAAACTATTTTTGGTGACTTGTTCAAAGGGATTGTACAGCATAATATTCCATGATAACTATTGGTAGAATAAAAATACAAACAATGATCTCAATTATTGACAGGGAAAGCATATTAAACTCGTGATTATTTATTATGTTTTCTTCGCTATATTTTTTTTAAGACTTCTTATTCACTCCTTGGATCGGGTTTTAAGGGCATCTTGGCACAGCGGATCACTTCAATAGATGGGCATCCATATTCGACGACAACCTTTCCCTCGACCAGATAGATACCTGCACCCCGCAATGGATACTTTGCCAGGCTCTGCGGAAAATGCACCGTATCGAAGAAATAGCCATCCGCATCAAGGAAGGTTCCAAATTTCATCAGGTCTCCCCGCTTGGTCTTGACAAATTTCTCGCAGACAAAATCACCCACGACCCTTACAATTTTACCTTCATGCTGGCCTAGTTCTTTCGACGATATATCACCGCGATAGTCACTTTTGGTCAGATCAAATAATGTACCTGTGACACAGAACCCGATGAGCTCCATCTCGTCGTAGTAATCCTCCAAAATATCTTCCTCCAGTGGCGGAAGAATCGGCTTACGGCTTTCCGTTTCAAAAAGGGCCATGCTGGTCACTACGGGTTTGTGTTTGCTCATCAACAGATGGGCTTCCCAAAGCAGCTGTTTTTTGCCTATACCTATAAACCGCAGCGCACCGACCCGAATAAGGAGGATTACCTGTTCGAGCCCGGCCTGAGTTCTTTTAACAAAGTCTTCCAGACTACGATATTGACCGCCATATTCCCTCTGCTCGATGATCCGGTTTGCTAGTTTTCCTTCCAGATTGAGAATACAGTCAAATCCGAGATAGATATCTTTCCCCTTAATGGAGGTATTGAAGACGGACAGGTTGACGCATGGAAGACAAATGTTTCCGCCTGAAATACGTGCTTCGTTTACATAAACCTTGCGGTTATAAAAACCGCCATAATTGTTGAGCACCGCAACCATAAATTCCAGGGGATAATAAGTCTTCAGAAAAAGACTCTGATAACTCTCTACAGCAAAAGAAGCCGAGTGTGCTTTGTTAAAGGAATAGCCAGCAAAACTTTCCATCTGACGCCAGATTTCACGGCTCACCTTTTCGTCATATCCTTTTGCCTTACAGTTTGAAAAGAATTTGTCTTCGATCTCAATCAGATGGTCCTTGCTCCGATATTTGCCCGACATCATGCGCCGCAGCACATCTGCATCGGCCATATCAAGTCCACCATAGGCATTAGCAATTTTCATAACATCTTCCTGATAGACCATCACGCCATAAGTTTCCTCCAGCTGTTCTTTAAAAACCGGATGTGGATAGACCACTGTGGAGGGATCATGATGGCGACGGATGTATTCGCCCATCATTCCGGAACTTGCAACACCTGGCCGGATAATAGAAGACGCCGCTACTAAAGTGAGGTAATCATCACAGCGCAATTTGGTCAGAAGCTGTCGCATGGCGGGACTTTCAATATAGAAACATCCAATGGTATTGGCCGATTTAAGCTGTGCAGCAATAAGCGGGTCCTGAAAAAAACGTTTTGGATTGTCCGTATCGATGACTACCCCGAGATTTTCGCGTACAATGCTGCGGCAATCTTCGATATGCCCGATGCCGCGCTGCGACAGGATATCGAATTTTTCAAAACCGATATCTTCGGCCACATACATATCAAACTGCATGGTCGGCAATCCTTTAGGCGGATTGTCCATCGCTGAATAACAGGTAAGCGGTTCTTCCGAGATGAGCACGCCACTGGCATGGATTGTTCGCTGATTGGGGAAATCGGCCATCCGGTTGTAAACGCTCAAGATCGTATTGGTCACCTCGTTTTTATTGAGCAGATGTTCAGGTTCATGAACCAGCCTATCAATTTCCGCTTTGGGTAGACCGTAGACCTTTCCAAGCTCGCGCAGGATACTCCTTGAACGGAAAGTGCTCATTGCGCCCATGAGGGCCGTGTGACCGGTCTGATAGCGGTTGAAGATATAGTCGTACATCTCGTCGCGCTCATTCCAGCTAAAATCCACATCAAAATCCGGTGGACTTTTCCTTTTGGGATTAAGGAAACGCTCAAAGGGAAGATTGAGTGCAATAGGGTCAACATCTGTGATACCAAGACAATACGCTACTGCAGAATTTGCTCCGGACCCCCTGCCTACATAATGAAAATTACGTCCACGTGCATAGCGGCAGATATCGTCGGTAATCAGAAAATAACTGGAGAAGCGCAGATTTTCGATAATCTCTAGTTCCCGCTGGATACGTTCTGTGGCGATCCGGTCATTCTTGCCATAGCGCCTGGCAAAACCATCCATGCAGTACTTATGCAATAGCTGTTTATCGTTATAACGGTTTCCTGTAAAAGTTGCTTTATTCTTAACGCTTGTAAAATCAAAACCAAAGGAACATTGCCCCAGCATACGGTTGGTATTGGCAAGCAGCTGCGGCAGCTCCGAAAATAGGCGCATCAGTTTTGCCTTGGGAATAAATACCTCATCATTGGTGGCAACCTGCTGGCTTTCGAGCTGCGAAATCAGCAGATTGTTGTCAATGGCCCTTAACTGCCTGTGCAGGGTGTAGTCGGATTTACGAAAGCTAACAGGTGCAAGGATCACACAGCGGTCAAGGATACGCCGTTCCATCAATTGGGCTTTTGTACGTTCGCCAGGTCTTATTCCGATATATTCGAAATCACGCAGTACAAAGCCATCTATTTTATGAAAAGGATAGATTACGAAGACCTGATCAAAACCGGGCGCACGCTCAGGTACCGCACGGTTTTCCATATTGAGCCGGGTGCGGTATTCGTTGATCTCACGGAAACCGTGTTCATTCTTGGCAATGGCAACAAAACATAGTTTGTCTCCATCCCGAAATTCCATGCCTGCAAGTAAATTCAGACCAGCTTCCCTACCCTGTTTGATAAAATCCAGCGAACCGGAACTGTTGTTGATATCGGTCAGCACAGCAGTGTCATACCCTCCCGCCAGCATTCCAGAAATGAGATCCTGTAGACTGAGGGTGCCATATCGAAGGCTAAAGTAGCTATGTAGATTTAAAAGCATCTCCCCCTCCTTTCTCCGGCAGCGGTGCGCAGATCCCTTTCATCAAAAATTCTGACCCATATCGCTTTCTGATCTTATCCATTGCCTGCATCAGGTTTACTTCCTCTGCACTATCATCAAAAAGGTCGGTCTGATAGGATCCGTAAATCAGTCCAGAAAACTTGATTCCGATAAGCCGTATAAGCATCCGCCGGCTATAAAGCTTTTTAAAAAGGGAAAGCACAACATCTGTGAGTTTCCGGTCCGAGTTAGTATAGGAAACGGATAACTGCTGGGTATGGGTATCAAAATTACTGTACCTGATCTTGAGCGTAACACAGCTGGTCAGTTTTTGGTCTTTTCTCAGATCAAAGGCCAGTGTATCGACCATACCGATCAAAGTGCGGCGCAGTATATCCATATCTATCGTGTCCTGTTGAAAGGTGTTTTCTTTGGACATGGATTTCTGTTCACGGAAAGGTACCACGAGAGAATCGTCAAGTCCATTCGCTTTGCGCCAGATATTGATACCATTCTCACCAAGCACTTTCTGCATGGTAAATACTTCCATCTGCTGTAAAGTACCGATTCTGGAGAGACCCATATTGCGGAGTAGTGTAAAGGACTTCTCTCCGACCATCGGTATTTTTCGGATGGACAATGGCGCCAGAAATCCTTTTTCTGTTCCGCTGTTGACATGCTTTTCGCCACAGGGTTTGGCCTGACCGGTAGCGATCTTGGAAACTGTTTTGTTGACCGAGAGTCCAAAACTGATCGGAAGGCCTGTTTCCTTGATAATCCGTTGCCGCAGTTCCTGGGTCCATTTCCAGCAACCAAAAAAACGGTCCATTCCCGTAACGTCGAGATAGTGTTCATCAATGCTGGCTTTTTCGACAATGGGGGTATCCTCCTCGATTATCTGGGTAACAATTCCGGAATAATGGCTGTAAAGATCATGATCTCCCCGGACAACGATGGCCTCAGGGCACATCCGTAAGGCCAGTCGCATGGGCATAGCAGAATGCACACCAAACTTACGGGCTTCATAAGAACAGCTTGCTACTACCCCACGGTCACTGCTTCCTCCAATGAGCACAGGCATGCCCATGAGCTTGCTGTTCTGCAGTCGCTCCACGGATACAAAAAATGTATCAAGATCACAATGTACTATACTCCTTTCCATGTCTTTCAATTGTATAAAAAGCCGTCCGCCGGCTTCTATTAATCTGGTAGTTGCCGTGTTCAAAATTACTAATATTATTAGCAAACAATCAAGAAGGCGTAATGGTTTAATTTTTATTACATTCATTGTCAGCGACATAATTTATAGCAGGGGCTTTGCTTAAACAAGTGGGGTACTGTGCTGTTTATTATAAAACAGGACCTATGAACGAAAAGATACTCAGCTATCTGAAAAGTGAAGGATTCACTTATCTATGGCGGAAATTCGGCGAACATGCCTATAGACCCATGAAGGGAAATCTTGAGCAACTGCTCACCCGAACCTGCACAACCCCACTTTGGGAAGACGATCTACTGTCGATCGACGATGCGCTTTTATTGGTGGGTACGGAGAGCGCGCAAGACGGCTGGATCGTCCTTGTGAAGCAGAAAGGGATATGTTAAAGTTTTCATTTTCTAATGCTTTTGTTCTGGAGATAATATACGTACCCCCATTTTTAACAGTTCCACCACTTGCATTAATTATTTTGTCTTGGTTATTTTTCTTAAAGACAGAACAGAATTCCTATCAACCAGCGTTGGGTTTTATATATCCAGGAAGGAGTGTTTCTATCCATTCCTCTTCCATGTATTCTAAAACTTCACTATAATTGCCCTCTTTCGGGGAGACCACTGTAAAATTTTGGTGCAAGGTCCCTTCCAAATCCATATGCTGATAAATATAAAACACATCCCTATTTGAAAGCTTAACGAAGTAACTTGTTAATTCATCTTCTTTAATTTCTGTAATGTGCAATGAATCTTTTCCAAGCTCTTTATAAATTAGTTTATTCCAATTTCTCCATCCATCAAATTCAGGAGCATCTGTATATATAAAAGTCGTCGAATCAAACAGCAGGTATAACCCGTCCAAATCAAACACAAACTTAAGTCCATAATTTCCTTCTTCAAAATTGTAATAGATATTTTTCAGATTTTTTGTCATATTATTTATTTTCTAATTCTACACCTTTCGTTATAACTTTATCATATACAGTCTCTCCTGCTGTTCTACCACTGAAATATCCAGCTGCCCCACCTATTAATCCTCCGACAAATCCACCTAAAACGACACCTCCGATATAGCATAACTATTACCTAATTTGTAAGACGATCCACCAGTTTGATCCATCCATTTGCACTAATTTAAGTGCCGAACGGATATTACGGCTCATAAGCCGTGAAAAGCTTATATACAATAACAAGAAAAGCCTAATCTTTCATTGGATTGGGCTTTATATTCGCTACTTTGAGTAGTCAATTTAATTATCATATTCAACTCCCTGTATTTTTTCGAAGATATTCCCAATGAAACTATCATCTTTACTACAGACTAGCCAATAGGATGAATCAACCAACTCAATTATGTATTCACAATTTTCATACATCAACTTATCACCCTCATATTTTCTGATATTTTCAATATTACTGTCGCCAATCACTAAAAGTTCAATTGCTTGATCGATTTTAGAAGACAAGTTCAATATGCTATCCAAAGAGATTAATTTGCCACGCTTTGATTTGTTGATTTCTTCTTCAAATTTAACAATATCACAATCCACCTCTTGGACTGTTGTCACGTATACCCATAGCAACCCCCAAAAAACTTCATCCTTTTTTCTTTCAAAACAGTTCAATATATCTTCAAGTCGCACAGACAGAATAGAACTATCGTCTCCATGTATTATAATTTTTCTCATCTTCACTTATTTAGGCCATTTATCCAATCTGTATATGTTAAAGGTGCTGGAGTTTTATCTCTGAATTCTTCTGATTCCCTCATTATTCAGGTAGACTTCTGCTTTTATGCATGGTTTCAGTTTGGCTGGAGATTCCGCTAGCATTAACGAGGTAAATTCGGAAATCGGAGGCCAGTCAATATGGATAACTTGGACCAGCAAAAAAAATCAACCTAAACAAGTTTTAATTCGTTTTTTATATCATTTTGTACATTATCTCTTCCGATAAATTCTCAAAAGAATGCAGTCCGACTTTCAGAAATCTCCACTAAGCCTCCTGCATTTATAGTAAAATATTATTTAAGAATTTATAACATCCTCATCTAAACGACCAGCTATAACCGCTTTTTCCAATTGACCTATGTTTAATGATTTTATACCTTTTTCCTTATTTCTAAAGAGGTCTTTGATCAGGCTGGAAACAAAGTCTTCTTCATTGCCAAAATAGTCTCCTATTTTAAATCGGCTTATATCAACGTTAAATTTTTCAGCAAAGGCAATAAAAAAATCATCTGCATCATCACCTGTTATTTTTAAATCAACTACTAATTTTGTATCCCTATTAATTTCCTTTTTTTTAAACAAAAATGGAAATGGTAAAGTATACCCCCAACCACCATCATACACGAATGTTCTGATTTCGTTTAAAATTTCATCTTCCATATCCATAATTTTAGAATCTAAGAAAGCTCTATTTATAATAGTTATGCTTTACTTTATATACATCCAGCCATTCTTTGGATCCGCTTGAAGTTTATAATAGTCTCCTCCTCCCATACTAAATGCTTTAGCGCCCGCTGCAATTTCTTTTCTAAATTCCCATAAATCAGTTGATGTTATCGCCCATCCAGCCACAGGGATGGCTCTACCTAATAATCCACCCAAACGCTTAAAAATTAAACTAGCAGTCTTCTTGCCTATAGCTTTTGCAACTTTATCACCTGCTTTTTTTTCAATTGTTCGTACTGTTACTCTTGAAGCTAGAGAAGCAACTGAGGTACTCTTGTTCTTACCTACTGCAAGTGCATGGCCGTAAAAATACTTAACAATAACTCCATCTTTCGGAAGAACCGGTTGCCCCAGCATAATCAAACTAGGTCCCCAAGGATTAATTTTTTTGTAATCGGTAACCGTAACTTCTTGCAATGTTTTAGTTGTATCAAGTCCCATAGGATCAATAAAACTAAGAGGATTGTTCAATACATAGGCATAAGGACTTGAATTATAATGAACCGCAGAATTATCAGCAGTAATCACATTGCGTGGACCTAATAAACTAAAATAGTTACCTGCATTTACTCTACCTTCAGCAAGGTCCACATCATATCCCAAATTTGAAAGTTCCTTAGCATAAGTATCATCATATGCACTCCAATATTCATCCTCTTGAAGTGGATCCAAAACATTCCACCTCCCTATCTCAGCATCATAAAACCTTGCCCCGTAATCCAGCTGTCCTTCCAGTACATAAGAAGCTCCCAAGGTGTGCGTACCACCATTCAGGTCGGTCTGCATCTCCTTGCCATTATAAAGATACTTATTATTGATACTTGTTGCAATAGATTTCGTCTTACCGAATGGATAGTAATCCTGCTTCTGCATCACTGTAGCAACAGGTGCTGTTGACGTACCATCTTTCTTGAGTACCACCCGCACATTGCCTAGATGATCTGTCAGGTTATAATAGTAACTATAGTTTCCTGAACTGTTCAAAAGAAAACCATCCTCTGTAGCGATACGTTCAATCACTGGATTTGCTCCATTAGCTTTGATGTATTCAATCCCGCTAATATAATCCTGCTCAGTAGTGATACCGCCGACCGTAGATTTGCGGTTAAGCTTGGCACCAGATGCATCGTAGGTGTAGGCAATGCTCTTACCTGTACCGCTCACTGTTTTTGGAAGATTCAGATAATTGTAGCTAAGGATCATCCCCGTACGGTCCTTGGTCGCATTTCCGTTCAGGTCATAGGTAAATCCCCCGGTCAAACCGCCCGAAAGACTGGCCAGCCTATTGCCCTTATTTGCATTGTTATAGTTGTACGTAATCGCCGTACCATTGTCACGAACAAGGGTTTTGATATTGCCCATATCGTCGTAGGTCAATACCTCGCTCATCACCGTACCTGTACTCACTCCACTCATCAACCTGTTGAGCGCATCGTAAGCGTAGGTGAATGTATTGCCTGTGGTAGCAGCATAGCCCCACATTTGCTGCGCAATATTTCCATTATACTGCGCATTAGCAAGCACGGTTGTACCATTGACATTATAGTTCAATTGCGAGGTGAACTGCGCTGAGCTTGCTTTGGTCTGCCATCCACGTTCATTATAGGTATACCCAATGCTAGTCATGAAGTTGCCACCACCGTTCTCACTATGAAGGGACTTGGTCTTCAATTGACCGATCTCATTATAGGCAAGCCTGCTCTGGATCACCTCATCCTGTTCATTGATCTTTTTTTTGATCTGCACCAACCGGTCAACGTGATCGTAATTATTAGTGGTCAATATCTTGGTTACCGAATTAGTTCCGTTGATACTATGTTGCCTATTACTTGTCAATAGTTTTCCTGTAAAATCATAAGTATTAGCGGTCCTGTCAACCCCTGACAAATTGTTATCCGCAACAATTTCTACGATCCGTCCATAACGATCATAATAGATAACAGACATCAGTGGATAACTTCCATCTTCCCTACTTACTTTTATCCCAGTGAGTAATCCCTTGACCAAATAAGTACTATCTATTCCATTTCCTGCAGCAAGGGTCGTTACGGGTTTAAATTTATAGTCGTCATAATAATTTACAATAAGTTCCTGAAGCTGTGAAAGAGTACTGGGAAAACTCGCATTCGTATAAGTTGTGGCCCCATTTCTGCTTTCATACTGTACAGAGACTGCATCAGCCAATGCCTGCACTTGAACTCTTGTCGTTTGGTTAATTATCGAATTTGTATAAATTCCGGAAGATACAACCTTACCAAAAGCATCATACTTTATATAAGACCACTTCTTAGCGCTCCGTTGATTAGCATCCTGAGTCAATATGACTCTGTCGCCGCGGTTGTAGATCAAATACTCCCACCCCTTTCCGGGCATCTTCTTCTCCACTAGTCTTCTTTTGTCATCATACCGATAAGCATAAATGAGTTCAAAGAAATCCGTTGTGTTTTCGTCTATTGTGTTGCCAGTGAATCCAGGAGGGATAACATAGCTCAGAGCCCCGAAATCATCGTATACATAATATGTGTCCAGTTTCTTTGTTTCGGTTTCCCAGATCCGTTTTAAGACCGTTTGGCCATTATCATCAATAAAGTTTTCGATAGTACCCTGCTTTCCCGCGATCCAGTTCTCATCTTTAGTAATATTTTTCTTTAATCTACCACGTAAATAGTATTCGGTGCCATCTGCACCTCCAACTGAGGGAAACCAAAACTTCACCTCATTCTCAATATTATTTTCATAGGACTTCTTTACGGTATGGCCGGAATTCGCAATTTCCGAGCTGAAAGGTTGCCAATGCTCTCCGACTGCGCCCTGCTCTAAGGTGCGGCCGAAAGCCGAGAGATCAAAAGAAATCACTGAAAAAGGTTTGGTTGTTTTGGGAGTAGAATCATCCCAACCTGTTGTAGCCGAATAAAAATCCAATTGCTGTTGCTTTACATTCGTCTTAAAACTACCATCATTACTAAGGTTGTCGGCATAAGGCTCATATAATTTGCTTTCCCTTCCGTATTCGTCGTACTCCTTATAACTTACTACGTCACGATAGGCTGGGCTCGCCTTTAAATCTATTTTTTGAATCAGTCTCCCCAGTCCATCAAAATATGAAATAGTCTGGTTCTCTTCAAAAATACTTCTTTCATTATCAATATTAAGTAGATTGACGCCCTCCTTTTTAAATTTCCTTGTAAGTATGTAATTTTGAGTGTTACTTGGCAAACTACCAACATTGACCGTATTTGATATATATAGCCGTACATTGCTTCCTGTAGGAATAACAAAACCGTTCTGAAGGGTAATACTCGAGATAGCAGTTATAGTAGGCTGTCCTCCATAAGAACTGAGCTTTAAATCGACCTGTTGTGAAGTAGCCTGTTTTGCCATTCCCAAAAGCATTATTGATATCCAAATCTTTTTCATAATTAATGCTTGTAATTGTATTTGTATTGCTCCAACCAACTTCCCTCAAAATTAACCATACCTTCCAAACGGCCAGAGCTGTCATAACGGAATTCTTTTTTCTTTAGATTGTTATCAATTATTCCAGTCACCCCGACCAAATGCTTGTATGTAAAACCAGTAATCTCTACATTTGAAAGCTGTGACCTGAGTAATTTTAGAACGTTCATAACAAGGTTATCAGAAATATTACTAGAATTGAGCTGATCAATTGTTGACTGTCCAATGATGGCAAAAACCTGAGAGTAACTTGTGTTATCTATCTTTGCAATGGGATATTTTCCTTTGTAGCCCCAAATGTAGGTTGTAAGTCTGCCGTCCTGCTCCTTGATCTCTACAGGATTTCCATATTTATCATAAACTGTAAATTCGGTTGTTCCATTTCTTTTCACATGGTATTCATTTGTCATTGAATTTGCCACATCTGATACCTGGTAAATATATTTTGGATAAACTTTAGAACTGTTGAAGTATCCGTATTCCGTTACCTGGGAATTATTAACCGAGCGCATTCTAACTTCGGTACCATCATTCACAAAGGTAAATTTGCTCTCAGCAAGACTCGGATAAAAATTACTTTGGTTAAACTGAGATAATAGTTGTCCATAATTGGTTTGGATAGCATTATCCGTAACAAGCAAGGGATACTGGGAATAGTTTTTTATTGCATAAACAGTCGTTTTTGTCTTAAGAAATCTGGAAGTCGAATATTCTTCCACTTCCGAGGAAATGGAACTCTGCAATCTAGGTCCTATATATTCATACTTTGCCTTGTTAACTATACTGTCCGCCCCATAATATTCAACTTTCAAAGACTGATCAAGAACTGTAGTCGCAATATCAATCGTTAGGGGTTTATAAATAATTGGTGGCACTTTGAAAGTAACACAGGCTCCCGCAACATTCAAGCCGAGCCCAGAAACCAGCTGAGGTTCGTATTCAATACTTAGTACCGGGCCGTTGACCAAGATTCTCTTATATTCAGCCATCCGAACAGCTTTAAAATATTGTAGCTGCTGTTTATTAATTTTGCGGTAGATATTCTTCTCAGAACCGATTAGAACGTACTGACCATTCCTGAAATCAAAAATATTCTTTCTCTTCAGTTGGGCAATGTTGAATTCATTACCAATCAAATCATCAAAAACTGGGAAACCCGGAACGCTTTCAAATCCCGGCTCAGGGATAAGTGGCCAATACCTTGATAAATAACTCTTTTTTTGAGTATTCATAAAAATAAGAGGAAATTCGAATTCATAGGTTTCCCGAATATTTTTCCCAGTAACAGTATTGACGATATATTTTGCTACATTTCTGTAATATATATTTCGTGGGTAATTACTTGATATTGGCATATATAGATCCACTGGAAAACTATTTCCATAGTTCCAAGATGTGTGGGGCTCATTTGCTGTAAAAACAAGTTTGAAGGTCTCCAGATCTCTATCACTAATACTGACAGCCAGTTCACCCGCACCATTTTCGTTCAGACCGTATCTAAATTCTTCTATAATAGCTGGACTATCTTCTGAACTATATTTGATCTGCTTCAAACGGATACCATAATAATTATCCAACACTCCATTTTTCAAGACTTTGTTCTGCTCCCAGACAAAATTATATAAACCTTTCGTCGGAAGCTCTATAGTAGATAGTGCAAAAGAACTCGTAAATAACGGCGAGGGTTGTCTCCTATTGGTCATTACATTACCATTGCCATCGTAAGATTCGTTAATAAAATTTCCCAACCCAGAATAATAGCCATACCAGTCCCTCCTGTAACCGGTCGAACTTCTAAAATCATAATTATCTGGGCAGGAAAGATAAGTAAACTTAAAAGTCGAATTATCCAAAAACTTAATTTGTTCCAATTTACTGTGCGGATGGTTGGTTGAAAGCGGCATATAAGAAAGAGTGGAATTATAAACAACTTCCTGGAACATATTTTTTACAATTACATTCTGAAGATTAATATTATTATAGACAAAATCAACTGCCCCCCCCCTAAATTTGATCTGCTTGAGATATTTTGTATAATAATAACTTATTTGACTATTGGTTGAGTTGTTGTAATCAAAAATAGGTACACAAGTACTAGGAGTTGCGTTGTATACTCGGTCGCTAGCTAGATAGCTGTCATCACTAGTGATGAGTCTCGGGTTTTGCTCGTACTCAAATGATATTGTATCGATCTTATTGTAATCGACCATACGATTCAGCAACCAGGCCGTCGGCTCCCCATTTGAAGAATACATATACCTCTCAATTTCACCGCCTTCACCAAAATCATAACTTGTCCCATCCTGATCAATGATCTTAAACCCATTTAATCCACTATTGGTAGAACTAGTTACATCAATTAGGGGAATAATTTTTGTCAGTGTATCACCTGAGAGTGTTACAACCTGAACGCTGTTATTTACCTTACGGAGGATAAAGCTATCAGATCTATCACCAAGTGAATAAGTAAATACATCGGGTTCAGTATCAGCTTCACCATCCACCGCTTTTCTCAGATGATAATACTCTTGTAGTACAGTCTGGCTGTTGAGATCCGCTATCGAATTTATTGTACTGCTTAGTTTCAATTTACCAGAAGGGTGTTCATCTGCAATGCCCCGAATGACACGGGAAATACTACCACCTGCCTTTAATCCCCAGCCCAATCCTACCTTGCTGTAAGTTTCATGGGGTTTAAAGCCTGTAAAATAGTAAAAGAGAGAAATGGCAGACCTGAGTTTTCCCGAGGTAATTTCGTATAGTGGCACTGAGTAATCAGGAAGTCCCTGAAATTCATTCGCCTTAATTTTTTGAAATTCCACCAGACGGTTGACTTCGGGAGAAGGAAGTATAAAATCCTTCTTCTGCCCCTTAACAATCAAGGCACATAAAATAACTATAATAAAAAAAATACCTTTTCTCATTTGTTTATTCAAAAATTAGGTTAAACAGGTTAAACAAAAATTACACTAAGGAAAGATTATGACCCTAGAGGTGAAAACGGAAATTAACAACAAATTTACAAACACATTAAAACCAACTTAATAATATTTAAAACGAATTGTTATTTAGTCACCCCTACACAAACAACTTTTATATAAAATAATATTATAAATTTAATATTAAAAATCAATATTTTTATGAATTTTAAAAAAAATCACAACTGTTGCTTTTATAATAAAATATATTCCTCTACAAACGAAAAAATGCGACACAGCGAAAAACACATTTATACACTGAACTTTAAATAGTTATTCTTTCACTAGCTTGTTAATTCAATTTTCGTCCATACTAATTAATAGCTTTGTATAATCCATAAATTTGGATGAAGTGATAATCGCATTGATACGTTTTACTTGTAAGGTTGTCAAATTACCTTCTAATAAAGCGTTATAAAGTATAGCAATGGCTTCCTCATCGGGTAAGTAATCAAAATAACGGAATAGCATTTCCAGTTTATCTTTTGGAGTTTGTTCTAGGCCATAATCTTCATTCATTGCTTTGAACACAAGCGGCTCAAATTCCCTTAGGCCCGATGTAGCTATAAATTCAGCAGTTTCCTTATTGATAGATTCTACCGACTTATAATTTTCTAAGATAATGTCTGCTCGGACCTTTTGCTGAATCAGTTCGCCATCCAATAGATCATCCTGCTTCTCCACCGGAACGCGAGCGACCTCTTTGAGATGTACTGGTGTACCCACTGCAGTAATCATAAACATTTGACTCCCCTTTCCTGAGATTTCGTCGATATCTACACTAAGCCCAATAATAGCATCAGCACGAATTGCCTGTGCACGCTGTTTGAGCGTTTCAGTAACACGTTTGTACATCTCTTGCATCTTCTTCTCATAGCTGGTAGAGCGACCGCCAAAGGAATTGACATAGCTCGTTCCTATAAAACTAAAGATATTGGCCCCGATTAGAACATTAGCTGCTATTGGAAGGATGGAATAATTACTGGTTACTATCATGGTTTGTTACTTTTCAATCGGGCAAGGTCAATACCCAATTCTAATATACATTATTTATGCTGAATTAATACGTTTACAGATATTAATTTTCAAGATGATTACAATATGTAAGGCTAAGGAGTGAGTTTGAAAAAACTTATGGTTACGGGAAACCGTAACTGATGATCAAACAGCTCTAATAAGAAATCAAGGTAAATAATTAAACAAAAAAAATCTCCCTTATGACCTTAAAGGGAGGCAGTTTTGACTAGATGTCCGCTTGAGCTAGATCATCGGTCGCAAAAAGGATGTAATAAATTACAATTTTCAAAATATTTTATCAATTCTCTTGGCCAAATACGGTTTCCCGTAAAAAATTTAAAATTGCACACTGTATTTTTCCCTAGAATAATCGAAAGAACTTTTTCTTGTAATTCTTTATTAAACGCTGTAAAAATTATGCTTAAAAAATTTATGTTTTAAATTACAATTATTATATTGTACTCACATATTATTAGACCGTAACACCTTTTTTCCGTCGTGATAAAAACGAGTTCAAAAGGACGATTTATGAACTAGCCATTTATTAAAAATGAAAATTCTTCATACAGCAGACTGGCATATTGGCCAATTATTTCACGAATATGATCGTACCTATGAACATCAGCAATTCTTAGATTGGCTGGTCGAAACATTGCATCATGAAAAAATTGACGTACTGCTTATTAGCGGAGACGTGTTTGATATATCAAATCCGTCGGCTCAGTCGATCAGAATGTTTTATTCCTTCTTGAATCAAGCTACTTCTAGAAACCCAGATCTACAAATTATAATCACTGCCGGAAATCATGACTCTGCATCACGCCTGGAGGCGCCAAAGCCTTTACTGCTGTCTTCAAAAATTCATATTGTTGGATTGGTTGAGAAAGATGCGGAAGGAAAAATAGATTATGAAAAGTTGATTGTACCGATATATGATCAGGCTGGAAGAATCAAGATATACTGCCTTGCTGTACCATTCCTGCGTATGGGAGATTACCCAGCCATACCTGACTGCTCTAACCCCTATACAGAGGGTGTAATCGCACTTTATAAAGAGTTATTTGACTATGCGCAAGAAAAAATTAAGGACGATCAAATCATTATATCGATGGGGCATCTACATACGCACCATGCTGAAATAACTGAGCTAGATACAACAGAAAGACCAATTATGGGTGGTGTAGAATGTATTCCGGCAACGACATTTCATGATGATATAAAATATGTTGCTCTTGGACATATTCATAAGGCGCAAAAAATAGGCGGCAAAGATCATGTGCGTTATGCTGGCAGTCCCCTGCCTATGTCCTTCTCAGAAATTAACTACAAGCACCAAGTCATCGCATTTGATCTCGACGACGAGATGCGTAACCTACGATCGATCGAGATACCATTGTTTGTACCTCTGCTGAGAGTTCCGTTAAAACATCAACCTTTACATGATGTCATTGCTTTGCTTGAACAACTACCTCCTTCTGATCAAGCTAACAAAGCTACAATACCTTATCTGGAAGTTCGTGTATTTTTAGAAGGTCCTGAACCAGCATTGAGGCATAAGGTAGAGGTGACATTGCAGAAGAAAAAAGTGAGACTTGCGAAAATTGATGTGAAGTATCCTGACTCCAAAACGGTGCAACATCAACTCATCGCTCCAGAGCAGTTGCAGGAATTAAAGCCGATTGATGTATTTGGAAGAATATACCAATCGAGATATAATAGTGCCGTACCCGAAGAGATCCTACATCTTTTTCAACAAGTAGTGGAAGAAGTCAATCAAACAGCCGAGTAGAATGAAGATATTAGCTATAAGAATTAAAAATCTTGCTTCCCTAGAGGGAGTGACAGAAATTGACTTTACTTCCGAGCCATTATCATCCGCTGGCATATTTGCGATTACGGGAGCTACTGGCGCTGGAAAATCTACGATATTAGATGCCTTGTGCCTTGCTCTTTACGGAAAGACACCGCGGTATCTGCAGGCGAAAGAATCTGGTATCGAAATTAGAGATGTTGAAGGGAGCACCCTAAATCAGGGTGATGTGCGGAGCATCTTGCGCGATGGTACCGCGGATGGCTTTGCTGAAGTAGATTTTGTTGGTATTGACGAACAATATCATCGTGCTACTTGGAGTGTAAGGCGTGCGAGAAATAAAGCAGATGGTAGCATGCAATCTGATGCTGTGACGTTGAAAAATATAACTACGAATATCGATTTTCCAGCGAAAAAAGCTGAAACGTTAAGTGAGATTGCAAGGTTGGTAGGTCTAAATTTCGATCAGTTTACCCGGTCTGTGTTACTAGCTCAAGGCGATTTTACAGCTTTTATGAAAGCCGATAAGGGTGAAAAAGCTTCTCTGCTTGAAAAGTTGACGGGCACTCATATTTATTCGGAAATATCGAAAAAGATCTATGAAAAATACAGAGCTGAAGAAGTGCTGTTGCGAGAGCTTAATATTCGGAAAAACGAAATCATTACGCTCACCGACGATGAGTTGAAGGCGCTGTCGGATGAACAGGAAGCATTGGAAATCGAAATCAAAAGTCTAGAAAAAGAAATCGAAAAACTTACTACCGAAATCATCTGGCACGAACAGCTCGCTAATTTGCAATCCAATATTAATCTAGCGTACACAGCATTAAATGTTGCAACGGAGATCCAAAGCTCTGCCCTGCCACGCAAACAAAAACTGAAAACTGTTGAGCAAGCACAGCAAACAAAAAGTTGGGCGGATGCATTGAAAAATGCTCAACAGCAGCATGCTGAAAAAACAGCTGCCCTCGCACAGATCAAAGCAAACATCGTTGTCCTACAGGAGGAAAAAGAAAAGCTTGAAAATAAGCTGGAGGTAGCCGAAACCAATCTTTCAGAAAAAGACAAAGCGCTAACCGATGCCCTTCCCCTACTGGAGCAAGCTAGACGACTTGATACGCGGCTGGCGGAGAAAAAACAACAGGTAGAAAAACTTAAAGAAGAAGCTGAAAATTCTGTTGAAGCCAATAATCAACATCAAACCTTACAGAAGGCTAAACAAGAGGAGTTTGCAAACCTTGCTAATCAAATAAAAGATATCACCGACTGGAAAGCAGGCAACAAATACCGCAGCCCGATTGCGGAAAATAAAGACCTCATCTTGTCAAAACTAAAGGATGCGCAGCAGTTTCTAGAAATAGCGCAGCAATCGTCCGCTATGTTGAAAAAAATACAGGATAAATTCGATAAAAACGAAGCCGAGAGGTCAACAATAGAATCTGATTGGAAGCAACAGGTAGATCGCCTAGAAATTTTAAGAAAAAGCAATGATTTGCTATCCAAAGAGTTAAAATTAACCCCTATCGAAACTTTAGGCTTAGAAAAATCCGAAACAGACAGACAGGTTGAATACACTATAAAAGCACAGGCGCATTGGCAACTGTTTTATGGTGCACTTACGGAATTGGAAGCACTAAACCAGAAACAGGCAAATGATAAGTCTGACCTTCAAACAAAACAGGAATCTTTACAAAATTTAGCCCAGCAGCTGCCGTTGGAAAAGGCACAACGCGATACGGCGCAGCAGCTTTTACAGCAAGCTCGTCTGGCATCGACCGAAAACGTAGAAACATTGCGGGCGGCTTTAGTGGATAACGAGCCTTGCCCTGTTTGCGGAAGCATAAGTCATCCCTATGTGCTTCATAATCCGCAATTGGAAAATGTATTGGTGAAACTGGAAAAATCCTTCGAGGAACATGATCGGAGCTATCACGCGAGCAATAACCTCTATATAGCCCTGGAACAGGAAAGTAAGATGCTACAGCAAAACATTGAGCGCCAAAATGAAGAAATTGCAGCAAGGCAAGTAGCATTAGTCTCTAAAAAGCAAATTTGGGAACAATTTGATATTGCCGACGAAAGTAAGGCCATAGCCAGTGCTGAAAAAGCAGCCTGGATTGAAACAAAATTACAGGATCTTAAAATCAAACAGGGTGATCTGCAAGCGCAAATACAAGTTTACACTGAGAAAAAGCAACAAATAGAAGTTGGCAAAACACAAATAGACCAACTTAAAGAAAAGACCGATAGCCTTGCCAATCAACTCAAAGACATCCAAAACCAACTGGCTATTTACAAAGAACAGCAAAGCAGCCATACGAGAGATCGTGATAAGGCATCACGTGATTTAGACAGTGTTGAACGGCTGCTCTCCCCCTATTTCACCGCTCCAGAATGGATGAAAAATTGGAAAGCTTCACCTCTAGCATTCGTTGAGCGTATTGAAACCTTTGCCCGCGATTGGAAAGAAAAAAGCGAAAGGATGGATCAATATACCCGTCAACATACAGCACTCGAAGCCACGATAAGCCAACTGGAACACCAAGCTAAAAGTCTTGCTTCAGATGTTAGAAAAAAAACGGAAACTCATATTGTGGAAAATAAACTGTATCTAGCGTTATATCAAGAGCGCAATTCGATATTTGGAGGTCAATCTGCAAGCGAAACGGAGACCAAGCTAAAGCAAGCCATAAACGATGCTCAGCACCAACTCGATCAACTTAAAATAACCAGAGAACAACTCAATATCAACAGCACCAAAGCCCAAACCCAATACGATGAATTGGCCGCTTCAATAATAGCTTTAAAAGCCGACGCTCAAAATGCATTGGAAAAAATGCAGGGTTGGCTTGACGATTTCAACACAAAGAACAGTCAATCGTTAACCATTGAGGAACTCCATGATTTATTGTCAATGAGCAACGATTGGATGGCTAAAGAACGCGGGGAATTGCAAACGATGGACGAGGAAGTAACCAAAGCTACCAGTGTTCTTTCAGAACGAAAACATGCTTTAGACACCCACAAAGAAAAAAGTATATCCGACCGAGCAGTTGAGGAACTCATTGATCTCAATGCCGTAGCAAAATCGGCTCTGGAAACTAATAAACACAAAAAAGGGGAAAACAGCTTCCGCCTACAACAAGATGCTGTGCATAAACAGAATATTGGTGACTTGCTGGAACGTATAGCGGCGCAGGAAGCTATCAAAGATAACTGGAGCAAACTAAATGAAATCATCGGTTCCGCCGACGGTAAAAAATTCCGTCAGATTGCCCAAGAATACACACTCGATGTTTTACTAGGCTATGCCAATATTCATTTGCAAGCACTGACCAACCGGTACAAAATCGAACGGATACCTCTTTCACTGGCTCTACAAGTAGTCGACCAAGACATGGGCGATGAAGTGCGTACGGTATACTCTCTTTCGGGCGGCGAATCGTTTCTGGTTTCGCTTGCCTTAGCATTGGGCCTTGCTTCTTTGTCATCTAGCCGTATGAAAGTGGAATCTTTATTTATTGACGAAGGTTTTGGGTCGTTAGACCCTAATACACTGAATATCGCTATGGATGCTCTTGAACGCCTGCACAATCAGGGGCGTAAAGTGGGTGTCATCTCTCACGTGCAGGAAATGACGGAAAGGATCCCTGTACAGATTAGAGTGAGTAAGCAGCAAAGCGGGAAGAGTATGGTGGAGGTGATAAGCTTATGAAAACAACATTGATATATTATGTCTCTGGGTGTGCCCCGTCGGGTCGGGCTATCCGATTCAAGTTCTCACTACGCTGTGGCCATTACTCTACTATCTCTCACGCAAGAGTACACATTAAATATAAAATCTTATGAATATGACCGGTTACAAACATGATCCATTAAGGGAATTATTAGAGATACGAAATCAATTATCTTACACAAAACGACTAGGGTTTCTTTTTGGAGCTGGAACCTCAAAGGCAATGGGAATATCTGACATTGCGAGTCTCACAAAAAAGATAGAAGAATCTTTAGGAGAAGCAGATAAAAAAGAATTTTTTTTAGTTAAAAGTTCTCTTGATCCAGAGAGCCAACACATTGAAGCAATTCTTAACCAGATTCGACTTATTAGACAATTAACAAGTGATAAGGCTACAAAATCATTTGATGGAATTGACGGTGAAAAAGCTAAGAATTTAGACAAAGTAATTTGCAATAAGATTTACGAAATAATTTCTGAAGAAGAAAAAACCGCAAACTTAAAGATATCAAAGAGTTTTATAAGTTGGCTGAACTGGATTTCAAGAGATTTTACCAAAGAAATTTTTACTACAAACTATGACTTGATTCTTGAAAAGTCATTTGAAGATCTATTAATACCATTTTATGATGGGTTTGTTGGGGCGCATGAACCTTTTTTTTGTCATGAAACCTTAGATGGTAAATCAAAATATGATCGCCCACCTGTGTCATGGATAAGACTTTGGAAACTACACGGTTCATTGGGCTGGTTTTGGAAAGAGAAAGAAGATAATTCATACAGAGTGATAAGGCTAAGTTCTGGAGCGAAAGCAAAACTACCAGACTCAGAGTTAGTTATATATCCTTCTAGGGATAAATATGAATCATCTCGTAAGCAACCTTTCACAAGCTATTTTGACAGACTTAAAGAATGCCTTATAGGCGGGGAAGGAATATTTATTATAAGTGGATATTCATTTTCTGATGATCATGTAAATGAGGTGATATTTAATGCACTCAATCAAAACAACAGACTCCATGTTATTGCTTTCTTTTATGATGATAACCCATTAGAAAAAATTATAGGGGAAGGTAAAAATTTCCCAAACTTGACTTTGATTGGCCCATCCAAGGCATCTATTTCTGGAATTGCCGCAGAATGGAAACATAGTAAGGGAGGTGATTTACTTGATCCATTTTGGAATAACAATAAATTAAAACTTGGGGATTTTAAAGAGCTGGTTAACTTCCTTATACTATGCTCAGGAAAAAAAGACAAGATAGAAAATCAACTAAAATAACTATGCAGTCAGAAATTACATACTTAGGAAAAGTCATAAATGTTAACAGTGGTAGTGTTGAAGTAGAAGTATCAAAAGATATTCCATCTGCTGCCCCTATCATCAATGGTAGATTATATAAAATTGGCCAGATTGGTACATTTATAAAATTCCCTCTAGGAAGTTTAACTCTTTATGGACTGGTATCTTCCGTTAGTAATACTCCCTCGACAATCGACAACGCTATTTATGAACCTAATTACGGATCAAGATTTCTTCAGGTTCAATTAATAGGTGAAAAATTGGGAGATGAGCGCTTTCAAAAAGGCATAGGAACATTCCCCACAATTAACGATGAAGTACATATTGTCACCGAAGAGGATTTAAAGTTAATATATGGAGATAAGTCTGAGGGATTTGTTGAAATAGGTAAACATTCATCTTCTGAAAATTTATCAGTCTATATTGACACTCATAACCTTATTCTTAGACATTCTGCTATTTTGGGATCTACTGGTAGTGGGAAATCCAATACTACTGCACACTTGGTAAAAAGAATTCTAAACGATTATACAGGTTCTAGAATAGTTTTGGTTGATACACATGGCGAGTATTCTTCTGCTTTTACGGACAAAGCCCAAATATTTAGAATAAATGACGAAGCTAGCCCTCTGTGTGTTCCTTTTTGGGCAATGACATTTGATGAGCTATCATTCTTTTTAGTTGGCCGCCCAGAAGGGCAGGAAAGACCAGAAGATAAAGAGTTACGTGAAAAAATAATCGCATTAAAAAAAGCAAGTGCTGGCAAGCTAAAAGCAGGAGCAATAGATCAAGCTTATATAACTGCCGATTCCCCAATCCCTTTTGATATTAAGCAAATGTGGTACGACTTTGATAGAGAGATTAATGCTACTTATAATCATACGAGCGATCATATCCATGCTAACGAATGCTTAGAGGAAGAAGGAGATCCCAAAATTCTAAAGCCTGCGCGGTTTACACCTTATTCTCCAGGAGGAGGCAGCCCTTTTAAATCAAAGAAACTAACCATGTATCCTTATTGTGGAAAAATATATTCCAGAATAAAAGATAGCAGATACAGCTTTATGTTTAATCCTATTGAATACAAAGATGCTGAAGATCCAAATAATGATATTGACCACCTATTAAGATCTTGGATAGAACACAATAGCAGGCTAACGATACTTGACCTTAGTGGTATTCCTTTTGAATTGATAGATATATCTGTGGGTTTAATTAGTAGATTTTTATACGATTCCATGTATTGGGGTAGATTTGAGGCATATACAGGACGAAATAGACCTTTACTTATGGTATATGAGGAAGCTCATTCGTATTTACCTAGGTCAGAGAAAAGTTCTCACGTATATGGATATGCTAGAAAGGCAGTCGAAAAAATATTTAAAGAAGGAAGAAAGTTTGGAATTGGAGCAATGGTAGTAACACAAAGACCATCCGAAATATCCGAGACTATATTGGCACAAGTAGGTACTTTCATTGCGCTAAGATTAACAAATAGCGGAGACAAAGGTACCGTCCAATCTTCTGCTCCTAATAATATGAATAGTCTAATAGAACTACTCCCATCACTTCGAATAGGAGAAGCAATTATTGTAGGCGAAGCAATTAATATACCATCGCGAGTACGTATTGAAATAGTTGAACCACGTCCTTCAAGCAATGACCCAAATCTTGTGGACTCATGGAAAAATACTTTTGAATCAAATGAGCATAATTACAAAGCTGTAGTAACAGCGATAAGAGAACAAAAAGCTATTATTAAAAAATAATCTAAACAATAATTATTATGGAAATGACACCAGTAAATTCTTCAAACATTGAAGCTGTCGGATACGATCCAGACAGCGCGACGTTGACAATGCAATTTAAAAAGGGCTCTGTATATGAGTATTACGATGTTCCCCAATACGAATATGATGGTCTAATGGTTGCAGATTCCAAAGGAGAATATGCACATGCAAACATTTATAAAAACTATAGGCAACAAAAGATCGCCTAAACAATGTAATCTAAGGATGGCTATAAATATTATAAAAAGATCCAAGATCCAAGGACAGACCTGCTTTGTGAATTAATTATTTATAACCTGATTNNAATCAGGTTATAAATAATTAAAATATCTAAAATTGACAACAAACTGTATAAATAAATAGCAAAGGTTGTCGGGGTGTAAATTTTTGAAAAATAGGCAGGGTATGATACGGTTTTTACTTTACCGTTTTGGTGGGTGAATCGATATTATGAAATAAGCATATCACCGGAATTTTTATCTCCCAATACTCACAGCGGTTGGAGTAATATGGTATCCGCCTTATGAATTACAGGATAAGCTATAGATTTTTTTCAATAGGCCAACGAGTAGCCAATCATAAAAAATCTGAAGGATTCAAAACGTAATCCTATAAACCGCTTCGTGCTATTTACAATGAGCTTTTATACACTCTGTTTATAGATTTGCTGAATATCGTAACATATTCGTTCTCTATCTTGTTTATCTCATCTAGCAAAGTAAGATAATGGTCCTTTACAAGACGGAGCTTTCCTATCGACAACGCATAAAGAAATTCCAATATTGCTTCCCCCTGATATTCTTCCCTATGTTTTATAAAAGTCTTTAAAAGCATGAGCATATCTTCTGAATGGCGACGACTAAAAGAATAATTTATTTCGTCATACTTTGCCGCTCTTAATATCGATGCCTGGATAACTCCATCATTAAATCGATTGAAGATAAAAGGATCGAGTAGGTTTTTCACAAAACTAGTTTGACAAAGTCCATCTATCTTATTATTCCGCATGTTGTTTAATACACAGGCAATCGTAAAGTAAACATCCGATTGACACACATTGTCAAAGTAATCGTTACTATTGAAAAAGGCAGAATTTTTTCTGATTTCAAGCTCCGATCCATGGATATCGGTATAGAAGATTTTTTCGGCACCACCCTTACCTTCTTTACTTGCAAAAGTATTAATTGTACAAATCCTTTCATCTATAAAACGGGATGGTTCATCCAATTCCTCCTGTATCTCCTTTAGATGGTTCAACTCCGTTTCCCAAGGAGTACCATGATTAGAATTATCACAGTTAATTGCTTCAATTTCGATGAAAGAACTGTTTTCTGCACCATGTAACCCATACTTAATATTACTCTTAAGTTCTCTCTGCTTATCGGTATCACTGATTCTATTAATACCTATAAAATAAATCAGTCTTATGTCTTCATAGTTACGGAAAAATCTACTTAAGTAAAGTAGATTTTTACCATTGGTTATACATGAGCCGGCAATCAAAATCGAGCCTACTTCACTCTTGGATATGAGTTCTTCTGTCAATTCCGATTGATTTATGACATTTATGGAATGCCTAGAAGCCGTCTCAATCCTTTTTAGAATATAATCCGCCAATAAGTAGGATCCTTTATCATTTAAATGAATAATGTACTTTAATGATGCAGGAACATATTGATCAATGAAGGCATCTAGCTTAGCTTTATGGCCTTGAAATTGTTTATGATTTATATTTTTTATAATGTTCTCATAATCAATATATAAATTATACTTTTTTCTAGTAACTGTATCTTCACTAAAAGAAACCTTTAAAGACGTACCAATATCACGATTGTGCTTAAACATTTCAACAAAATCCTTTAAGTCTTTGGTGATGTACCTTTTTGCGACAATGTTTCTCGTATTAATTATTGGCTCGTCCAGACTAAAAGAATCCCCAGTTATTTTCACAGCAGTAGATTGATTCGTGCAAAAAGGACATTTTTCACCGGGCTTGGACTGTTGATAAACCTCGATGCCGTAATTGAGTTTTTCATTACGTTCCAAGTTGCACAAAACTCGTTCTAAAGCCAGTTGTGACTCACGGTCAATAGGTAGGTAATAAAGAACGCAGATATCTTCAGAATGAATCTCGGGATGTTTCTCTTTTAAGTAATGAACCAACCCTCCAGAAGTCGATGCTGATATTAAAAAAATAGAATCGTCGTAAAAGACTGCATTTCTATTATAAATTCCATCATAAGATTTGAAAGACTCAATATTGATATCCTCTCGCTTTTCAAAACGCTTTATGTAATCACTTATAGCATACCCCACCACATTTATGGATAGAGTATCACAATAGATATTTTTAATTGATGACTTTTTTAATAGATACAGCGTATTTAATGCTATAAAATCTATTTCACTCTTGCAGACTAAAACGTTAGCTGTTCTAAGAAATTTCGAAGAATGCTTTCCTGAAGGGAAAACATAGTGATGGGAAATACCATTACTCTCTACCAATCCCCCATTGCAAACAAATATGTTGGTCAAGCCCTGATTAATTATCTCTGTGAAATTCTTTTGCAGAAATACATCTCCCTTTGGAAACCCAAAACCTAACTGGCTGAAAGAAACATAGAAAATATTATCCGCCAAAGACTTTTCCTCAACTTTGGGAATACTTCTGAAAATCTTGTCAATATTTTCTTTAATCAGCGTTTCTGTAGAAGAAATTGTTGAACAATGAACGAAAATAAGCGCTGTGGTTTGATGGAAGTATCGAAAATGTTCTGTCAATTCATTTTTTAAAGCTCCGAAATCAAATGCTACACCTGGGTTAAAGACAACAGTAACAGACCTGTATTTCTTATGCTCGATATTTGAATTATAGATATAAAACTTGCCCATTAACTGTTACTTTTGAAAGGGTACAAAATGCTAATGAAGGAACCTTGTGATTTTACAACACTATCCATTGCGAAATCATTTTTGCTCCAGTCTTCAAGTTTGAGATATGCTAATTGATTCACATCAATCGGCATATAGTTATCTTTTATCAAATCCCTATAAACACAGTATTTATCCGTTGATATCCTTAAAAAACCTCTCTCATTTAAGATGTTTAAAATCCGGTCTAACCCTATTCCCTTTTTAGACTTCAGGTTGGATGTAGAGGATGTTTGGTTTTTCACTAAGCACTTCTTAATAATTTCCAAATCAGTTAAATCCCCCCTATCATAAAATTTATCTATGAAACCTACCCCTGAATCAAAAACCAATATTTCTAGATAGTAAATTTTGTTTTGGACATTAATACAGTTCTCCAAAATAAAAGGATGTCTAAAAAAAGACTGAATAGGTGTACCCTCAAATTCCCGATCAATTTTATCACTGTCATTTATATGAAATCTAAAATATACTCCTCGTATACTAGCTGCTACGTCTATAAGGGTAGAATCCGTTTTTCCCCATTCATAAGTGTTCTTTGTCAATTCATAGATTATAGCACCTATGTCCCCGATCATATGCCCAATTTCTTCTTTATTATTTTTATTGAACGTTAAAACGTATTCATGAAATATTTTGAATACGCTTTGAGTTATCTGATCTTCATTATCATTAAATCCATTTGCATCTTCAAACAGCCTAATTAGACCTCTGCTTTTTGAAAGATGATCTGCATTGGTGAGTATATACTTATTCCCCTTGATCCTAGATAAGGTATTCATTTTTATAAAAAAAAGATTCTGCTTATCTCTCAATAAAGTTTTGATATTTACATCGTTTTTATCGACAAAAGTCGCTGTATTCCATAACAGCGAAACTATCGGATAGGCATATTCCTGATTATAGAACTCGTCCAGGTCCTTCACACTCATATCAAGAACCAATGTGCTTATAGAGGACCTTTTATTTAAGGTAATAACAAACCTGAGCAAATCGGCCAATAAACCAAAAGTATATTTACTTACAGAAGCCGGGATTTTTAGAATCACCTTCTCGAGCTGCTGCCCGTTTATATACCCGGCATACAATTCATCGATCTTTTGTGGAGTAATACTTTTAGGTATCGTAATTTCAGTCATTAATTTGTTTTATTGCATGGTAAGCTAAATACATTGCAAACATAATAAATATTACAGAGAATATTAAGCGACAAGTAATCCCCTACTAGTCTATCAAATACTGTGAAGCACGTTTTCCCGCTCATCATTCAAATCATCAATATAACACCTCAAGTTGCTTGACACTTTTTCTAGGACCTTTAATAAATAAGGGCTAACACTTTCCATAGTCAACTGCTGACTTAGATCAAATCCATGGTAATTATGCAAATGATGCTTTACGTCTTCGACTTCTCGATCTTCGAGATACCGAAAAGGATTAGATATTCGATAATCAGCCATAGGTGACAAGTGTATAAACGCACAACCTAAACGATAAACGGAATTTGTCCAACCATGTAACCTGTCGGTCAGATCCACCATAGCCCTATCCGTAACTATTGTCCTTGACTTCGGCAGCGTCCATTTTGCATTGTCTAGGGTTTGGGATATAAAATTTCGTCGCGTAGATAAATCCTTACTGAGTAAAAAGACAGCTCTAACCAAAGAGTCAAGTTCCTGCCTCAACACCGATATAAGTTGCCCATAAATTCGATTTTCAAAAAGTAGCCTACCTGCCGAAACATTTTCGGCAGACCGTTCTTTCAAAAGCTGGCAAAACTGTTCATTTTCAGCCATATACTAAGTTCATCATTACATTAATACTATATTTAAAAATCATCATCTTCTCCTGCCCTTTCATGCCAGGAATAGGTATCAACATCGTAATCATCCACATTATAGTTGCCCAAGGGAAAATCTTCGATAGCTCCATAGCCATAGGATTCAATCACATCACATATTGTAGCGAGTTGATCATGAAAGCCATAGACCGTGGAACCTATCATAATCTTAATCTTCGAAGAACTCGATTTTGCCATAATAAATCATTTGGTTAGGAAAGCAATTTCCTGTTTTCAACTATGGTTAATGCTTTTTCTAAAATACCTAATAAGTTTAATTGGGTGTGGAGTATATTCAAACTATCTACGGCTATCGATACAATTTTTCCATGTTTATAGTTATCCACTTCATACTCTAGCTCAGATATACTGTCTCCCAATTTTAACTTGAATTTGTGTTTGCCTCTATCTGTATTCTCAAAAGTTACATCTATAAGGATCATCATTTCTAACAAACTTTGCAATACGTCTTGATAACTGTATGGATCAATACCCAATGACAAAAGGTCACCGACATCAATCTGTAATGCTAGATGTTGAACAACTTCTTTAAATCTCGCCCTACTGCCAAAAAATTGGGAAAGATAGTGGATTAACACAAGAAGTTCATAATTATAAATACTCGAATTGCGTCCTCGTTTACTTAAATAAATCCCTTTATTTGGTATTTTGAGTTCTTTAATATTTTTTAATGCCCTCAAACTCAATACACCCTGCAAGACAAAAATCTGCAAAAGATTGTGAATGACTAAATAAAAATGATGATTTGTACTATCAGATAAATGATATTTTATATGTTCTGAATTACCACTTATATCCGGATACTGAAGATTGTCAAGGTAATCTCGTAATGCATCTTTTATATAGCGTCGATTATCAAATTCATAGATCGAACGGCTATAAAATTTATTAATATATCCTTGAAAATCTACATTCCTACCATAACGGTGTTCGTATATGCGCTTTATATTTTCAATATCACAGACCAAAATAACTTTATCAAAGCCAAACTTATTTTTTGATGTATGGTAGTCACGATGTGCGCTTAATACGTTAAAAATGCGGAATATATGTTCGGGATCTATACGGTCGAGATCGTCAATAATCAAAACATTTTGCTTATTTCTCAATTTCAATCGCCGAAGTATTTCGCTAATCAGAGCTGATATAGTATCATATTCCTTTAAACCTCTCCCCCCTTCAAATGACTCAAGATATGCCCTTATCGTTTCAAATTCATTGGCTTTCAGACCACTATAAAACTCATCAAATTTATCCTTTTCAATTTTTAACAGGCCTAATATATCAGATATACTTTTTCCTAGCTTTGTAGTGGCTTTGAAAACTTGTTGAGTAAAATCCAGTGCCTTAAAGTTATCTTGCATATAGAGCTGCAATGCTAGGCCTTTGTCCAATTCTAATGCATCTATATTCTCAATAGAATCCTTATATTTCAATACTAATTCAAAAAGTATATCGTACTTTATCAACTCGAATATATCTTCATTACTTGATACAGAATAATTGACAGGATATAGATGTATTGCATTATACTGTTCTTCACACTTGGGTACAAAATCTTCCTTTAAGAAAAAGGTCTTTCCAGTCCCAAAGGGCGCCGAAAAAATAATATCATTATTCCCTTCTAGTTCCAGATGATTCAAAAAATCCTGAAGTAAAGTGTCGTTTTTAATATTCATGTGTTAATCTTTGTTCATTATATATTAAGTTTGGCTACTTCACCAATCCCATATTTATAGCTTCCAAAGCCTTCGTGACTAAAAAAGACTTGCTTCGGCTTAGCGGTAATGAGATATCATATTTTGTTTCATTTCCATTTATTCTTATGCAAGGTCTGTAATTCTGATTTTTTTCTTGTACAATATTTATAAGGCTAATATTGTATCTCGACTCGATGAAAATAATCAGGCGATCAATCGGCTTTAATTTCATTATCCGACTAGAACAATGATCGCTATATTGTTTATAGATGTTTGGAAAGCTTTCCGCAAGTTCTTTTAATGTCATGGTGATAATTTCCGGATACTAATTTAAATTTTGTCGATATTCTCAGATATTAACCTTATTATATGATTAATACCTGAAATTTAGTTTTCTAATGATTTGTAATATTTTTTAAATATCTAATTATTGGTACTTGATCTATTTCTTGTTTTGAGAGATTGGGTTGAAGAATCTCTTTCCAATACAAATTGGCATTATATGGTTTTCCATCGGTTGCTTGATACAAATTACTATATCTTAAAATTTCAACGATATTGTCATTTCGGTGGGCAGGTTCAAATGTTGGCTCGTTAATTTGAAATAGGCCGCATTTATAATTAACCTTTTGATAATCCGATCTAAACTGATCATAGATAGTTTTCTGAATTCCTGAAATAAATCCTACAAGGCCATATTCATCTATTGCTTGCATCTTGGCTTTATCAGAATCACAAATAACATGATATTTAATATTAAATCGAGAAAATATCTTTTGGAAAAACGGAATATTATTCACTGTACCGCAGTTAACTACAAAAATATCTTTATCAGATTGAATCTCATTTAGATACCCCCTTAAGATTATTTCCTCTGTAGGACCTTCGATCAAAATAACTTCATCGGCATAGAACGATTCGCAAATAAATGGATTGAATCGCAAAACCTCATTCATCTCCTGCTTAAGCTGTTCCTTCGTTTTAATATCTTTCGAATCCTTAAGAAATTCATCATTAATCTGATACAATTGTGTTCCTTCATTATTCTTTACCATTCTAACCAAGGATGACTTTTCTTTTGTAATGTCTATCATCTGGGGCGAATGAGAAGCACATAAAATTTGGTATGGAGTACTGCTTTCACTCACTTTGTATATTAAAGACCTTAATTGTTTCATCAATTTTGGATGTAAAAACAATTCCGGTTCTTCAAATAGGACTATATAGTCTTTTCTATGTTCCACTCTAACAAACTCTTCAGCAATATCTTTCATCAGTAATAGTGAAAAAATGGCAGAACGTACTGCTCCATGCCCAATTCTCTCGTAACTGGTCGGAATTGTATTATCTTTAACACCATCAGTACTGTGCTCGAAATGTATCGAAAAGCTTTTACCGATAGAGTTTTCAGTCCATTTAGCTTTATCTTTTTCGCTTAGTTCTATTTTTGTATTCGGGAATAATGATTGAAAATATTTATTTACCTCTTCTTTGTAGGTTTTGATTGAATCTGGATTATACAACTTGTCTTGAAGTTCCTGAATTTTCGCCTGTGCCTCCTTTAATTCTTGTCTTTCTTTATCCTCTAACTTCGAACTTGCCTTTTGTTTCAAAATTTCATTAATAATGGCTTCTCCCTCAGCCTCCGTGGGCATAGCTTTAATGAAAATTGGTGTCGGCAAAGCCGCTTGGAAAACTGTATCTAATCCTATACCACCATAGTTCTTCTTTTCCCATGAACCATTTTCATAGCTCCAAGTAAAGTTTTCCGCTTTCTCGAAGCTTAATTTCTTCCCCTCAGCAGGCTTTATAGTCCTTCTTATTCTTAGATAATTATTTTCGCTTAACCACTTCTTTAATCCTTCTCTTTTATTATTTATAGAATCTTTTGCAAAATCATAATCATCTAGTTGAAGTACCAACTCGAATTCGATAATGTTTTCAGGGTCCATTCTATAGATATCTTCCGCTAATGGTGTAGCATTTTTATAATAAAACTCATAAGCCTTTAAAAAACTAGATTTCCCAACGTTATTTTGGCCCAACAGAAAAATCGTATTTGAATTATTGAATTCGATGATGTTTTTTTCTAGTCCACCAGCTATTCCCCTAAAATTATTGACTCCGAACGATACAATTTTCATATTTTATATTTTTTTAAGACGTAATTGTGAGTAAATTTTGCAGAATTAAATAACATAATTTTGATTATAAAAGATACCAAAAGTCCTCAAAGAAATTGACATAGCTCGCTCCTATATCGCTAAAGACAGTGGTGACGATGACTACATTGGCTGCTATTGGATCATTATATCGTGAAATCTCCCTCCCTTCGATGGAATTAGTCGTGGTTACTATCATGGAATTATACTTTTCAATCGGGCAAGGTTAATACCCAAGCCTAATATACATTATTTATTCTGAATTAATATGTTTACAGCTATTAACTTTCAGGATTATTACAAACTGTAAGGCTAAGGTATTGATTTAAAAGAAGGATTGGTTACGGGAAACCGTAGCCGATTTATTCGACCGTGTTAATAAGACAATAAAGTAAAAATTAAATAAAAAGAAGCCCCCCTCGTTAACCTTCGAGGGAGGCCATGTTGGCTAGATGTCCGCTTGGGCTAGATGTTAACCGGCTTTGGGCATTCATCTATTGTAAAGATCGTGAGATTAGTTGAGATAATTGTTGTTCATTGAGACTGTAACGTGAACTGTGTCAACGGAATAATTCAATAAGGTTTTTTTATATTTAATTATTCAAACGACATGGTCATGAAAGAAAAGACCCCATTTGACTTTGAACGCTTCAAAGAGGAAGCTATGCAAGGTCTTTATAACGGAAAGAGTTTATCTCCCAATGATGGCGTTCTAGCGCCCTTAATGAAGCACTTACTGGAGTCGATGATGGATAGCGAGCTGGAAAGTCACCTTCAGGAAGATAAAGCTTCCGGGAACTCCAATCGTCGTAATGGCAAGACCAAAAAGACTGTTCGAGGTCTTAATACCGGAACATTTGAGCTTGAATCTGGACGGGATAGATCGGGTACATTTGAGCCCAAGGTAGTTCCCAAACGTCAGCTTATTATAACAGAACAGCTGGAAGGTCACGTGCTGAGCATGTATGCCAAAGGTATGAGCACACGTGCAATAAGTGATTTTATCCGCGAGATGTATGCTATGGAGATTTCTGCAACTGAAATATCCCGCATTACAGAAAGCGTCATGCCTGCTGTTAACGAGTGGCGAAGTCGTCCGCTAGAAGCCGTCTATCCCTTTGTCTTCCTAGACTGCATGCATTATAAAGTCCGTCAGAACGGTACGGTTGAGTCCCGGGCCATTTACAATATCCTGGGCATAGGAATGGATGGGCGTAAAGACCCGATAGGGCTTTATAGTTCGGAAAACGAAGGAGCAAAATTTTGGCTATCCTTACTCACCGATCTAAAGCAACGCGGTGTCGAGGACATCCTGATAGCCTGTATTGATGGACTGAAGGGCTTTCCTGAAGCTATAGAAGCTATTTTTCCAAAAACAAAAGTTCAGTTATGCATTGTCCACCAGATCCGTTCAAGCATGCGTTACGTTACAGAAAAGGACAAAAAGGCCGTTATTGAAGATTTAAAGCTCGTTTATAAAGCTGTAAACGAAGAAATGGGATATGAAAAACTACTGGTCTTTGAAGAGAAATGGGGCAAGAAATACCCCATAGCCGCTAAGTCATGGCTCGATAACTGGATCAACCTCTCTACTTTTTTTGAGTATGATGAGCAGGTGCGTAAGACTATCTATACCACTAATCCTATTGAAGGAATGCACCGTCAGATCCGAAAAATAACGAAGTCTAAAGGTGCATTCAGTTCTGTGCAGGCTCTTATGAAGCTGATGTTTCTGATAATAAAGGATATCTCTAAAAAGTGGACAATGCCTGTGCATAACTGGGGCCTGACCATATCCCAACTTTACATTAAATTTGGGGATAGGCTCAAACTTGATAGAGGCTTTTAGATTTTGGTTAATTATCCAATGACACAGTTCAGTTTACACTCCCTGTTCATTTCTTAAAAAATGTTGTTCAAAAATTGTATCCTAATAATAATTTAATTCCAAAAGGCTATTTCACTTCACCAAAATATTATTATCTGTCTCACGAACACTCCAGATCAACCCACTCTTCGATAATGATAGTCGTCTTTTATCAAAAAGTTCTTCCATGATCATCCATACCTGATCCGTCAATGTAAAATATTTTTTTGTGCTTAGATCATCTATAGTCAAAAATCCGGTAACAGAAAACTTTTCGATGACTAGTACTCCGTTTTCAACATCCAGAAATAATTTTCTATCCGTTGAATAATCAAGTGTAATATTCTTTAGAACCTCTCTCCTTTTGGTAACCTCAGAAGCAAATTTTAGCAGATACGGTTTTAAGTTAACTTCTCTTCCACAAGCATCACGAAGATTAAATAAATAGGCCGCACCTTTCAAAGGATCAAAATGAATAGTTTTATCTACAAAGGTTATACTGGTTATATTAGCACGAGTGCGTGTAATGTTTAGACGAATATCCAGAGTTCCAAATTCTATTTCCTTTTTGTAATCCACATGACTCTCTCCGACTTCCCAGAGCTTAACTAGCTTTATGCCTTTGTGTTCAGCATACATTACGGTGTCTTTGGTAAATCCTGATTTGCATACAATTATTCCCTTTTCTATACCCAAGTCAAGCATAGTTTCAGATAGTTTCATTACAATATCCTTATTAGCTTTCTCTTTGCAGTATTTACATTCAATCGCAGTGCGCATGCTTTTCGTACCATCTAATTGCTCAGTCAAGACATCAATCTGATGCATGACACCAGACTTCCCTTTCAACTTACACGCATTACCGTAACCTAAGATCTTGATGCCATATTGCGCACCGAGCGACTCATATACGTATTTAGTAATGGCTTCATAGTCCTTCCAGTTTATTTTGGATGTCTTAGACATAGCTAGTTTTTAAGTTTCATTGATTATATAAAATGTGAAATTCATGTAATTGAATTAAATCGACATTGAAACCTATGCAGTTTGTTCAGTCCAATAGCTAAATCATATTTTTATTTCCGATTTCTATTAATCCAACTATTGTATATTGCCAATTCTAAGTCAGCTATAAAATCAAATGATTCTTTACTCATCCTAACTTTGGCAAATTCAATAAATCGTTTATAGGTTTCGACATTATCCAATTCCGTCCAGTTAAATAAGAATTCATATTTTAATACCTGTTGAATCATTCGTTAATAAACTTTTTGGGATAAAATAGGTCTTTTAACAATACAAAATATAAACCATTTAGCGTTGCATGGGGGATTAAAATAGCACTGACAAGCCGTGTATCAGCATATAAATAGGTATTGCGGCTCAATCTTCTAGCTCATATTAATCTGACAAGCCGTTAACCATAATTTTATTCCAGAACTTATTCTTCATAATATATCTAAGGCCCGTCATAAAGTTTCTTTCAAAAAGTTTTAGCACGGCAATTAAGAGTCAGTATTCTGCCAAAATATTCTTATTTTTTACGAATCCATTTCAAATACCATGATAGCCTACAGCAAAATTTTACAATATGATATTATTTAGAATAATACGTTCCTTATGGAACTAATCTATCCAAATCCAGGAGATGGTATTCCGATAGTTCGACAGAATTTGGCCTGACACTGTCTCGCCAGCTCATACTTCTATGACAGGACGGTCCGGCCTGATATTGACCGGAGCTACCTATCTCCTCTACAAATGAGAATAAATAGATTTTATGTTCCGGAAATATCACTTCCTGTTCGTATATGAGCGGCTGCTCCTTCAAACTGCGGCTTAATTTCTTTATTATGGTAACAGGATCCTCCAGAAAAACCGGAATATTCATAAAAGTTAGCTTTTTACAGTTTTCATCAACGAAGATTTCTGTAAGTCGGCCAGATGTATATTCAAAAGATAAACCGTTTGTCCTGAATTCCACAACCCTGTCATCCATTGCAGGACCAAACTCTACGATTGCTTCTGAAACTGTTTTAAAATCTTCGTCATTAAAAAGATCGGGAAAAACTTTATAAAGATCCTCCAGTCCAGCTTGTTGACTTTCAACTGTATCACTTCTTTCAGCCTGAATTGAGCCAATGTCTGCACTAAATCGATCGACCTGCGAACGCGACATGGAAAATTTGATCGGCCCAAGACCTCTTAAAGTATGTACTTGCCATATAATATCACCATGTTCGGACATAACTCTTAATTTTAATAGTTTACACAAATTTAATTTTTTTTTCATCAATATCTTGACGGTTTAGATCATTTAGGTAGTCACAATTAAAGTAATGTTTAAATGATAAGGTAGACTTACCTGTTTGGTAGATTTACCTGTTTGGTAGATTTACCAAAATGGTAAGTCTTCAAATTCAATATTGATAGGAACACCGCTGAGTCAACTATTAACAAATTATAAATTTGAAAAAGCAGAAAGCATTAACTATGTCGGCTATAAAATAGCCAACTGCGAAACAACATCCACTAAAGCTTTTGGTTTCTCAAACTTCACTGTATTTTTTGATACGGAAGAAGAATTTGTAAAACATATTTGGCTTTCGATCAACGCGACAGCTTCTCGAACGGAAATTTCACGGGAACATTTCAAATTGATTAAAGACGCACTATATAGCTTAGGAGAAGAATACGAAATGGTTTTAGCGGACTGGAATAGCTTGCAATTAATCGATTTAAGCAACAGAAATCAGATTGACAAATACCTTAACGGTTACTGGAAATAGTACGTAAGGTATTTTGTATAGCGAAGAATTAGATCATATAGGGAACTCCTTTGAAGAAAATATGAAATTTCCAACCAGTAATTGCATATTTGACCAAAGGAGTAATGTTGGCATGCTTAATTTATTCAACAATTTTAAGAAGGTAAAAATTAAAAAAAAGCCTCCCTTATAACCGTTAAGGGAGGCAATTTTGGCTAAATGTCCGCTTGAGCTAGATGTTAACTGGCTTTGGGCATTCATCTAGTGTAAAGATCGTAAATTATTTGGAGATAATAGTTGTTCATTTCATTCAGATTGTTGTTCAAAACTTGCCAACTGATAAAAAATTGATTTTATAATGCTATTTCACTTCATCGAATATTATTGTTAGCCTGACGAGTACTCCAAATCATCCAAACCTGGTCCGTCAATGTGAAATATTTTTTTAGTGCTTAGATCATCTATCGTTAAAAATCCAGTAACAAAAACCTTCTAGACAGCTAATACTTCATTCTCAACACCAAGGAATAATTTTTTTTAAAACCAAACAGGATTCGATATTGTATTAATAGTACTTTTCAAAAATAGGTAGTAATTTAGGTAGTAATTGGTAAACCTTGAGATCCTCCCAGACTCAAGGTTTTTTTATTGTTTTTATATTCTTTTTCATTGAATATCATCCTTTATCCACTTTAATTCCCCGCGCTGGATCATGGCAATATACTTTTGCACGTGATCATCGGTCAATAAGCAATTGTCATCAAGGTGGTAATTGAACTGCTTAGTGAAGCTATAATATTGAATACTTCCTACATAAGCATTATTGAGATAAATATGCCAAAGGCTGTATTCCTTGGCCCGAACTTCCACTACCTGGCGTTTTCCATGGTGATAAAACAGCTCAGGCACATCCGTATCAAAGCGAAGTATAAGGGCGTCAATGCACGCTTCCCTGATGTCATCGGCAAGTACACCGTATGCCAATTGCCACACGCCCTGAAATTTCCTGAAAACATAAAAAGCAAGGCCATTTTTGTTATAGACATGATAATCTTTCATGCCCATGCTTTTATCATGCACGGTAATTTGAGCGTGCATTACCCGATTTCGGCAAAAGATTTCTAGTGGTTTCATTTTACAAAATTACTAATAATATTAGTAATATTGTATATGGTAAAGATATTTGGGTTTCTCATTTTTTATATGCATTTGGAATGTTGGAATTGGTATGCTGAATTGATAGGCTTACAGCTATTAACTTCAAGATTATTACACATTGTTAGGATAGGATATGTGTTTGAAAGTAGGACTCGTCACGGGAAACCATACTGATTTAGTTAGCAGTTTTACTGAGACAATAAAGCGAATACTTAAATAAAAAAGCTTCCCTCTAATTCACAGAGAGAAGCTTTTAAGCTAATGTGTTACTCTGAAATTGCGCAAATATCTATCACGCACTGTACATTTTTTTCTATTTCACTCTTTTCAATTCAATATTATTCGGAACGTGAAGTTTATATTGACCACCTTTCCCATCTATACTTATCATTCCCCAACCTTCCGCTAATATAAATTTTAAAACTAGTTTATCAGGATTTCCTTTGACATAAGTTAATGTTCCTCGGGCATTAACACGATTTTTAGTTTCCCTAAATCGAAAAGATAATACATTTTCATTATCTATTTTTTTATCAAAAGATCCGGTAGTTATGGTATTCTTACCACCAACGTCATAACCATCGATCAACGCACCATCCTTTTTATAAGAATGGTAACCAACTGCGAAATCTAACTTATCACCATTTTTTTTGTTAAAATACTCTTCTTTTACTAAAACTATAGTAAACACTTCATCCTGCCCCTCATACTTCCAGGTACCATAAAATTTATTTAATCCAGCTGGCTTAAGGTGTCTACCTGATTCATTTCTATTATCCTTAGATTGAGAGAAAATACATCCTGTGATTAAAAACATCATAAATAGAATTGCTGCTTTTTTCATCTTTACCATTTTTATTGAATTTAACATGGATGGGATATTATAGCTATGATTACAAACTGTAAGTCTAAAGTATTGGTTTGAAAGAAGGACTATTTACGGGAAACCGTACACATAAAAATCTAGTTTAAAAAATTGAACATAAGCATGTTACCAATTATATTTCAAGCCTTTCACATGATAATGTTTCACTTCCATACAAACTAAGTCAGTATCATTAAAAACTGCCAAGTTATAGCCTCCGGCCTTCATTGCGCTTCGATATTCTACCGCATGAAACCCTAATGACTTAATATACTCACAAAGATATTGGGTAGGCAAGTAATCAAGGTTTACATCTTGCTTCCGAACGGGTTTTGACAGCTCTTCTTCGAGTTTTAGCAAATAAGATCGGACCAACATAAACTCCTCAATATCAAATCCACGATCCTGAATTTCAAATGGTCCGTAATCTTCAATATTTTTTAAGGAAATGACCTGCAATGGAGCCTTTAACGTAAAACGTCCGATACTAATGGACTCGTGCAAAGAAACCCGTGTTTCATAAAAGGTCGTCTCTTCACTTTCAGAAATATATAGATACGGTATACCAACTGGATTGGCCCTGCCTGGTGTTGTATACAGCTTGGGCGGTTTACCCAGCTCATAGACTTCAAGTGGGCGCTCGCTGATCCGCGCTCTGTAAAAATGCGTTCCAACAGGATAGGTTTTTGCAAATCTGCTAAAGGTAGACTCCAGCAACTCAAAATCTAAGGTATTAGCAATAAAAAAACGGTTCTCCTCTTTTATCTCGGATGCAAATTTCTCCCATTGCATCCGATGGGAATCGTCCGTCGCTTCACCATTAAGATAGATCTGCAACTCTACTGGTTCCTCAAATAATGATTCCTTGAATCCGACCCAGCCCCGGCCAATCTGGTTAAGCAACTGTTTTACATCTTTGGGTTTTAGTTTGTTGCTATCGAACAACTTTGGCCAATAACATATTAAATGTTCATGCATTGCAACCGACCTGTCATCTTTGAGGGATAATACAGCCGTTGGATGATTGATATAAAGTTCAAATAGTGCATCAAAGACATCAGATAGTTCCTCGCAGGCTATCAAAAAGACATCTTTACTTTCACAAAAATCACAAAGTCCCTTTCCATTTGATTCCGCTTCTATCCTATCCCGCACCCCTTGGTCTGCGAAACAGTTTACACAACAATTCATAGCTTTGAGATTAGGAGATTAGCCCTTGGATTAATTCGATGTGATGCATGATGGAGAGCTTTTTGACAACGCCGAGGCCCGAAAAAGATTGCTGCCGATAATGTCTACGAAACTCTCTTATTGCTATTGTTTCAGGGATTCTCTTTTCATCAACAAATTGTATTAAATCCTCCAAGGCTTCAAAATATTTCCTTGCCGGATCGGATGCATCATCATTTGATTTAGAAACAAAGTGTGCAATACGGATATCCTCGTCTCCATCCAATTTAAAGGTTAGATGTATGGCGACAGCATAAGCAGGACCTCCGCCCTCACTATAAGCGCTTCCAATGGATTGGTAATCTGCAAAAGCAATGCATCCCTCATCCGGATAGTAAAGGTAATCAGTTGAAAATACTTCTTCTCTTATCCCAATGTAATCCGTATTCTTTGTAAGTTTATTGAAATTATCACTCAATAACGCTCTGTTATCATACTTCCGCTTAAGACCAAAAAGATTGTTTATATGAATGGTATTATAAAGGCAGGCTGTATCCTTTGTAAAATCGCTTAAAGATTGAATATCATTTGTTTTATTAAGATGAACCAATGCATAACCACTATCTGAAAAGCCTCTTTGCCTAATGCTTTCTTGCGCAAAAAAGCTATCACGATCAGTCTTAATTAAATAGGTCGGTATAATGGATGTGACACCTAGATCTTTTAGTTCTTCAATTAAATTAAAAATGGATTCACTATCACCTTTTAATTCTCCATGCTCAGTATTTACCACCAACTGTACACGGATATTAGCCCCGCTTAAAGCTTTAAGTGCTGTCCTTAGCGAAGAGGTATTCTTCTTTACAGGTTCAATAATAGGAATGATCTTCTCTGGGTTTAATGGAAGCCCTACAAGTTCACGTAATGCAATTAACTCAAATTGCTTACCTCGGAGATACGGGAAATACATAAGCGCTTTATAATAATAGGTTCTTACTTAGATTATTAATCAAAGTAAGATACGACTTTTTATTGTATTTCGCCTGATAAAAAGAGAAGTTAACGAATGAAGGTACATCGCCAAGAGTCAAGTATAAATTGGTTTGTGGATCAATACGACTTTTTAAGATATGGCAATACATTGCTTGGACTTCTTCTACTGGCAGCTCCGTTAATATTTCCAGACATGCTCGATAATAAAATACTGGTGTTACGTCAGGTAAAAACCCTACAAGTTCTTTTATAAGCCGGCTATATTCAGGTTTTCGCAAGGACGACATCATATAGCTGGCATCAAGACAAGCTGTGTATTTGACAGCAGCACGATATTCAGAAACCTCTCCCTCTTCTGTATAGATCAATACGCCTACGTAAGCAGGAAGTACCCGAAGATATTTGTTTAGCAAGGAAACGTGCGTAAATAGATAAACCTCGGTAAAAGCTCGGTAATAATCGTTCAACTGACTTACTAAGCGTTCGGGGGAATCCAGCTCGGTCTTTATTTCAAAAACCTTATTCGTTCCGTTGACAAGCACCGTATCTGCAATGGACTGACCAACACGAAACTCATTGAGTAGAATTGTGTCATCTAAGGAATAGTTTTTCAAGACATACTCATTGAGCAACTTATTCTTGTAGATATATTCGTGCCTATAATTTTGTTCAAGGATCTGATAAGAATGTGCGATTAAATCGCCTAATTGGTTGGGTTTATTTTCAACCATCTCATTCCAACCTACATACTTTTTCATCTTCCTGATATAAGAAGACTGATTGGTACTGCTTGAAAGCTTCTTGAATGACGCATGAGACACCAAAGAAGCCAATTCTCGCAAGTTCGCTTTGTCGTATGTGAGATCGGATTGCATATAGCAAATTTAAAAACTTATCGCGACTTAACGAAAATGATATGTGCTGATTTATTATTTGAAGAAGCAAAGAGGATTTTTCGCTACCTTTGTTTTTAATATTAACCTTAGAAAAAAATGAATTTCGGAAAAGTATGTTTAAGAAGCATGCTATTGTTAGGGATTAGCTTATCAAGCTATTTTTCTACGAAAGCACAATATAATAAGATAGACTACGACAATAGCAATTATCCCGAATTGATCATCGAACAAATTGATCAATACGATTATAGTACTGTCATTCATTTTTCATACACAAGCATTACATCTCTGGAATTAAATGGATCTGAGGATATACAACTTATTTCCAACGGAAAGGCAAAAAAATTATTGAATAGCTACAATCTCCCGTTGGATGAAAAGAAACATTTATTCAACGATTCTGGTGAAAAATTAAATTTTTCACTTGAATTTGAAAAAATAGATAATGTTAACGATGCCTTTGCTGTCCAAAGCGCAACGATTAAGAAATTCAACCTTCCTCATTTAAAGATCGATAGTTCACAATCAACAGAGTTTTTAGATGTTGATGCATTCATTGGTAAAACACCTTCGAGAGAATTTTACATCTTCTACAATGAAGGCTCCCCCGTACTACGGTATGCATACAAAGGAATGATTATCGCGATTAAATTGGCCATTGAAGAAAACTATGGGAAATTTTTTCAGCCACAGATTTTTGTACAAAATTACAACAAGAAAGATATATTGTTAGATCCATCCAAAATATATGCTCAATATGAAGTGAAATCCAAATTCTTTACTGCTCCAATTTTTGACTATAAAAAATACCTTTCAATGGTCAAGAAAATCCAAAAGAGTGAGATGTTTTGGAATGGGCTATCTGAGGGGCTCGCAGCTGTTGCAGCTGGTTATTCTTTTATATCTTCCAACTCGAACACATATGTAACTGCAAATGGTCGCTCTCTTAATTATGGATTTTTCGGAAATAATATGTACGCTGGAACTAGTTCTACGTCCATGACAGGTTCCATAAATACAAAATCAAATTCGACAGTATTTAATGGTGGCAACGCTTATATAGCCGCTCAATACGCCCGCCAAAACTTAGAAAGTTTGAAAGCAAAACAGGTTGATCGGCTTACGTCTATTCAAAATGGCTATATAAAGATGAACACAATATTCCCAAACACTGAGTATAGTGGTTATTGTAATATTCCGTTTAGATTAGACATTAATTCATTTTTGATGAAAGTTGAAATTAATGGTAGCGATTTCTTCTTTGAGTGGGACAACGATAAATTAAATTCAATGCTTTAGGAACTCGTAGGATTAATATTGTTTTAGATAATTGCTATTTACTATTTTAATCTTATAAGTCCTCATTATAAACCTATTGAAGCATTTAGCTCAGTTTAATATACCAACATGATGAAAAAAATACTATTCGCTATATTATCAATCCTGACGTTATCTCTAAGTGCGCAAAACAAATATGCAACAACGACGGATGGAAAAACGGTATTATTAAAAAGCGACGGAACCTGGGAATATGTAAAAGACAAATCTACATCATCAAATATCAATCAATTTAAAAGTACGAGCTCCTCCCCTTCGCCGCGCAAAACAAATAAATCTAAAAGTAGTTCTTCTTCGAGAAATTACATCCGTGGCCCTCGTGGAGGCTGTTATTATATTAACTCCAATGGCAACAAGACTTATGTTGACAGAAGCATGTGTAATTGATTGGGCAAACAAGATCTATGACTATTAGGGCTATTCTCATCATATGTATATATTTATTTATATCCTGTAAATCGGACGTAAATAAAAGATACTACGTCGACTCTAACGACGATAACCCAAATTCTTTTTATGAAAAGTCTGAACAGCAGAACATCCTCGAGGACGAGAAAGATGATGACGGATATGAATACAAGGACGGAATGTACTGTGCATCCGTAGAATACTATAATCCAAATACAGGAACTAATAGTACATATACCTTAAATATTGAGGTGGAAAGTGACAACTTAGTTATTATACATTGGCCAAATGGTGGTTGGCTGGACGAGTCTCATTTTATATCGAAAGACATTTCTAGTGGCACCTGTTCGTTTACAAGCGATAAAGGCTATGAGTATAATGTAACTATTTTAGGTAAAAATTGCCAGTTCACGGATAGCTCGATATCTGAAGACCTTAATGAAGAACAAGAAATAGATATTGAAGATGAAGTACAGCCTGATGAAGAAATAGAATAATGTCGCTTTACGGTATTCCGTAACATGAATATCTGTCAATACTTTATTTTCGAAATCTACTAAAATATTAACGTTATATGCAGCATAACATGACCAATTTTGATATCGATAAGATTGTTAATTATTTAAAGCCTCTGTGTGGCCATTTAAATGAACTTTACAACTGGAATGCAAATCTAACAGCACTAATTCCTCTGCAAATACTGACGCAAGAAATGGTAGATGAACTAAATAGTAAAAGTTTCTATGAAAAAGAAATAACACTAAAAGCTATCTTGCGCCCGCATTTAATTGATGCTCATACCAATGACACCATATTGTTTGAAAAGTTGACAATGTGGATTATTAAAGAATGGGGTGGAATTAAAGTCGCAAATGAAGAAAGTACCAAACTATTAATACAGGAATTTCTCAAAAATCGAGTAGCCAAATTTGACCGTATTGCGAGTATCTCAAAAGTTGCCGCATATATGTTCCCCGAAGAATGCATTATTTATGATTCTCGTGTTGCTTACTCCCTAAATTGGATATTGCTCTCTCAAAATGCGGGTCATAAATTTTTTCCAATCCCAGAAGGCCGCAATTCCAAAATGTCCGCTTTCAATATGGATACACTTATCCGACTAAAATATGTGCATAAATATGTTGCTCCAGATAAAACATCGCTAAGCAACAAAAAGTATATTAGCAAAATAGACAGCGAGTTATATATCAGTAAAGAACGAGCATACCAAACACTCAATTGCCTCATTAAAGAGATAGCAAAAAGACTTTGGGTTGGACAAAAGGAGAAATGCGACCAACTTTTTTTTACCGAAATGCTCTTATTCTCCATTGCCGATCGAGAAGTATTTTTGGATATAACAAAACATTTCTCCGAAGATCCATACACCTCTCATCAACGATTAATAGAGCTTTCATTTCAGTAGGGGTTAAGATCCTTACAATATTTAAATACACAATGCAAATAACTTTGCATTGTGTATTATGAAAAAATACTACTTCTTCCCTTGTTGTCTTTTTGGAGGAGGTAAAGAAGGCGTATTGCCTGGAGTTTCTTTGTTGTCTCTTTGGCGTCTGTCTGGTTTGCCTGTCGATTCGGCAATTCTTTTTGGTCCTGGTTTTAGTGCCATAATTTTGAAATTTATTTATAAAGTATGTTTATTAATAGCCGCATATTTCTAATAGTCTATGACCTGCTATAGACTTCAAAAATATCGTAATAAGCAGCTTCATCTTTGATAGTTTTAAGATATACGGTCTTTTCGCTTGCGAATACTGATTTAGGACTAATCACCACTTTCACGTCATCTGTCTGTACATTGAAATCTATTGCATCATTCTTACTCCAAGGTAAAGTAACGAAACCTCCTATATCCCCCACCCTTACCATAAGTGTTCCTGACATACTTGGAGTCTGCGAGCAATATAAGGCAAGTACCGTTTTCTTAATAGGGGCATTTCGTCTTAAATTCTCTTTTTCCGACTCGAACTCCTCTCTGCTAATCAGACCGGAGTCCAACAATGTCTTAAGTTTAAATAACTCATCTGTAAATGATTTATGACCAACGTTTAAGATGCCATCGGTTTGCTTTTTTGCATGTGAAAGCAATTCCGTTTCAAATCTGAGTTGCTCGTCTGATTTAGACACCAGCGTAAAAATGAGTCCAATAACCGGAGATAGGAATAATGAAAGAAAGAATGCTCCGGCAAAACCTATATTTCTATTAACACCAATAGCTCCCACTGCTAACGAAAAGATAATCCATCCTAAAAATATTTCCATTGTCTATGTTCTTTATAATAACTTGAAGCAAAACTAAAGCTTGTTTAAAATGAAATTATACGGGAACCCGTAAGGAGAAAGTAAAAGAAAGGCTGAGATTTGCTAGTAGATTCTATTTAATCTTAGAACCAACTGCAACAACATGGCGCAAAGAAAACCTTATAATCCGAATACGAAATATGGTCGTCGCAAATTAAGGGAAGATCATTACCGTCGAGTGGCAAATATGACGGACGACGAAAGAAGTAAACTAGAAGCCAATACTTTTGGATGTTTGCTAATGTTTATCATCATAGGTGGTTTAATTGTATTTTTTCTTTTTGGCGGAGATGGACTTATGAGATGGCTTGGTGGAAAACACCCCTATTAAAACAGTTCATTTAAACTTTAAATAGCTTAGAGTACAGGAAATCTTAGCTTGTTTAAAATCGCAAACAGGAAATTTAACCAAAGCACATATTAAAGAATACTACGATGAAAAGATTTTTATTCACATCCCTGAGTGCAACAATACTTTTTGCTAGCTGTCTAAATTCAGAAACAACTGAGTCTACTGAGTTGACAGACACAACTAATGATGAAATAAGTATAGCGGCCCCCACTAAACTAAGCGGATACACAGTATCACCACCAACCATTTCTAGAACACCGACAAAAACCTTATATAGAGCCGACATCGTATTAAAGGGTGACGATGGATTAAATGATGAAAACAATAAACAGCTTCTACTCCATCTTTATGATTCTATAAAGAATAGTGATGCAAGCCCAAATGCAGTCAGTCTATTTCTATTTCAAACGGAAGAGCACAGTCAAAGTGGTATGGGACAATGGGTCGCAAGGCTTTCAAAGGCTAAAAACGATGATGAACCTACCGTAGCTGCACAGCATTTTAAAATTCCTCCTCCGGAAAATGCACCATCCTATCGCAAATCACTTACACTTGAAATTCGAAAAGAGATATTTAAGGAGATTATCCAGGCAGAGGACAGGTCGATGCAAGAGGCCGAAAGAAAGTATCCATTGACGAGCTTTAGCAACGCAGAGAAGAATGATAGTTATCAGCATCAACTGGCAAAAAAGTTCAAGGCCGAGATTCAAAGAAAATTTAAAGTAGACCAGAAAACACTTAAAACAATATCGTTGGAAGGATTGGAATATAATTGGCCTATGCCAAAATATTCGAAAGACTAACAATAGATATTAAACAAGGTACGACGTTCTATCATGGCGTTATACTTTTCAATCAGGCAAGGTCAATACCCAAGCCTAATATACATTATTTATGCTGAATTAATATGTTTACAGCTATTAACTTTCAAGATTATTACAAACTGTAAGGCTAAGGTATTGGTTTGAAAGCAGGATTGGTTACGGGAAACCGTAGCCGATTTACTCAACCGTTTTAATAAGACAATAAATAAACAAAAAGGCCTCCCTCGTTAACCGTCGAGGGAGGCCATGTTGGCTAGATGTCCGCTTGGGCTAGATGTTAACCGGCTTTGGGCATTCATCTACTGTAAAGATCGTGAGATTAGTTGAGATAATTGTTGTTAATTTCTTAGAAAATGTTGTTCAAAAATTCCATCCTAATAATAATTCAATTCCGAAATGCTATTTCATTTCATTAAATATTATTATCAGTTTCGAGAACACTCCAGATCAACCCACTCTTCGATAATGATAACCGTCTTTTATCAAAAAGTTCTTCCATGATCATCCAAACCTGATCTGTCAATGTAAAATATTTTTCGGTGCATAGACCATCTATAGTTAGAAATCCAGTAACAGAAAACTTTTTGACAGCTAGTACTCCGTGCTCAACAGCTAGAAATATTTTTTTTAAAAACCAAACAGGACTCGATATTGTATTAATAGTACTTTTCAAAATAGGTAGTAATTAGGAAGCCTTGGGATCCTCCCAGACTCAAGGTTTTTTTTTCCTTTTATATCTTTTTTCATCGAATATCGTCCTTTATCCACTTTAGTCCCCCGCCTTGGATCATGGCTATATATTTTTGCACCTGATCATCGGTCAATAAGCAATTGTCTTCAAGGTGGTAATTGAACTGTTTAGTGAAGGTGTAATATTGAATACTTCCTACATAAGCATTATTGAGATAAATATGCCAAAGGCTGTTTTTCTTGGCCCGAACTTCCACTACCTGGCGTTTTCCATGATGATAAAACAACTCAGGCACTTCCGTATCAAAGCGAAATATAAGGGCGTCAATGCACGCTTCCTTGATGTCATCGGCGAGTACACCGAATGCCAATTGCCACTCTCCCTGAGATTTCCTGAAAACATAAAAAGCAAGACCATTTTTGTTGTAAAGATGATAATCTTTCATGCCCATGCTTTTATCATGCACGGTAATTTGAGCGTACATTACCCGATTTCGGCAAAAGATTTCTAGTGGTTTCATTCCACAATAATACTAATAATATTAGTATTATTGTAAACGATATAGATTTATAGGGTTTCTCATTTTTAATATCCAATTGGATGTAGTAAGCCTATCATAGCCCGATAATAGCATTATGGGAAACCTTAGTCTATATTAAGATTGGAATTGACGTAAGCCGTCGCTACGCGGACAGCTTACCATAAGCGACTTGGTTAAACAGCTCCACTTTCGTATCTTCGATACGGCTACGTTACTTCGCTAAGTCGCCGCTCCATAATATAACAATGCTAAAAACTACCATACATACATTCAATGACCTTGACAAATGGTTGTCCGACAACTTCTATTTTGAAGACGGACACGTTTTGGCAATAAAAGAAAATCCGCTTGAAATTATTGTTGGTTATAATGTGAAAGCAAATTATAAGGCAAATTCAGAAAGACACATTTTGCCTTTCAAAATCATTCCATCAAAAATTTACGAATGGACTTTTGACATAGATGTAACAAATGTTGGTGACGGCAACTACATTGAATATATTGAAGCACGAGAAGTTGAAAATGGAATTTGCTTAGAGTTCGCTACACCTGCGACTTTTCGCCTTGTTACAAACAGCCTTGTCATTGAAGAACAAGAGCTAATAAAAACAACATTTAAGCCTTGGACAAGTGAAAAAGAAGTGTATCTGACCGCTGACCTTTCTGAAGTTCCGAGACCTTTGTTTTGGAAAGAAAAATTAAGCAAATACGGACACGACATTTTGTTCCGTTATTATTCAGGTGAAGAAAGACAACCAGAGCAAGTTCCTTATCCAGACTATCAAGGTTACTATATACAACTTGCGGATAGAATTAGCTCGACACAAGAAGGTATTTTTCTCAAGCATATAAAAGCAGAAAACGGAAAATTTAGTTTAAATTTTGAAAACAAGGACAATGAATTGAAAGATGTTTGGAACGGCTTAACAGCAATTCTTGCAGACTTTCCTAATGCTCAAATCAAAAGCGGAAATTGCGAGTTTATTGGAAAAAAATGGAAACAATATTTAGCTGACAAACTATTACCGACTACAGAATGACAGGAAGCACAGCATATAACGGTGGTGACTTAATTCGCTTGCCGTAAGCTCCCTCACCATTACCCGCTATTATTGCGAAATATTGCAACTAACATTTACGAGTAATTGATAATAAAGGACATTTATTTATTAAACTAGTAAAAGTGTTATAATCAATTATGTAAAAACACATGGATAATCAATTGTACGAATTAAAAGTCACAGACAGACAAAGCTTCATTAAATTTCTTGATCTTCTGCATAAGAATCTGCTCCAAAATCCTGAAACTTGGGAAAACAAAACTTTACCCGACTTTCTGGAGGCTTTGGCCTCATACGCAGAAGATATCCAAGGGTATTATGATAATACAGACGCAAATGTAGATGCTGAAAAAGCTGCGTGGTCAACGTTTGCTGATATTTTCAAAGGAGCGAAAGTTTACGAGTAATAGTAAGCATTTCTTTCAATCGTCCGCATATTTACTAGCGAAGAACATTTGCTAGATATACCAACAAAAACTGCAGAATAATATATGAACATACAGCTTAGTGCCAATAGAGATTTAAACGCAAACGATATACTACAACTTTATCAAGCCAATAAATGGAGTGCAGCCGATAAACCAGAACTACTGATTAAAGCACTCTTAAATTCGCATTCTTTAGTTACGGCATGGGATGGTACAACATTAGTAGGTCTCGGAAATGCAATTTCCGATGGGTATCTCGTGGTTTATTATCCGCATCTACTAGTGCTACCCTCCTATCAAGGCAAAGGGGTTGGTCATTTGATTATGGATAAAATGCAAGAAATTTATAAGGATTTTCATATGCAGATGCTTACTGCTGACGGTAAAGCCATAGACTTTTATAAAAAGAATGGTTTTGAACGAGCTGGTCAAACAGAGCCTATGTGGATCTATTCTGGCGGTGATCATTAAAATGGAAAAAATCACAAAGTTCGAGCAAATATTGTCAGTAATAATGGCATGATACAAACATTACAAATATCATATAGTGATTCCTTGTTAAATTCTACTTCACAAATTAAAAGGAATTGCATTTACTATTTTTTTTCGGGCAAACTAGCCGAATATAAGAGATTAAAAAAACTTAAACGTGTGGATTATTGGTGGGTAGAAATTGACGATATAAATAATTCAATTACAAGGAAGATTCCCTTTGATGTTTTTAAAAATCCAATAAGGGGATTGAGGGACGCAGAATTACATTTAAGCTCCATTCAACCCATAAAGGACATAGATAGGGAGTTGTTTAACGATATGTGGAGTATATATGACAATTTCAATTTCAACAAACTTGAGCAAATCATTTCCAAATACTTGAAAAACTGGAAAAGCAAGGACAAATTTAATCCTCCCTTGTTTCCTTCGATAATAATTGACTTAAAATATCCCAAAGATATTATTGAATTGGAAACGATTGAAGAATTAGTAGACCAAGTTGATTTCATTGGGTACGAATGGTCTGACTCAGAACGATTGATTGATTCGACAGGAAACATGTACAGCACCGAATACTTAAATTTTGGACATCCGGTTGGCGTTGTACTACCGAAAAAAATTGATGGAAGTATAACGAACGAAGAACTACTCCTTTTAATAGGGAATAACAAACTGAACTTTAAAATTATTGATTAAACATCCTATGCTAAAAATAACAGATATTAATCAGGGAGACTTGTTAACATTCAAAGCCGCTGACAATAAATTTAAAGTGTTACTTTGTACGAGTACAATGGAAAATTTAAACGAAAGAGTTTGATATGCTTGTTATGGTTCCACCGAAGGTTTCGAGAAATTGGAACGGAGGTATTAACTTTATCAGAACTACATTTACTCCTACTGCGTTTACTTATGGACGAATATATTTAATAACTTTATCTTAAGATGATGTTATACCCCGCCAGTTTTACCACATAATAGCAATGAGACAATTAATTACAGCTATAAAACAAAAGCACGAGAAAGATGGAATTGACATCTATCCTGGAGCAATGCTCTCGGAGATTGATACCTTTGAGCAAAAAATTGGATTTCCTTTGCCCGATGAGTTTAGAAGATTTTATCTCTTATGTAATGGTTTCGGTTGTAATGAAGATATTTTCAATATTATACCACTTGATGGAATAATGGAGTACTCAGACAACTATGGGAATAATTGGTTTTATTTTTCAGAATATATGATTAATTCAGATATATGGGGATTAAGGTATTTAAGAGATTGCCGATATGAAATATTTAATGCAACGCACCCTAAAATTGCATTGACGTCGTCCCTCACAGAGTTTTTGCAGCGTTTTTTAAAAGGGAATGTCTTCGACCCCGGAGGATTATATCAGTGGCATCGAGAGTTGGGTATTACATCCTAAAATTCCGTCGATATCGACACTAAACCCAATAATAGCAAGCACGAATTGCCTGTGCACGCTGCTTGAGCGTTTCGGTAACACGCTTGTACATCTCCTGCATCTGCTTCTCATAGGTGGTAGAGTGGCCACCAAAGAAATCAACATAGCTCGCTCCTATATCGCTAAAGACAGTGGTGCCGATGACTACATTGGCTGCTATTGGAAGGCTGGAATTGGTCGTGGTTACTATCATGGCATGCTACTTTTCAATCGGGCAAGGTTAATACCCAAGCCTAATACACATTATTCATGCTGCATTAATAGGTTTACAATATTAACTTTCAAGATTATTACAAATCGTTAGGCTAAGGTATGGGTTTGAAAGCGGGATTAGTTACGGGAAACCGTAGAGCTGTTAAAAAAAGCCTACTCGAACTTTGTGCTCCTTCCGCTTTTGAAGTGAGTAAACTACCGCTACTGAAATAACCAATTTTAAATAAGAAATTAAAATTTGGTCAATTTTCCCTATTTTAACAAAAAAACAGCATATGCCAAATATCTACATTATCTCTGGCTGCAACGGAGCAGGAAAAACAACCGCTAGTTACACCGTGTTACCGGAGATATTAGATTGCAGGGAATTTGTAAATGCCGACAACATAGCAGCAGGTATTTCTCCTTTCAACCCGCAAAGCGTAGCTGTATCAGCTGGACGAATTATGTTGGAGCGTATAGCGGAATTGATGAAGAATAAAGCTGATTTTGCATTTGAAACAACGCTCTCCACTCGAAGCTATAAAAATTTAGTAACCGATGCTCAAAAAATGGGCTATTTAGTCACTGTACTCTATTTTTGGCTCGACTCGCCTTCACTGGCCATTCAACGTGTGAAAAAAAGAGTAGAAAACGGGGGACACAATATTCCATCTGATGTGATAGAAAGACGATATAATCGTGGTTTAGAAAACCTGTTTAACATTTATATTCCGATATGTGATCGATGGCTGGTTTTTGATAACATGGATCTAATCCCCGAAATTATTGCTCAGGGTGATAAATTTGGAGAATTCGTTTCAAATAGCGAAATTTGGTCAACACTAAAATCGAAATACTATAATGAACGATAAGGTAAATATTGAAAATATTAATCTTGCTGAACGAATTCGTTTAGGAGTGCAAAAGGCTTTACGAAAACTAGCCGAAGAAAGTGCAGCAAAGGGTGAGAGTTTGGTGGTAAAAGTTGACGGAAAAATACAAGAAGTACCTGCAAAGGAACTACTTATGAATTTACCAAAATAGTTTCTTCTGTAAACTATTTAACTAGGCCCCCGGCTATACGCCAAAAAATCTTTAATTCCTTAACGCGTATATTTATTATCTGGAGTTTCTCTTCTGTCTCTTGATTAAAATAGCCTTACCACTGCATATAAATCTCTGATATATCATACCGAGTGGCTTCATGCTTCACTGCTTTTAGATAGACCATCTATTCCTTGGCAAAAATTCCAGTCGGACTTTGACTTCGCCTGCATGTACCCCGAAATCTAAAGCGCTATTCCGTCCCTGTGGTAAATCGATAAAGTTTTCAATGCACCACCATGCTTCGTAATTTGGGGTAACTTTTGACCACACACGTCACATTCGAACTTTCTATCCTTTTTCATCGAATATCGTCCTTTATCCACTTTAATTCCCCACGTTGTATCAGGGCTATATACTTTTGCACGTGATCATAAGTCAATAAGCAATTGTATTCAAGGCTTTCTCAACTTCAAAAAATCTCAATTCCTTGTCAATATCTAGTGGTATCTCCATAAAAATTCCGATAGCTTCAGATTCCTCATTTAATGGCGCATCCACTAAATTATAACAAGTGACTTGGCAAAACAGCTCCACTTTCGTATCTTCGATACAGCTACGACAAGTCGCCGCGCCAATTACCTACAAGCATAACACGACACATCAAGAAAACACAATTGCATTTATGACACCGACAGAAAAACTGACATCCATTTTGACAGAACAATATATTTCAGAAGATGGCGACGAATATAAAGTAGAACTAAAAGAAGGTTTGACCAACCAACAGATTGACGAATTAGCCAAACGACTGCCGACAGGACAAATTCCGCCAGAGATAAGAGAATTACTAAAATTTGCTAGCGGCTTTGAATTTTTTGGACTTGAAGAAATCACATTTGACGGAGTAGGTCAATTTGGATTTGAAGAGTTTTTTCCTAATTCAGTTCAACTTGCGGGAGACGGATTCGGAAATTTTTGGATTTTAGATGTTGACAACAGTGGAAGTTGGGGAAGCGTGTTTTATATGTGCCACGCCCCAGCTGTAATCGTAAAACATTCGGACAACTTAACTCAGTTTATAGAACACATCGACGATTTTGGAAAAAATGGGAATAAGTCAAACCTTGATATTATTCACGAAAAAGTGGTTATCGATATTTGGAGCAAAGGAAATGGATTTATTGAACTTGAAAACGCAAGACAATCTAACGACACAACATTGAAAAACTTTGCACAATCGCTTCCTGACAATTTTGTAATTGCAGACTTGAGAAACAAACAAATTCAGAGCGGATTTGCGTGGGGAAAATTCGGGCCGAACATTGACAAAGCAAAACGACACGAAACGGAATTAATGTGGGGAATTGAGAAGCCAATTAAAAAAGGATTTTTATCAAAATTATTTGGACGATAATGATAACAGAATAACACCTTTAATAAAATACATAATTGGATTAATTAGAAAATCCAGTCCCTGTAAACCGGGATTTCAAAATGGACGTGCTGTGAAATGTGGATACACCTCCCCCCTATCATTCAGTGATGGTGATTTAAAATTAGATAATTAAAGTGATAAAACTGACTGCAAATGACCGACAATATCGAACAATTTTTTAATGCATATCTGACCAGAGATGTAAGTTCTGTTTACACAGAAGATGTTCCAAAGGAAATGATGGCATCCAAGGTAAACGAAGATGGCTGGTACGAATGGAAGCTTATTCCTGGATCATTAAGTAATGATGATTACAAAAAAGTGGCTGCAGAATTTGGCACTTCGTTACCCGTTAGCTTTATTGAATGGCATAAGCGCTATTTCTTTGCCGACTGTGATTGTTCAATCGTCAGACTACCTCACTCTTTGCCTTCTCAACCGTTAGCTGAAATAACAGCTAATCTGGATTGGTACCTACCTGAACAACTCATCCCACTTGGCCTGATTCCGTTTGCGAATGAAGGTAATGATGCAGGACCACTGGTATTTGATACGAGAGGCTCGGTCGAAACAAATGATTATCCGATCAGAGTCTACGACCATGAATATGATGGTGATCTCGACGGACTGAGCGAAATTATCTTTTCGTCATTCAACAAGATGTTGGCATGCTTAACCCATTTTTTAAACGAAACTAATACAAGAAAAAATTTTGAAGTGATCACTGACTTTTATACTATCGACCCAAACGGTGCTGGGTCTACGGGTCAATCATATTGGGAAAGCTGGATAGCAATGGGCCGGGCGAACTTTGAAGAATTTGGATATTAAAGTCAGAACACCGGAAATGAACCGGTATAAATAATATGAAGGAAACTCTTTTGGTATTGGATTTGGACGAAACATTGCTGTACGCTACAAAAGATAAGCTGGAACAGCTGGAAGACTTTGTTGTAGGGCCTTATTATGTATATGTCCGTCCAAATTTAGCCTATTTTTTATCAGAAATGGCTGGAGATTTTAAACTGGCCATTTGGAGCTCTGCGGATGATGCTTACGTGCATGAGCTCGTTGATAAAATAAAACCAGACGCTGTCGATTTTGAATTTATATGGGGAAGATCTCGCACAACAAAAAAACGGATCAGTGTGACTGATGAATATTATTACGTAAAAAGGTTATCCAAAGTAAAACGCAAAGGCTTCTTATTGGAAAGAACGCTTATAATAGACGACACCGCTGAAAAATCAATGCTGAACTATGGCAATGCAATCCAAATAGCTGAATTTACAGGGAACGCCAGCGATGATGAGTTACTCCTATTGGCTTCTTACCTAAAACAATTAAAGAATGTACGGAATGTCAGACAAATCGACAAAAGATATTGGAGGAATCAAGATTTGCCGACATAGATGATTATAATAACGATCGGGGTTCATGAACTAAAATCTAAAGACAGGAAAATGCAAATTATTAGAATAACCACGACTTCACTCTGCTGCATTTTGGCGGGCTTTATTTCTTCAGTTTTCATAAAATGGGATTGGTCATTTATCCTTATTCCGACATTAATATCATTAGCCGTATCATTAAGCAATTTTGATAGGATCAGTTTTCCCAAGAAATTGATAGGCATGCTCCTACATTGGTTTTTGAGTATTGTTATCTTTATCATCACGATTGGCATCAGTGTATTTATTCTTTCTCCAATGGGAATGCATGCGATGTATATTGGTTCCGCTTTAGCTGCCATACTATTTGCACTTATTACAAATATAAACTTGACTTTTCCAAAGTTCTGGCTGTCAATGGTGGTTATATTCGTATTGTCTTTACCAGTATGGCCGATAGCAGATTATATGCACGCCCATCCAACATTTAAATTCGCAGCATTAAATGGGCGTGAAAATATCATCACGATATGGTGCTCACTTGTTGGATTTGGAGTTGCATTGGGTATACATTATAAGAAGTACAATCCCGATGACAACTCATGACTGCGATAATTTGATTCATTTTAGAAAAAGTCATGATATATGGTACAATTTTGTTACGCTAGAGTGTCTAGCAGATAACTATAGACTTGAATTAATACATGTCCAAAGATAGCGTAAAAGGCAATTCAGTAAACTCTGCTGATTATATAAAAGGCTTGCCATTTGACTACATCGAAACATATTCCCTCCAGCGCGGAGAGGAATACAATGCAGTGATCCAAATTCTAAAACCGGAACGACATACTTTAAAAGTAAGAAAGGAGAAAAGCAATAATCTGACCGACACCGAAGAAATTCGACTGAGCGAACTTGACGCGCCATTAGGTTTAACACAGTACTTAATTGATAGTACAGGTCGATTTCATTTTTCCGGTCAAAGAACCAATACTTTCCAGCATGGTAATGAGACAATCAGTCTACTAAAGAATATTTTACTTAAAAAAACAACTAACGTCAACAATTGGATATGTGCCCCCATTTACAGGGATGCTATTGTGTTCTACAAAAGCTCTGGCGAAATTGTATCTGTTTTGAATATCTGTTTAAGTTGTGAAGCAATGGCGCTAATTAGTTCCAATCAGGTTAAAGCCGATAGTAGCACATATGAAATGCTTAGACAGTCTTTTAAGGAGATAGGTCATCCTGTAGAGTCATGAATTAGACAAAGATAATTATACGTTCAATGCACAAAAGAATAATAGCAATATGTTTAATGGCCCTGGTGCTATTTTCATGTACTTCGACAAACAAAGTTCCAAGTAATAGTAACGACATCGTTGTACCGACAGCCAAATTTGACTTCACAGATACCATACCGAAAATAACCGTTCGGGATACATCTCTTGCATTCCCACAGATATTTGAGGGAAGTTTCTTTGCCGATACAAAAGTATTGCAATTCGGCACAGAAATAACTTTTGACAAGATAGCTGTAGGAAATCTAAAGGTATCATCAGGGCAGATTATCGCAACTGATCCCGTTACCCTAGGAGATGCAATAGCTTTTAGCGAAAATTTCTCTCTTGGTGAGTTTCCGGTCGAATTGGCAATGGCAAACATCAACGCCAATAAGGATCGAAGGGTCGCATTTTCACGGGTAAAATTCTCAGATGAGCCCATCCGAAAATGGGAGTTTGCCTTATTACCTAAACAGACTCCAATCCCCCTTAAATCCAAAGAAATCTATGGCTACGGAGTAGATGCAGGACTAGGTCTTTTCGTTGATCAAGCAGCAAAGAATAGTCTGGATACGCTGCTGGATGAAAATTGGAACAATATGTTTTCCGAAAAATTCGAGCATTATTTAAATTACAGCTTTCAGAATCAAAATGCCGCCTTTTTCTCCACGGGGTTTGGAGATGGTTTTTATGCTACTTACATCGGAAGAGATAGTTCAGGTAAAATTTGTCAACTATTGACTGATTTTAATATTGTACTGTGGCGGAATGTTGCAGAGTAGCGAAAGATTGAGCGTTTTATTTCTTTTCTAAGGAATCTAAATTAAGCTCGTAAACGTCCCCTAATTCACCACTGCATTTTATGAAGATATTCTTAGGAATCTCAGAAAAATCAATTTTGGTGATTAACGATCGGTCACATTCATTTTTAGTTGTGTTATAAAAGAACAGTTCATTCTTGTCTAACTTTATAGGTAGATCACTTGATGCTCCCAAAACATAATTCCCAAAGTATTGTTTTTTATTATCATATAACAGAATTGAACCTGAAGTATGTTTATTCGGGCCCCATACCCTACCCCAAGTTACTATGTAGTATTTTTCCTTGGCTTTCGTCTCTATCTCACCTAGATAGGCTACATCGACTTCATTCAGGTAATCCTTCTTATCACTCAGATTAAACCTGAATGTCTTCCCTACAACGTTTTTGGATAAAACAGACAATACGATCTCATCTGTATCTCGAAATTGTCTCGCGCAAGACAAACAAAGCAGAATAGAAATAATTAAAAGCTTATTCATACATCTAATAATTTTGCAATGCTAGAGAGTTAAGCTCAAGAAAATAATCGTCTGTTTAAAGACAATTAAAGGATTTTAGTTCAAAGTAGCAATATTCACAGACCAGTTTGATCTTTGCAAACTCTTCAGCGTATTCGTTCCAACCGTTATTTCTGATCCTGACCTTTTCACATTCATCACACCATGCTTGAAAATCGTCATCTTCACTAAGTTCCATCCCCTTATATGTTTCAAAAGCCTCCTCAAAACCTTTCGGATGCTCCACGTTAAGATGCCGACAAACAAACGCTGGCCTTGACCGCCCATGGATTTTGCATTCAACTTTTGCCTGGTTAAAATGGATAACTTCCCGCGAATCTTCTTCCAAAACAGCGGTAATTAGAAGATAGCTTTGAAGTTTTTCGGTGGGAGCTCTATAAACTCCTATCCCCTCCAAAATGGCAAATGATATCGCAGCAAACTCCCAACAATCATATTCATCGGCCGAGAAAGTGCCTGCTGTCAATTTCGGGTAATCGTTTTCAATGCCAAGTTCCCTAACAACAGATGTTCTGTCCTTATTGGGTTCAAAACTGTGATCATTGAACCAACTCCACATCCAAGTTTCTGATGTAAGCGAAAAGGTACCAATGGGGATATATTTTAGATACAGTTGATCTGTATCGTCATTGTATAACCGCAAGAGTGCAAGTTCTGCATCATAATACCAATGCTGATAGCTGCCGATACTCAACTGCTCCATAAACCTCTCCTGGATCTGCATAAGTTCCCGACATTTTTTACCGGCAAACTGTTCGTAATCTATTTTCAACGTTGTGTATCTTTTATTTGTGGCAATTTTTATATTATTTTGAGCTTATCATCTTGGTTCATTTACCAATTAGGCTACAACGGTTGTCCTCATCTATTATGTGCCGCCCTTCTTCGCTCTGTCATTTTTTTCTAAAGAATTTTATTTGTTCAAGTCTCACGTTGGCTTGCTCCTCTGTATATTCCGCTTTCGGCAATTGCTCAATTGATTTATAGTTACCAAAACGCATTACTTTAATATTTGGACCTTTCGAAAGTAAATTAAATTCATTGCAATTGTTACATTGAATAATATTCCAACTATAGTCCGGAATACCTTCTTCTTTTTTTATAATGAATGTCTCAAGTTTTGAACCACATTGAGTACAGTCTTGAGATAAAATTTCAACTATATTGTCTTGTCCTTCGAAAAATGAAGTCAATTTAAATAGTGTATTAAGCACTTTGCCATAAAGCCATCCATTTAAGTTGTCTTTAAAGTCAACTGAAACAACCTTTGAAAGTTTGTCGAAATAATCGCAGATAAATTCACGCTCTTCTGTATCATAATCTGAACGATCAATGCTGCCCAACGATTTTTTTAATACGCTTTTGAGTTGTATTGGTTTATAATCGGAATTTACAGCTTCAATTAAATTATTAGCACAATCGTTGAATAAACTTTGAAGTCGGTCGCAGGTTTCACTATCAGATAGTTTTAGTCCCCGTTCTTCCCAAGCAGAAATAGAAAACTTGTCCCGCAGTATAAAGGCATTTAATTTATTTAGTGTTGTCTGTTTGTTTGTCATTAAAATTGTCAGTTTGGTATTTAATCTTTCGGCCTGTTAGGATTGCACTTGCTTAATATTCTTCCATGAAACCAAATTACATAAAAAAATGGACTGTTTCTGCTGGACGCTTATATTTGCAGGTTATTGCTTTGATTGACTTTATTGTTTTTCTCTCCATGAATAATGAGAATTTTGATTTAAAATATAACCGTGTTTATTTTTCTCAGCCCATTATTCATAATTATGTGCCCACCTCCCCATTCCCAAAAAGGATGCTGCGACTGAAATAGAGCGATTACATGGATTGATGGGAAAAGGAATGATTACACAAACAGAATTTGAGTGCGCAAAGCGCAAGCTTTTATGAGAATAAAGTTGCATATTATTAGCTTTCCAACAAATTCTGTATTTTTGTATCAGTCCAGAGCAACAGGAATATCAAACCTATTTGGATAAATAACCAATTCTTTGTGCATGAGGAGTATTATAGTTTTGAAAAAACGCCTGACATACACTATTACGAATTTTTCAGTATAGGCCCAAAAGGTAACATAAGAAAAGTAATTCAGTTTCAACAGATCAATATTGAAGAAAACGTGTATAATCTTGGGTTTGGAGATTTTGATCCTAGTACAAAAGAGATAAGTGATCTAACAACGACAAATAATTTAGATACAAAAAAGGTCCTTACTACTGTAGCTAGAGCTGTCTTAAACTTTATTCATAAACATCCTCAAGTCATCGTAATGACAAAAGGTAGTAAGGCATCCAGAACGAAATTGTATCAAATGGGAATAGCGGAATTTTGGGAAGATATTCAAGAAATATTTAAAGTGAAAGCCTATTATAAAGACAGGTGGGAATCCTTTGAGAGAGGTAAAAATTATGATGCGTTTTTTATATTTAAAAAATAATAACGAACTTTGTATTAGGAGGTTTAAAACATGAGTACAAATACGAATAAAAAAGATAAAAATAATCATGATATGACGGCTCAAGATCGCCAAAATATTTATAATACATCTTCATTTTTTAAGAAAAAAAACGAAGATGCTATTGATTTTCTGAAAAAACATCCTATACCTAAGGAGTATATCCGAAAATAGAATTTTGCGTTAAATTTGGTATATTTCCGAAATCACGCCACCTAATACCAATTTGACAAGAGTCCCATCTTCAACCAGTGTATGTAGTACCTCATGTAATTCCGATTCCTCTAATTATCTATTCCATATACCTTGTTGGTCAAAATAAATTCGCTGATTTTCCATAAAGAAAATTTTATGGGATATTCATTGGTTGGCATAAAGTCAAATTCACATACTATACCGTCTTTCTCTAAACGGCAGCCCGCACCATGAAACTGGTAATTGAATCCACCAATTTGTCCCGAGCGATTTCGACTGCTCTTTTGTTCAAATTCATCCATATTTGGAGAGAACTGATATTTGAAATCGTTTATGAAAGTGACATAATCGTTCAATACTTTCCTTATAACTAGATTAATCATGTTGCATCAAGATACAAATTAGATATGTAAATTAGCTACTGAATTATATATTAATAAAATGGGGATTTTATCGGTTCGTAAGTTATCATTTACATGTATTTTATCAATAGGCCTGTTATCGCAGGCTTTCGGTCAGTCCCTTGTTTTGGATGACTCAATCGCGGATATTCCTCCTCACATGATTGAAATATTTCCTGAGCCACTTTATGGCACAAACGGATTTAAAAATTGGATTTTTAAAAATTATAAGATACCAACGGCAGCCAAGAAAGCAAAAGTAAACGGCAAACTGATGATCAATTTTACGATTGAGAAAGATGGACGGCTCAGTAATTTTCGGATAACCAAAGATATTGGTTATCAAACCGGTGAAGCATTAATAACATTGATTCGAAAATCAAGTCCATGGAAACCGGGATATCAAAATGGATGTGCGGTAAAATGCGGCTATACATATCCCCTGTCATTTAGTAATGGTGAAATAAAATTAGATAAGGATATACAAAAAGACAAAGATGAAAATCCATATTATTAGCGACCTGCATAGAGAATTTGGATACAACGATATCAATCTGAAATTAGCAGACGTACTTATATTGGCTGGAGATACGGATCTAGGGGTAAAAGGGATCAGCTGGCTCAAATCACTTTCATTGGATATACCGATCATCTATGTGCTGGGAAATCATGAGTATTATAAGGGCGCATATCCGAAAACACTATATAAAATCAAAGACGCTGCAAGCAATTCAAACATCCATGTGCTGGAAAATGAATCTTTGGAGAGCAACCTCGTTTGTTTCCATGGCTGCACACTCTGGACTGATTTTTCGTTAAAGGGCAATCCTGCTGCATATGGATCGCTTTGTCAAAGCCGTATGAATGATTATAAGAAGATCAGATTAGGTGACAATTATGTAAAATTAAGAAGCATCGATACGTTTAGAATCCACCAAACTTCGAGACAATGGCTGATGGAAAGTCTTAGTGTCAGCGAAGCAAAACATAACATCGTAGTGACGCATCATGCTCCGAGCATGCGATCCTTACCAAAGAAGTATTTGGACGATCCGATCAGCGCCGCCTACGTCTCGGATATGGAAGCCTTTATCTTAAAGCATCAACCCTCCTACTGGATTCATGGTCATATACATACTCCCGTAAATTATAAAATCGGTAACACTGAAATTATATGCAATCCACACGGCTATATCAATGAACCGTATAATGGGTTTAATAAGAACCTTGTTATAGAGATATGAACAAAAAACAACAATGAGAATGGAACAAATCGACGTCCTATGGCAGGGAAAAGTTAATCAATTTCCATATCGGATATATAGATCCACAACGAAAAATGACGTTGAAACGATGAAGGATTTTGAGGAACTAGGTCTCATGACCCGTCATCATGATGGGTACATTCGTGAAATAGCAATAGCGAAACTAATGAATCTTTTTCCCTCGGAAAGCATTCCATATGTAGTGCAGCTATTAGGTGAGTATGTTATGGAAATCCATTTGACCATTATTGCATGCATTACCCCGCAGCAAAAGAGTTGGATCAAAGAATTCTTTACTGAAAACACATTATATGAAAGGGCGATCCGAAGTAGAATAATAAGCTATTGGAATTGTTACTACAGATTTGACTTTATCAAATTGAAAGATTATCCAGCTTTCCAGTTTTTCTCTGATTGACTTATAATCAATGCGACAACTATTAATATGAAATTACCTATTGAGTATAGTCTTCAATCTTTCGCGTATAGTGATCAATCAAATGTTGTTCAGCATTATCCAACAGTTGAAGTGAATCAATTTTAATATCCCTATCAAGAAATATCTTTTTCCATTTTGCTATTGTATATCTAGAACGGTACGAGGTGGAGAGGATCACCTGATCTTCCTCTGCAATGAATATCGTATTAAATGTATCTACAGCAGCACTACTGTATACATAAAAGCCATCAGTTGCCTGCTCTAAATGCCTATGTGGATTGGCACGTACCATGACACCGTCTATATCTAAAAGGAAAATCATATTGCACGAAGCTAATGATTAATTTGGCTCTTCCACTCCACCCGTTTGCAATTTAAGAATAAAAAATACTAGCCATAGATGGATAGTCCATCCTAATTTTGTAAATTAAACGTATAAGCCATAGCATGAAACAGTTCATAAAACTATTCCACATTTCTGCCCTTACTATCCTCGTTACTGGTTGCAAGGATCCATCTCGCACAAAGACAATGGATTTTGGTCTATTTACACTTGAGGTTCCCTATAAATGGCAACAAGTCAAACAAAACGGAATCGACAGTTATGTCGGCGCAATTGCTGTAGACAACAACGATACGCTTTACTTCGATCTGGGGATGTATTCCAATAGTTTGACAGAGCATAACATAGAAGTCATTACCAAACAGATGATGGAGGAAAGTGCAACGGACTCTTCGGACTATATTATTGTAAAAGATATGCCGATATTGGATTTGGATCTCGATGCTGATCTTTACAGAAAACAAAATGTATCCTGGGATACTATTGATAACAGAAGAGCGAAAATCGTATTTCCGAGAATATCCGGAAAAGGAAACACCGGAGTGTACATCGGCAGCCTATGGGGAGACTCTTCAAAAGTCCGATTTAACCTTCATGGTTCAAACCTGAAAGCGCAAACTGAACAGGATCTTCTTAAATCGATAAAGACATTGAGATTCCACAGACGTAAAGTAGATAATGAAGAGAATTAACGCACCACTATTTGTACATCTCAGTTCTATGGCTTTAACATTTTATGTTGTATTAACAGACGGAGATTGTCTGAGGTATTTTACGGGGAGTTTAAATTTTAACCTGATTATTTTTGGATTTCAAGTTGAAGCACTTATTTATGCAGGATACCTACAAGCGAAAAGAAATAGAAAGATATTCTCTATATTTTGGCCAGCATTGATTGGACTACTGATGTTAATATTTTGTATACTCATAACAGGAAATTATCAGTTTAACACAAATATAGGTATCACCATTTTATGGCTAATTCCTGAGGCTTATTACATAGCATATGATGGTTTAATAGCTCATCTCATCAAGGAAATGCCACTCCCATTGAATATAAATTGGCAATTTCAAGCGAAATGCATCTATATTATTCTCTCAGCCATATCTCCCTTGATCGGATATACTTTCTTTAAATTGAAAAAGAGTGACGCAATTTACTTTACACTTCCCAAAACTCAGAGCTTTTCAACCTCTTCAACAGAAAATCCAGTGCCTTTAGCAATATCAGCTATAGGTAGCCCCATTTCCTTAAATGCTTTGGCAGTCTCAAGAGCTTTTTTACGCTCTCCTTCTGCTAGACCCTTAGCGTGACCTAAAGCTTCTCCGGATTTCTTGGCCGAATTAAATACGCTCTCAGCATCACGCTTATGTTTTAAACTTGCTTCGTATGACATTAGCTCCTCCTCCGTTAATTTACCTATCTCTCCTATCTCAAAGATAAGACCAAATATTCTTTTATCCAAAAACGTTGGCAATCTATCCATGGTACTCAAATGTTTAAGTAAGTACAACCACTGATCCATAACTGTCTTTAGTTCTTCTGGCTGTTTATTAAATAATGGGAGCGAAATCATTTTATATCCCAATTTATCATAGAATATTTCTTTGGTCAATTTGTCACACAGCGCCACATCATAGAAATAAGGGCGTTCTGTGACACGGGATATACCGGAACCTCCATTTCTATCCATGTCAAACTCCAAAATACCAATAAAGTAAACCTCAGGTAGGTAATAATCACTACCCTTCTTACCTCGCGCTAATTGTTTATTGATGAGACGTGAGGTATAGTACACCGCGCGGTCCTTAAAAAATTCTTGAAAGAGCTGCTGCATCTCAATGATGAAAACCTCACCATCGCTGCCGATACAATGTAAATCAAATACAACACGACGCATTTCCTCATAATCACCATCATGTTCTACAGGCTTATATCTTAGATCCGAAATTATCTTCTCTCCATGAAATAGACTATTGAGAAACTCAATCAGTAAGATTTTGTTTTCCTCCCTACCAAAATAAAATTTCCAACCGAAATCGGTACGTGGATCTACATACTTACCCAAATGTTTTTTTGATCTAGACATAATGTTTAAAAATTGGTTATCAGGCAAATATACAATAATAAATTAAAAATTACTAAAATAATTAGCAAAAAAAACACGGACAGAAAAGTAATCCCCTTTCTAACAACTTTAATTGGACGTGCCGTAAAATGCGGCTATACATACACCCTATCATTCAGTGATGTTGATTTAAAAATACAAACAGAAGAGGATTTTCTCAAAGCGATAAAGACATTGAGATTCCACAAAAATAATTTGGATAATGAAGAGAATTAACAGTCACCTATTTGTATATATCTGTTTTATGGCTTTTGTATTTATATGGTACTAACAAATCGTTTCTGCCACCACATAGAATTCAAAAGATAACCTGTTCCTTAGTAAGCCAAACAGCATATACGGAAAGCTTATAAATTAATTTTATTGACCACGTATTTGATAAACCAATTTGGAAGCTTGTTTTCTGGCAATAAAATGGCGATCCCTCCTTGCAATACTTCCGTTATCAAAACCATTGTTTTGCCAGAGTTATCAAATAATTAAGCTTTTTCGCAAGCTTTATTGCAGGTAATAAATTGGTCAGCGTACGATAGTACCTGTCGACGATTTTATCCTCTGCCACACCATGGCCGCCTTTTTCCTTTCTAATTTCAACGCGGAAAATATTAATCAATCGATTATCCAAGTAAACAAAATAAAGATAAGTCCTAAATTTTCTTTCACTTGCTTCATCGATTTCCACCAGTTTGGATGGATGACTCATTACGGTCTCAAACGAATAACTGATACCATTTTCTAGTAAATGATAACGTATGATAAAACTTTTGGCAAATGCGCTTATATCAGTCTTTTAGTTGCATTTCCTTGAACGGATACACTGTCTTTAAATGGAAACGAGCACGTTCTATACGTAAACGGGTATCTATGGGAGATAATATTTGGATGGGAACTAGTACAGATTCGACTTGCTGAAGGAAATAGTTTTTTCAGTATGAGTTTCAAATTTGATTCTGACCAGTCAGAATTTTATAGCAAAGTGCATGATAGTTCTATAATCAAAAAATGAGCATTTAAAATTGAAATCTCATTTTGCTTTAATTTTATCTCTATGCTTTCGACCAAATTTAATTAAAGCATTGGCAAAATCCTACCTTTCTTTAGCATAGGCGGTAAGCGCATAAAAAAAAGTCATGCTGAAACTTTAAAAAATAATCAACTTTCCGACTTTAAACGATTTAAAATCAGAGAACGCAGAAGTTCTTCATGTTCATCTCCCCAGCGTCCCAATGCAGAAATAATCGGAATCAATGTCTTGCCGAAATCCGTAAGACTATATTCAACTTTTGGCGGTACAACAGGATATATTTTTTTTGTAATTAATCCGTGGTCTTCCAACTCCTTTAACTGAATATTTAAAACCCTACGCGAAGCATCCGGAATTTTACGCTGCAATTCGCTTGGTCGTCGATATCCCTGATCAATAAACCAGAGCAAACGTATTTTCCATTTGCCGTAAAGCACTTCACCGATCAGATCAAGACCACAGTTCAGGTTCGGAATTATTTTTCTCTCATACATATTCCAAAATTAAAGGTATGTTCTGAATTGCACAATAGGGGAAAAATTTATCCCTATATGAATCGTATTTCCGTACTTGTGCTAACTGTTTTTATAATCCAATTTTGTCCTATAAACAATTCGTAAAAATGGAACAATTCAATTTCAACAATGAATTATCAGGCAAAATAGCTTTGGTGACCGGCGGCACTAAAGGTGCCGGAAGAGCAATTGCAGAAAGACTGCTACAGGCTGGAGCAACAGTGATAGTAACCGCAAGAAACGCACCTGAGAAAGAAAACAGTAACCTGCATTTCATCGCATCCGATTTGAGTAAAACAGAAGGTGCCCAAAACGTAGTTAGCGAGGTACTTACTAACTATGGAAGATTGGATATTTTGATAAACAATCTTGGTGGGTCATCAACCCCCGCCGGCGGGTTTGCGGCACTCAGCGATGCGGATTGGGAATATACGCTACAGGCGAATCTTTTGGCCCCGATTCGTCTAGATAAAGGATTTTTACCGCAAATGATCGATCGGAAAACAGGCGTTATCATCCATATAGCTTCAATTCAGGGGAAATTGCCTCTATATGATTCGACTTTGCCGTATGCCGCAGCAAAGGCAGGACTGCGTAACTACAGCAAAAGTTTATCGAATGAAGTAACTCCAAAAGGTGTTCGTGTACTGACTGTTTCGCCTGGATGGATCAATACCACAGCATCGGAAGCATGGCTGGGCGAAATTGCAAGAAACACCAAAAGTACAGTAGAAGAAGCGCAGAAAGGCGTAATAAACGCTTTGGGTGGAATCCCTTTCGGAAGACCAGCCGAACCTGAAGAAGTGGCTGAACTCGTTGCTTTCCTTGTTTCACCGAGAGCCAGCTATCTAACAGGAACCGAATATATAATCGATGATGGAACAGTACCAACAATTTAATATTATTTAAAAATAAAACATATGAACTTACCGAGAATAATTGCCGAGTTAGTAAAAAAACAAAACAACTTCGATAGTGCAGCTTATGCCCGATGCTTTACAGAAACCGCGGTAGTATTTGATGAAGGAAAAACCCATAACGGTAAAGCGGAAATTGAACAATGGATAGATAAATCCAATAAGGAGTATAACGCTACTATGGAGCCATTGGATTATGACGAAAAAGAAAATATGCTGTCCGCGGAAATTTCTGGATCTTTTCCTGGAAGTCCAGTCATTTTAAAATTTCATTTTCAGTTGTCTAATGGGCTTATTCAATCACTCAAAATTACTGAATAGAATCTTAAACAATCCGATTCAAAAAAAGCTGAGGTGTTTACTCCAGCTTTTTTTGATAGCCAAAGTATTTAAGATACCATTAGTAAGATACCATACTTCGCCATCAAAATCAAAGGAATGATCTCATTCATTTACCCTACGTGGCTTTTAATTCAAAATGATTAATACGCGAAAATGTTCGAATCCCTTCGTATTTATGTATATTCGCGGGGATAAAAATCAAATAGTCATTTACAAAGAATTAAATACGACCAAAATTTGATGTCCATTTTTCCAGTCATAACATCAGTCTTATCAGAGAAGAACTTAGGTGAATTTATTAAAGATAAATACGATCTCAGAGAGGGATTTCAGTGTACATTATTCCGAACAGGTGTAAATCATACTTACTTTATCTCTGACAAAAAAATAAAGTATGTAATAAGAGTCTATTGCCATGGTTGGAGAACCAAAACTGAAATTCAAGAAGAATTGTGGCTTCTTAAACTGTTGAAAGAAAATAGTGTTTCTGTTTCATTCCCTATTCCAGATAAGGAAAATAATCTGATACAAGAAATCAATGCACCTGAAGGGCAGCGCTACATTGTACTATTTTCATATGCTGAAGGAAAAAAGATGAGATTTATGGATAATGAAACTTGTTATGAAATGGGATCTCTAATGGCAAGGTTTCACACCATTACTTCAAATAAAAACATAAATAGAACCAACTATAATTCAGAATTACTTTTAAATAAATCATACGAATTATTAAAGCATTATTTCGCAGAGGATTTGAGCGAGATGCAATATCTTAAAGAAATAGGTCTTGAAATCTCCAATACATTTCGAGAAATAGAACAATCAGAGGTTAAGAAAGGAATAGTTCATCTCGATATTTGGTATGATAATGTAAGTGTAAATAATAAAGAAGAAATAACCATTTTCGACTTTGACAATTGCGGTAATGGCTTTTTGTTTTTAGATATTGGTTATTTCTTTATCCAATTATTTCACATAGAGATAAATAAAGAAAGCTATGAATCAAAAGTTGAAAGCTTCCTTAATGGTTACCAAAAGGTAAGAGCGATTACGAAAAAAGAAATTAAACTAATTCCAGAAGCTGGGGCAGCTATTTTTGCTTTTTATCTCGGCGTTCAAGCACAAAGGTTTGATTGGTCGAATATCTTTTTGACGGAAAACTACCTAAAAATGTTTGTTAAAAGGATAAAAACCTGGAAAGAATATTATACATCAAAAAAGTAACTGTGGCTAACAATGGCAATACACTGTAAGTGACCATTGACTTATCAACGATGGAAGTAATTCGATATTGAGTTTGAAACACATCTCAATTCGCTCAATTACGTATAGCATTGTATCACTAAGTATAATTTTCAGGAGTTTTTGTAGTCTTTTGCAGAATATAAATTTTATTTGACACAATTTTTAAACCATTTTTTGGATTTTAGTATTAAACAATTGTTGCTCATCTGTCGTTAATGGATTGACGCATACACACAATTTTTCAATCCTGAAAATTTCATTGTCCTACGCTTTCAATACATATGCCCAACCAGTAGAACTGGTCCCTAAATCAAGTCCCAGTATTCTTTTCATCATTTGATCAATTTGGTATAGTATTATACGATACTAAGGAAAATATTCTCTTATTTTACGGCAAGCCATAAGCACAGGTTTTTTAAATAACTCCATTAATGGGCTGTTATTTTCACGTACATTGATAAGTGCGCTACAACCAGGATATCTATGATAACCAAATGATTATGCATAAATTTCAAAAATAATTCTCGGTTTTCTACTGATCTATGAAATCGGAATATGGTTCGCAAAGGAAATAAAGAACACTTCACCCAAGTGCCAGCTCGTAAAAGCGATGAATTATGCTGCTGACGAGTGGAACAGCAGTCATGAACCTTCAAATTTGTAAAAGGTTTTACCTACATAAAATCTCTAATATTATTCTTTATATCACTTTTAAAATTTATATTTTACATAAAAAAGCAAACGATATGTTATCCACAGAATATTATTTTAACAAATATTTTCTGCAACTCAGCGTATTTGCATTTCCATGGGTTGGCTCAGAGGAAATTGCAAAAGACATCGTGCAGGACGCATTTATCGTTCTAATGGGTAGACAGGACTTGCTACTAAAGGGAGAGCCCGTCATTAAAAGCTTCCTCTATAGCGCTGTAAAAAATTTAGCGATGAATATCAAGCGAAGAAATGTGGTATTTGATCGTGTACGGAGCGAATTTAATACTGACCAGCCGGATGAAAACGATATCCTGGATAATTTAATAAATGCAGAATTGATCGGAGCTCTTCACCGGGAACTCAATGAACTGCCCGAAGGTTGTCAACGAGTCTGCCGCTTAATCTATCTGGACGGAATGAAGTACGAGGAGGTGGCACAGGAACTCAATGTTTCGGTAAATACGGTAAAAACACAACGGATGCGTGCGATAAATCTGCTAAAAAGGAAATTTCTAAGCATACTTTTTACGTTTTTTATACTCTAACACACAACGCTTTACAAATAATACTCCACTTTTTTCAATGGATCGATCACCCATATCGATCCTTCAAGTTATTTAGCTTATGAATTATGATAAAAACCGACAAAATAGTATTAGCAGAACTGATTGCTCTTCTATTAAAAGATGGTGAGCTACCATCCGACAAAGAAGACCAATTAAAAAATCTCTTACAAAAATATCCCAGCGCAAGGGATAGCTTGTCTCGTCGGCTATCACATACTGATATTTATGCTCCATTTGATCTTCGCAAAACAGATGTAAACCAAGAATGGCTAATCACACAGCAAAAATTCACGGCAAAGAAGACTGTTGTACAACCAAAAAAAAAATACCTCTCCTTAAACAAAATACCGTACAAAGTTATTGGAATAGCGGCTGCTGTAATACTTGCCCTAACACTGTTATGGCAAAAGCAACAGCGCGAAAAGTCGGTAAGCTATTTAATTCCTGACAAGATATATGGACACAAAAATGATGTTCTTCCCGGTGGAGCAGGTGCAATTTTAAAAATTGAGGGGAGAAAAGAAATACGATTAACCGAAAAAAAAGCCATCCAATATTTTGCTCAGGGTATCGAATTAAAAGATGGGCAACTTGTATACGCATCCAACTCAACAGAAAACCTACGTAATACCTTAATAGTTCCCAAACGGTCTACTATGGTATTAACCCTTAGCGATGGCACTAAAGTGTGGGTAAATGCTGCCTCAGAGCTCAGCTATAAAGCAAATTTTGATAAAAAAGAGCGGAGAGTAATACTAAAAGGTGAAGCCTATTTTGAAGTTGCGAAAGATGTACATAGGCCTTTTATCGTTGAAACAAATCATATCAATATACAAGCGATCGGAACAGCTTTCAATGTAAATTCCTATCGTGCAAATACGAGAGTATCATTGACAGAAGGAAAGCTTAAAGTCAGCAACGAAGAACACGAAATCTATATGAATGCCGGTAGCGAGACGCAGATTATCGAAAAAAAACTAAAAACTTTTCCTTTAGCCAGTAAAGCCGAAGCCACAGCCTTCAAAGACGGTTATTTTTATTTTAAAAATAAAGATATGCAACAGATACTTGATGAAATAAGCCGCTGGTATGGAATTCAGGTCGATTGCAAGATCCCTTTAAATAATGAACGATATGAAGGTAGCATGAAAAGAGATGTAACGCTGGCGGAACTTTGTAATGTACTAAAAGATTTGACAGGTTATAAATTGACCATTGACAAGGATAAACTAATTGTAAACAGATAACTAATTGTAAACCGATAACTAATTGTAAACCGATAAACTTATTAAGGAGGACTTTGTATGTAAAAAAGCGAAAAACCTAAATTAATATGATAAAAATGCAGAAGTACGGCAAATACTCCTGCATCGAATTTGAATTAACACTGATCATAAACCATTAATTCTATACCAATTTATGAATAATTTATTTTATTCAAAAGGGACCTTATGTCCCGTTGACAAAGGGAAAACTCTGAACCATTTATTAAAAATGAAACTGACAGGAATCTTATTGGCGACATCTATGATGGGCGCCTACGCTTCAAGCTCCGCTCAGATTACTTTACATGCCCAGAATACCAGGATTGAAACTGTACTGGAAAGCATTACCAAACAGACTGGTATACATTTTATCTTTAAAGAAGGATTGCTGAAAAATGAAAAAGCAACCGTTGAAATCACAGCTGTATCACTCGATAAGGCCTTGGATCAAATTTTCAAGAGTAGCGCTTTTTATTACATGTTACATCGTGGCACTGTTGTTATCAAGCGTAAAAATGAAGATATTTCTTTGCCAGAACAAAGTACCTCCGGCATATCCAATCTGCAGCAACAAGTCATAAAAGGAAAAGTACATGATACCAAGGGAAATCTATTGTCTGCTGTCAGCATCCTGCTAAAAGGTTCCAATACAGGAACTTCGTCGAATACGAAAGGAGAGTTTCAACTGACACTCCCCGATGGCAAAAAAGGAACCCTGATTTTTAGTGCAGTCGGATTCAAACAGCTTGAAATCCCGATTAACAACAAATCGGAGCTCAATGTTATTATGGACGCGGATGAAGTGGGACTTGATGAAGTTGTGGTTGTTGGCTTCTCCGAAGTAGACAAAAAACACATCGCATCTTCCGTATCCCAAATGGATATGGAGAAAATTAAAAATCGCCCAATTTTTAAAATGCAGGATGCTTTTTCTGGAACGATCCCAGGAGTCACAATGATGCGCGGAAACAGTATGCCAGGAAGTGTTCCGGGTACCATCTCTATTCGCGGAATAAGTACCTTACAAAATGCAGATCCCTTGGTCATCGTCGACGGTATGGAACAGAGCATCCACGACATTGACCCCAATCAGGTTAAAAGCATTACCGTTTTAAAAGATGCCGCCTCAGCCTCCATGTATGGTTCCCGTGGTGCAAATGGTGTTATCATCATCGAAACGGAGCGTGGACAGACGGGACAATTTAAAGTCGTTACCAACAACTGGTTTGCAGTCAACAAACCGATTGATCTTCCGAAATTTGTCGGTGCTGTCGATTTCATGAAATTGCGAAACGAAACCTTAATCCAACAGGGGCAACCTGCAATCTACCCCGAAGAAACAATTAACCAATATGCCTCCGGAGAATTAAAGCAGGTCAATTGGCTCGATCAGGTCATGGAACGGACTTCGACAGCGATTAATAATAACGCGAGTATATCCGGGGGTGGTGGCGTTGGTACTTTTAATTTAATGCTCGGCCATATAAAAGAAAATGGCCTCAATAAGATTGAAGGTACTCAAAAGTTTTCAGCCCGCTTCAATACGAATATTAACATCGCCGATAAATTTGTATTGATGGCCGACTTCTACGCACACCGTTTACAGGTAGATCGATTATTGGCAAATGATGACGGACACGGCCTTTATAAACAGGCTTGGCGCTTGAACCCAACGCAACAAATTTTTTATGATTCTGAACTTCCCGAACACTATATTCTGCATAACAATATCAACCCAATTGCTTCAATAAAACACGGTGGTACAAAAAACAATATGTATGATCGCAGTACAATCAACTTACGTCCCAAATATAACATCAACAGCAATTTTAATATTGAAGGAAACGTATCCTACATGATTAACAAATCGGCCAATAAACAAAAAAGACTGACCTATAAGTTTTTTGATGAAAATGGTGCTCCGGCAGCAATTTGGGGAAATGATGTCAATGCCTCACAAGGTGTTAGTGAAAGCCAGCTTACTGCACGGATGCTGATTAACTTCAACAAGGAGCTCCGCCAGGACAAAGACAAGATCTATCTTACTGCAGGGTCAGAGGTGATGAATTATACCTTCACTGATTTTAGAGAAATTAGCAAAGCTTCATTTTTCGGTAAACTAAATTATTCTTTTAACAACCGCTATATTTTGGAATTAACCGGACGTTCAGACGGAAGCAGCAAGTTTGCCCCTGGTCATCGTTGGGGATTTTTTCCTTCGGGAGCTTTCGCCTGGAACTTACATAACGAACATTTTTTCAAACCTATTCTCGAGTCGGGTGTAGTTAGTAATGTTAAGTTACGGGCGTCTTATGGACTTATAGGAAACGAAAATGTAGCGCCATACCTCTGGCAGGAATCTGTAAACACCTGGGGCTGGACAATACGTGTTCCCAATCCAAATTTCTCCTGGGAGAAACAGAAGCAATGGAACCTGGGCCTAGACGTCAATGCATTTAAAAATAGACTATCCTTTACTGCTGAAATTTATCATAAAAATTCATACGATCTTATTTATGATCAATTTGCCGTTCCTCCGCTCACGGGATCAAATAGTCTTGAATCTGCAGTCAACATCGGCGCCGTGGAAAATAATGGTTGGGAACTATCGGCAAGCTGGTCAGACAAAAAGGACGATTTTTCGTATACCATCGGTGGAATGCTTTTTGATAACCGCAACCGAATGCTCAAAGCTGGTTACAATGAAAACGATAGATTGATCTTTAAAGGCGATAATAACCGAATATGGTACAAAGGTGTCCCAATCAACAATTATTATGGTTTCCAGTCTGATGGCTATTTCCAAACGCAGGCGGAAGTGGATGCAACGCCTGCTAAAATGCCAAATTCAAAACCTGGAGATATCCGCTATGTAGATAAAAATCAGGATGGTATTATCAATGATGAGGACCGAAGCTACCTGGCAGACCCTCTTCCCCATTATAACTATGCTATAAATCTGGACTTTCGGTATAAAGGCTGGGATTTCTCTGCATTGGGTCAGGGGATCGGAAAGCGCACGGGCCGCTTGATTGGGCAAGAAGCCTATCCAGTTTATGTTGACGGAAATAGTAACGACCTCGGCGCACCGCGTGTCGAATATGTAGCAAACCATTGGAGTCCCGACAATCCGAATAGCCGTTTCCCACGTCTATGGACAGGCCCAAGCCCTAATACGCTACTCAGTGATGTTTGGCTTAGCAATGCAGCCTTTTTCCGCATCAAGTCTCTGCAGCTTGGCTATACATTTCCTAAAATCGGCAAAAGCATAAAAAATTTTAGAATATATGTTAATGCACAAGATGTGTTCACGTTCACGAAATGGGAAGGCCTTGACCCCGAACGTATTGATGTCGATAGCCCTGGAACAAATGACGGGAACGGAAATTATCCGCGTATGGCAACCTACAGTGTCGGACTGAGTGCCAGTATTTTTTAAAAACTATGCTAATGAAAAAGAAAATTTTAACCTTGATAATTGCGCTAGCAACGTTAAGTAGCTGCGAAAAATTTCTTGATAAACGAGATCCTACCGCAACATCTTTCGACGAGTTCTTCAACACCGAAGAAGATCTGCGCCGGGTAGTATACAGTAGTTATTTGGATGTTTTTATGGAACCTGGCGATCGCCGCCTACTCTTTTATATGTCAGATGGTCGTAGCGATAACGCCTATGCTCGAATAGAGACAGACCACCATATGGTCATTGCCAATGGTAATATGACAAGCAATGCACGCTTGGCGGAGTACTATTGGACATTATATAATAAACACGTGGGGCGGATCAATACGTACATCGCTAATATTGATATTCCCTATGTGGAAAATGAGTCGATAAGACAGAAATATAAAGCAATCTTAGAGGCACTCCGTATCTGGCATTATTTCAGGATCACTGAAGTTTGGGGTGACGTACCTTTTGTCCTAGTACCGGTTACCCTTGAAGAAGCTACACCTCCAGTAACGCCGAAAGCTGAAATACTGGACAAGCTATTTGAAATGAGCAACGATGTAGCAAACAGACTCCCTGAAAATGAAGGTACCACAAACGCCTATATGTTCAACAAATACTCCTTCAAAACGTTGATCATGAGGTACGCTCTTTATAATGGACGTTATGATCTTGCCGCAACCCTTGCGAAGGAAATAATGGATAGTGGAAAATACCAACTTCACCCTCAATATGCTAGCCTATTCAATTACCAGGCAGATAAAACCAATAAGGAGTTTATCATCAAATTTGACATGGAAAGCCACAATAATTCTGCTACAAATTCCTTCGAGCATCTTGCGCCACAATATAAGACTGGAAATGGACAATCTTATGTTGTTCCTTTGAAGTCGTTGGTCGATAGCTATTGGACACTACAAGGGCGGCCAATTGATAAATGCCCCTTATATAGTAAGCAGGAATATGAGCTCAACCCCAAATTAAATCGAGATCCACGTTATGCTGCTAGTATTTTCGGACAGGGCGACCTATTCAACAAAGAGAAAATAGATATTTATGACTCAAAGAGTCTGTTCTATTATCAAAACTTGCGGAGCAGCCGATCTGGTTATTGGTTTAAGAAATTTGTCGATGAAGCTGATGCATTTCGGACGGGAGGTAATATGTACTTTCCGCTGGCTCGTTATGCTGAAGTGTTATTGACCTATGCCGAAGCCAAAATTATGTTGAATAACGTAGATGAATTAGCGAAAAGCTGTATCAATCAGATTCGACAACGTGCAGGACTTGATATGAGCGTAGCGGATGTCAATCTAACGGTAAAATCTCAACAGGAATGGATCGACTTAATTCGCAATGAGCGAAGGGTCGAATTTGCCGGTGAAGGCCTGCGCTATAGTGATCTCCTGCGATGGAAAACAGCGGAAGTGGTTCTTAATCAACCTGCATTGGGTCATATGCGACAAGGTACAGAAGGTAAAACTGATGTGCTTAAAATTGAAGACAGAAAATTTTTGAAACATCAATACCTCTGGCCTTTCCATGAGAGTAGCTTTCAAGTCGAACCTAACCTAATCCAAAATCCAGGATATTAAGGGAGGTCTATAAAAGAAGAGTAGCGATCATAATCGCGCTACTCTTCTTTTCCTATAACCCTTTAATTTATTTTCAATGATTTATCGATCAACATTCTTAATATGCTGCAATTTTTTATTCTTGCAGACTACCTGCTTTAACCATTTATTTGTGCGGAGTAATAGCAACTCAACTTTTTGCTTTTGACCACACACTTCACATTCGAACTTTATATCGTCTTTCATCAAATATCGTCCTTTACCCGCTTACTGATCAAACAATTTGGATCACTGATGGCTGGAAAACCACAACGAATGAGTCAGATAGAACATCTACCCCGACAGCTGTCACACCTATTGGCCGTTAATTCGTTTGATACTTTTACTATAAATATCTATTTTCTGGCAATTGCTGGCCTTCTATTTCTTTTAATGTTCTAATACAGTTTTACTTCCATACTTTATGGAATAAATAATTCATTATATTGGCAGTATATATAACGAGTATTATATCAAACATATACTGGATAAAATTAATAGAATGCTAAGACAAAAACTAAGATTTCACAACCCTAAACAAATTTTTACACTAAATTAGATACAAAAGTTGCCTTGTCGAGGTGAACATGCGATATAATTAATATCGCTACAGCTTTACCAAATTGTCAATATTAGCCAGGAGAATTTATGGATATACATCCCACATTATGTTACGTAATCAATTAATAAAAGCGTTTAAAAAGCAAATTGAGAAAACCAAAAGAGATGGTATAGACCAGCAAATGCTAGAGCAGTATTTTGAGCTCATTAAACAAAGCATACAAGATGACATAAAAGAAGGGTATCAAGAAACCATTGCAAGAAATCTGACGCTAGGCATCGGTTTTCACGCGGGGGATTACCCTAAACATTTGATACTGAATGGTAAAAAAGATGGTTGGAAATACATTACCCGCCATCTTTTATGGCAAGGGCATATTTTGCAAACGCTATTTCACTACAAAGAAGTTACTCCACGAACGGTCGGCTGTATAATGGGGTTGTCGCTTCTTTGGAATATGACAGATCTGACAGAACTATCAAGAGAATACTTCCAGTTTTTATTTGAAGAAGAACAGGATAAATATAAACAAAAAGAAGTTCATCATCTGTTTATGGCAATTCTATTCGATTTATATACCAATAATGAAATTAATATGAACTTGTATGCAGTTTTACCCACCGATATTGTTTACCGACGGTTTTTAGATAATTGGAATTCTCCAAATGAGAAAGTAGTAAGTGAATTGCTTTTGGAAATATGTGATCATCATATATATAGTTCATTGGATCTCAAAGACAAATTCAGTGAGATACTTTCACTCAATTTTATACCGTATGAGATCAGGCTGATTGAAAAGATAAGAAGGAGAAGTGGATTAAGCGATATAAAAATTGACCATCCGCTTCTTCAAACTCCATTGGCGGAAATCCCAGAAAAAGCATATGAATGGGATCTTTCCAAAGATGAGGTTTTTCAATATCTACTACAGAGAGAATAATCAGCCGTTTGTCGAAAAGGTCTTCCATGATCGTCCACACCTGTCACATCTTCCGCTATCATTAAAAACTCAGAGAAAGCGATTGGAGTAGACATTGAAGCCGAATAAGCTAAGGCATTAGGTAAAACTATAGGTTATATAAGCCATGTTGATGCTGATCATCCGACCACAATTTCTAGGATAAGCAACCATTGTCTGCTTTATAGTAACACTGAGGATCTGTCTTTAAAATTCGACAATATTTTAAATAAGTTTATTTTGCAGTTGTAGATTTTTATTACTGAAAATAGGTTCTATATTCAATCAATATCTCAAGAAACCAAACGTTATGTCCAGTAATTACAGCTTTAAAATTGAACCGTGTGATAGACAGGGCGCACAAACAATTGTAAACGAAATCAACAGATTTAACTTCTCAAAAGTACCTGCACTTTCACCAGATTGGAACGCCCTCTAATTTATAGCTAAAAATGAGGATGGCCAGGAAATTGGAGGAATTTTAGGTGGAATAGATTGTTACCTCGGGCTTGAAATTAACATTCTGTGGGTACATCACAACTACAGAAAGAAAGGTTTGGGTTCAAAACTTCTTAAACACATGGAAAATATTGCAATTAATAATGGCGCAACGGTTTCAGTGCTGAATACTTTTGATTTCCAGGCAGAAGATTTCTATCTAAAAAATGGGTATCAAGTTTTTGGTAGAATTATAGATTACCCAAGAGGCCATTCTCGAATTTACTTTAAAAAAAATTTGATATAACCTCTAAGGGAAGATTACAAATGTAGATGCTGAAAAGCTATGCGGTCAACATTTGCTGATATCTTGAAGAGAGCGAAAATTTATGAGTAATGAATAGCATTTAAAAACGACAAAAATTACTCAATAATATATGAACATAACTATTAGCCTAAATAGAGATTTGAACGGAAACAACGTACTGAAACTTTATTAATTTCGATACTTTTTAAGCGTTGCTATAGAGGATTGAAGAAGACTTCGATGTGCCAGCCTTGTTTATAGATGTTTGCGACCAAAGAAGGCTTCCGACGGCAAACCGCTCTTGAATTCCCTTAAAAACAAATACTAATTGTAATCTACCTTCGCTAGGTACACCCAAAATTAAAGAATGCCAATAAGATTATTAATTTACTGCAACTCTCACACTAAGTCTTGACTACTTTAGTTTATTCAGAGCCAAAAAGCCTTTGCCACCACTTCCGCCCCGCTTTTGGCAAGTTGTTGTTATGCGCAGTCATTTTTCCCTCTCCCATTATTTCTGTAACGTTCTTAATTAAACCGTCTACCATTGGAAAAAAGCTGCTGTATTTTTTATGTTCAACTTTTATAATATGATATGATTGCTTAGCTATCTCGTCTGATGAGCTGTTTGTGCGAATAATTATCCTGCAAAGTTGTTCAACACAATCTCGTACAATATTTCTGTTATCTGTTCCATTTATTATGCTCTCAAGGATTTCAAGAGCTTTAGCATTTTCACCGATCTCAACATATAGCTCTGCCAATTGTTTATTGTAGTCTTCGATTAGAAAATCTTTATCATTTTTTTCGAGTGTCAATTTGAATGCTTCAATTTCTAAAACCTTGTCGTCTGCATAATTCGCGTATGTTCTATATAAACTTAATTCGTTATAAGTCCATGCTCTTTCTTGATCGATCCATTCAGGTAGTTTCTTCAAAAATAGTTCTCGTTCATTTGTCGAATAGAGAAAATACAGCTCATCTTGAATTGGAAATTTGTAACATTTGAAATAGGACTTTTTATGTTCTTTCCAATCGTCAATGTCTTCTTGCGAATAAATACAGCTTTCTTCCGTTTCTCCAATATACTTTAACAGTTCAGTTTTCTTTGGGTTGTCAGCTGTTTCTAAATATTGGTAGCATTCTTTAATTCCTGCCGAAACCAAATATTCGCCATCAAATCCAATTCCGCTGTCAAAATCGATATTTTTAGCTTCAAAAAACAACCAGACGGTTTCAGGTAAATTGAAAAGTGCCAATATGAAGGCGCAGAAATATAAATTATCAACTTTACCTTCTTTCCCAGATTTTCGCCATTCCTTTTCCTCTGCAAAAAGATATTTCACGATTTCATAGTCCGTTTGTTTAAGATCATTGTAAATCGCAATATTGAGTCTTAATCGGTCAAAGTGTTTTGAATCTATGGCGTCTCTATCAAAGCGATAATTGTCCAAGAGCGTTGGGTTCTGTCGAACTAACTCGAGTTCAGTTTTATAATTTTCTACTACTGTCAAGTTGTGTTGGTATTATTGTACATAGCTCTCAAATATACGCATTCAAAAAATTATAAAATAGATGCTTTGTGAATCTTTCGGGCATTGAAACTTTCTGCTTAATATTCAATGGGCCAGAATTGCCGGACTTGAATGGTCGTCAGTTTTCGAAACTGAACAATTAACGGTACCCAAATCTACAATTAGGAGAAGATCATTATGGGAGCGTTTTCATTGCATTCCTCCCCTTCTTCCAACTTGACAGAGCGGAAACTGATAAAAGTAATCTAAAAAAGGCTAAGTTACTATCGAACGAAGAAGCGCTTTCTGCGCGGAGAATGAATATTTTTACAGAAACTAACAACCCTAAACTCTTCTCGAATTCATGGCTTTACTCCATTGCTTTCTATGACACCTAGTACAGGATTCAGAATCGCTATCAAAACTAAACACAACATGGCCACAATACATACATGCAAATGGTCCTTCAGCATTGGATACATCGACCATTTTATAGGAGGAAGGGAACAATGGTAGCCCATATCTGACGTCATCATCAGCATAGAATAAAACGCTTAATGTCCCATCAATCTCTAGAACCCCTTCCTTAACCTGACCCAAATGTTCAACATTTAAATTTCGGAGTTCTGAAAAGAACTCCATTCTCGAAAAATTGTCATCATTTTCATGTTTTATGTGAAATACTCCGTCCTTCACAATGGGTAAAACTTTACCCTCTAATAAATGAGTGATCACCTCAGACTTGTACGTGAGCCAAGTTATCGCCTTGTAGACTGAAATTACACAGATAAAAACAACAACCGAATAGGAAATGGGCAAATCTTCCTGAAACATCGGATCTCCCGCGGCGGAGCCAAGACTGATAATAATCGCAACTTCAAAAACAGTTAGCTGTCGAACACCTCTCCTACCTGAAAGTCTCAGTATGATCAAAATCAGAAGAAACATTATTATCGTTCTCGCTGCAATTTCCACAAGGAATGAGCCTTCCACTCCGTCCGAGAATATTTTGTCTATATCAATCATAGCCCCTCAAATAACTAAATCTTAACAAGATTATCACAACAAGATTATCACATTTATTCCTTAAACATTTCTCGGATTGCAATAGTTCATCACTCGAGAAAAACAACATGAACAAGGATCTTTTATATGAGCGCAATGCTTACAAGATGTAAAAAAACATCGCCTTTAAACCTTCAGTTCCCATCTTTGAAGTAGATGAACACTTTAGATAGCTGAATACTCGTGCCGATAGACAACCTGACGAATATAATTTATTCCTTGGCTAACCATTGACGACTTCTCCGCCATTAGGGTGTAAAACTTGACCGCTCATAAAATGTGAATCTTCGCTCGCTAGAAATAGAAAGCTTGGTGCAATTTCATTTGGCATCGCTGCCCTTCTCATTGGCGAGTCGCTTCCAAATTCTGAGTTCTTTTTAGAGTCAAATGAGGATGCTATCAATGGAGTCCATACCGGACCTGGCGCAACAGCATTGACCCTAATTCCTTTATCAATAAGATTTGCTGACAAGCTTCGTGTAAAAGAAATTATTGCACCTTTTGTTGCAGAATAATCTATCAACTTTGGACTGCCTCGATACGCAGTCACAGAGGATGTGTTAATTATGCTTGCCCCCTTTTTAAGATAAGGTATGGCATATTTTGTGACCCAGAAATAGGAAAAGAAATTATTCTGAAAAGTCTTTTGCAACTGTTCAGTGGTAATTTTTTCAATTGATTCTGTTTCCCAATGAAGCCCCACGTTATTAACGATAATATCAACTTTCTTATGCATTTTTATCGTAAATTCAATTACTTTTTTACAGTGATTTTCTTTCCCCAAATCACCTTTAATTAGCGTACATTTTCTAGAGAAGGACTCAATCTCTTTCTTGGTTTCTTTTGCATCTTTTGTCTCATTAAGGTAGGCAATGACAATATCTGCTCCCTCTTTTGCAAATAACAAAGCTACAGCTTTGCCTATGCCGCTATCTCCCCCCGTTATTAACGCTACCTTATTTTTCAATTTTCCTTCTGCAGGATATGCTAACGGAGAAGTGTCAGGAACTGGAGTCATATTTCTTTCCAATCCGGGTCGCTTTTGCTTTTGTAACGGTCTAATCCTTTTACTTGCTGCTTTTTTCATACCATTTTTTTAATAATTACAGAGAATATCTGATTTCCAAAATTTGTAAGGGTCAGTGCAAATGTCAAGGCCTTACAGTGTCGGTAACCTTAGGTAAAGAGTTTTTACCGACTCATCCAACAAATGAACAACCCCAAAGTCTGAAAGGTTTGGTAGGTATTTACATTGAAAAAAAGGGCACTTTCAAAACGTGTATGGGAATCTATGAAAAACTTAAACGAAAAAGTTTGGTATGCATGTTATCCTTCCATCCTGCTGCAGGAAAAATTTCTTTTCTATATACAGGGCGGCAGCCCTCCGGTGCAAACACATCGCACATTGGATGTGAGGATAAGACGCCTCTGATCCAAAGTGAAGAAATGTATATTTCCTCAGAGCTATTTTTCGTTCCACTAAATCTCTTAAAAAAATATTTTTTTGCCAAATGCATTTGTATAAGTCTTTCGTCCAATGTTTTCCAGCTTATATTTTTAAATTTGCAAACATATGATATTGAATATCAAATACAGACCTGCATCAAAAAGTGATCTGGAGTTCCTGTTGGATCTCAGGATACATACAATGAATGCGCATTTAACTGCTCGCTCTTTACCAGTCTCAAACGAAGCTCATCTGCAAAGAATTAATTATCAATTTGAACACGCCCTAATAATCGAGATAGATAAACGTGCTATAGGGCTATTAAAAATAGTGAGGGAAGCGAATAATATCAACCTGATACAAATTCAGATAACTCCCTCCTATCAGAGTAAAGGAATCGGTAGGAAAATATTAAATGATTTGATAGAAGAAGCCATTGAATCAGAAAAAACGATAACATTGAGTGTCCTAAAGACAAATAAAGCTAAAAATCTCTATTCAAATATTGGTTTCATGATTGTTGTTGAGACGGATGATTCCTACCTGATGGTGTATGAAAACTATGCCCGTGAGAAAGGGTTTTGAAGTATTAAAGAAATTCTATTTCGATCTTTTCTACATTGGTTGTCATAAATTGATGTCTTAAAACTTAAATTATCTTTTTGCCTTCATTTACTCCCTTCTTTACTGTGTTTTTTTAAACGCATTTTCACCTCGTTGCTGCTTTTCAGGCTATAATAAAGTTTTAACGCCTTCCATACCGCTAATTTGTAATCATACAAAAAACCATTTTTTTTGCGCGTAAACGAAAGAAACCGACAAAAGTTTGCAATAGAATGTGTATAAATAAACATGGCATTCACAAAAAAATAAACGAAACAAATTAGATCCAAAATCATACAAATTTTCATCAAAAAAATATAACCTATTTAGTTATTTCATCTTGATCTTTGCTTTTCACATATTAGCATAATACCTGATGGACGAAAATATCTTGATAATTGGTGGCTACGGTACTGTTGGCGGAATGATTAGTATGCATTTGTCCGAATTATTTCCGAACAAAGTCATCGTTGCAGGAAGGAATTTCGGTAAGGCTGAAAGATTAGCCAAAGAATTAAACGGCCGTGTTTCACCGCTAAAATTTGATGTTTTAAACGAAGAAAATAATACTGTTCCAGCGCATGTAAAGCTTGTAATAATGTGTGTAGACCAAAAGAATACGCTGTTCATAGAAAATTGTATAGCGAGAGGGATACATTACATGGATATCACCGCTGAAAATATTTTTTTTGAAAAAGTGCAAAATCTACATCAAAAGGCTCTTCTAAATAATGTGAAGGTTTTACTTAGTGTTGGACTAGCACCGGGTATCAGTAATTTGTTGGCACAAAATGCCATGAACAGCCTATCAAATTGTACAGCAGTTGATTTGTACATCTTATTAGGACTTGGCGAAAAGCATGGTGACGCTGCATACAAATGGACTTTTGAGAATATCCACAGCAACTATACATTATTAACTGGTTTAGTCAAAGCACGAATAAAAAGTTTTAGTAAACCCAAGAAAACAGATCTCTTAGGCAAACGTACATTTTATTCGTTCAATTTTTCGGATCAGCATATTTTATCCAAAACAACCAAAGTAAACCAAGTAATGACAAGACTTGCTTTTGATTCGCGATTCCTAACAAATATCATTGCTGGGCTAAGAATAGCTGGGATAACCAAAATTTTCAAAAATACCATTGTCCAAAATATCATGCTCATTGCTTTTAAAAACATATCGTTAGGTAGCAATATTTTTGCGGTGAAATCCATCGCGACAAACAATGATAGAAAAAACCATGAAAGTATTTTAATAGGTCACAACGAAAGCTCAATGACAGCTTATATGACGGTTATAAGTGTTAGTGAATTGTTAGATAATCCAATTAGAGGTGGTGTTTTTCATATACATGAATTAGTGTCTGACATAACACTTTTTTTAGATAAACTGAAAAAATATGATCCGTCAGTTACAATTAAACTTTAATGAATTTTAAGCTCTTCGATCCGACCGCCCCAAACGAGAATGTCCAGACTTTAACGTGGCGGCTATGGCGCCAACCTTGCACTCAACAGCTCTAATGCCTACAATATAGCAGTAGGTATTTCTCCTTTCAATCCACAAAGCGTAGCTGTACCAACTTGACGATTTCTGTTGGAAAGTATCACAGAATTAATGAAGGCCGGCGCTGATTTGGCAGTTGAAACAACGCTTTCGACTGGAAGCTATAAAAAGAAGAACTGATCATTCCGAACGACTTAGAAATCGCATTCGAAAAACACCATGGCTCGAAAGATTATTTTCTGAGCTTGAGCAAATCAACAAGAAAAATAATATTGGGCTGGATTATCCTTGTCGGAAAACCGGAAACCAGACAAAAGCGCATAGCGGAAGTTGTTGAAAGTGCTGCACTAAATCTCAAACCTAAACACTTACGATAGACATTCAAATAATTCTTCTAAAATTTTAAAAGGCTACAGTCCCGGAGGAGTGCGATAAGTCAAGATTTCGGTACCATTAGACTTTTTCACAATCTCCTTTGTATTTCTAAGTATTAGTGTATGACTCCCAAGTTTGCTATAGGATACAAAGTCTCCATCCGGAGTTTGCCTGCATATAACAAACATATGCCAGCCACCTTCTGCCGGAAGTGAAATAATCACTTTTTTTTCGGACTTCAGCTCATTTTCTATGGTTTGAAAAAGGCTGTCAATCGGAAAAGTTGCATTCCGTGGCAAAACAAAGTTTTGAGAAAAGGTAATACCGTATAATTCTCTATTGTTAAAATCACGAAAAGAACCATCGGCTTTGTTCTGCCATTCATTTTGTAAATTGTAAAAATCAAAATCAACCACTTTATGATATTTTAGTATCATCTCTACAGCAGATGGAATGCACGACATTTGAAAGAGTTGATTATGGTTATTTACGACCGTGTCAAAAAACTCAAAATCATCATCTTTTTGTGTTTGAGCCTTCGAATGAAAAACAATAGATGTGTGTATGAACAAAGCTAAAATAAAGGGCATCTTTTTCATAATTTAACTTATTTTTGATTATAGCACAATACATGCTAATATTTTCCTATTCATTTGACGAAATGTTGTAAATCATGATTTCTGTTCCATTAGACTTTTTTACAATTTCTTTTGTATTTCTAAGTATCGTTGTATGGCTACCTAGTTTGCTGTATGAAACTAGCTCACCATCCGGAGCTTTTTTTTGGACCACAAAAATGGACCAGCCTGTTTCCACATGAAGTGAGATAATTACCTTTTTACCAGATTTCAATTCATTATCTATCGTTTGAAAAAGACTGTCCATTGGAAAACTTTCATCCCGAGGCAAATTAAATCTCTGAGAAAAGGTAATTCCGTGTATTTTTTTTTTGTCAAAGTCACGGAAAGAACCATCTGTTCTATTTTGCCATTTAAGTTGCAAGTCATAGAAATTAAAATCCACCGCGTTGCAATACTTTAGCACCATTTCGATAGCTGAAGGAATACCTGAAGGCGCAAAGATCTGATTGTGATTGTTGACGACAGTATCAAAAAAATCGTAATTGTTATTTTTTGGTTTTTGTGCCTTTGCATGAAAAATAACCGATGTGGATATTAACAAGACTAAAACGAAAAGCATCTTTTTCATAATTTAATTTTTTTTTATTAATTGATTTTTCAACTTTGTAGTTAAAATATTATCATTTTCAGCATATTTTTTGCTTTACTTTTTGGTTTATTTTGCTCGTAATTGTTTATCAACGATTCTACTTCCATTTATTAGCATAAGCTATTATTTATGGATCATCAACCCTTAACAAAATGATGTTCGATATACCAAAATGGAACTCCCTGCTTTAAATATTCACTTGATATCTGAAGTTTTCTAAAATATGGGGAGATTTCATATGAAGCTTTACAATTATAGAAAAATACGTGAAAAACAAAAATTTCAGCAGTCTTTCTGTCTCAATTTGTTGTCAATTTTTATTAATATCATTTACTGGACAACTCTAAGATGATGCATTACTCTTATTTTCTTCTTATTCAATGACATTTAAAAATGTTGCTCATGTCAGGAGAATTGACAAAATATACTGGAAGAGTGCCATGTCAAAAGCGTTTTTAATACTTAAAGAAGGTAAGATAGTCATTAAATTGACTTCTCAGCAGGTCGCCCTTTAGGTACACCTATAATGTAGTTGTACCAATCCAGAATCAAAGGCTTTTGATGCGATAATTTCTAGGGCTTGCTCAGGTCTTCCATCTTTAAAAAGTCTCGTACCATTACCCAGCATAACCGGAATAATGGAGATGACAAAATCGTCTATTAAGCCGCACTTTAACAGCGCATTGATTACTTCCGCCCCACCATCGCAATAGATATTTTTTTCAGCTACTGATTTTAGTTGGGCTACCAATTCGATTAAGTCACCTGTGTAGAAAATCGTCCTACCCACTTGTGGTTTCTCTGTTCTTGTGATGACATAAACATCTCGCTGTCCATTGTCGTAATGAGATGATCCGATTTCGCGAACGACATAGTCGTAAGTTTTTCTTCATACAATTATGGTGTCAATTTGAGACATAAATTCAGCGTATCCATAGTCTTCTCCTTCTTTTTCCACTAATTTTAAAAAGCTCAAGTCATCGTTAGATTTTGCAATGTAGCCATCCAAGCTCATTGCAATGAAAAGGGAAATTTTCGCATTTGTTTTGAGTTCTAAAGTTTTTTCAAATTTACGTTTACGCAAGGATCGATATTGTGTAGAAACTGAGCTGCGAATGATCAAAATAGCCACATTCAAAAACAATATCCATCAAACAGCGGCATTGCTTCAAATTTCGGATTGAGGACAAAGCTTTCTGAAAACGGATAATATTCCAATACTTTTTAGATAATTCAAATATCATAATCCATCCTCTTAGCCGTATTATCCGAAATTTCAATTCCGAATAGCTTTTGGATGATATACAATGACATATTAATTCCAGCTGAAATACCGCCCGAAGTTACTATTTTACCAGCCTCAACAAATTTTTGATCGACAACATCAATCAATGGATAGTCTTTGCGTAGTCGCTCTAAATCCATCCAGTGTGTAGTCGCCTTTTTGTTGTCTAGCAGCTTCGTTTCAGCTAAAATAATTGCGCCAGTGCAGACAGAAGCTGTGATAATAGTATTCTTATCTTTTTCAATGATCCAATTTATTAACTTTTCATTCTTATATTGGATGGTTTCAGCTCCATAGCCGCCCGGAACAACTAATATATCAATATTTATATCGTCGTTAAATGTAAAAGTTGGAATGACTTGAAGTCCATTTCTTGCGAAAATGGGATTTTTACATGCAGCAATTGTGAATACATTAAACAATTTCTGTGAGGCTGTACTCTCGGCTATAGAAAAAACTTCATAAGGTCCTGCAAAATCTAAAACTTCAACATCATCAAAAATTAAAATACCAACGTTTATCCTTTTTTGCACTCTATTCAATCTAGTTACTTTAACTAAAGTACAAAATATAGATTTATTTAAAGAACCCTTGCCAATAGTCAATAAGAACATTTATACTTACGATAATGGCGCCTAACTCCCCGATCCGATTCATATGCTATTTCTGTTAATTTTAACGCATAAAAATACGGATTGCGCAATTTTAAATAGGCAAAAAAAATAAATACATAAGTTTCCCAACTGTTGCCGCCAAAAAAATCTAAATAAAATACCTATAAATTTATCGTTCTCTCAATCTTAGGGGTATAAATAGAACGCTAGAACATTACTTATTTGTACCTAGAAAAGAAAGCGCTGTCTATAAAAGGTCCATTTTCATCATTCATCTTCTTTGTACGATACAAAAGAAACTTCCCGGAAGGCAGAATCTCTGCATAGGGGGCTCTCAGATCTGTAGTACTTTGAAGCATAATCAATTTATTCCCTCTCGGCCATGCTTTATAGGCATCAATCATTGGTTCCTTACCCTTGCCGATGTCATACCAGTCGTTAATGGTAAAATACTCCTGTCCGCGTTCATGATGGATCGATAGATGCCTTTTATTTTTTTTGTCGAACCAATTGCCTTTGATACGTTGAATTCTTGTCTCATGATTGCTCTTGGTACGCTGAGCACTACAATTGCTGTGAGCGAAAAAATACGCATAACAGAAAATTAAAACACAAAACTTGATCTTTATCATAATCTTATTCATTTAATCACTATTAACCAATATGTCCTGAAATACTGAAGCGATACCAGCCTTGCGTTCATAAAAGTACAAAATAAAAAGGTTTGCTGAAAGTTCAATCCAAAGAGAATACTTAACTCGCTAGGGCTCCAAAGAATCCAATAAATGTGGTAAATCGGAATCTTAAAAAAAAGCGCGAGTAGCAGACATTAAACACGTATTGACAATACAACAATTACACATTAAATTTGGGGAAAGGATTATGAACCCGGTAATTTAAATCTAATTGTAGTAAAAAGTGTTTCCGAGTGAATGAGTTGTATATTACCACGGTGAGTATGCTTAGAATTTTTAATCACAACATTTCTTTACGAAAAAGCACTTATGATGCAATATAAAGACATTGCAAAAAAAATAATTGATCTGAAAAATGCAGACTTAGCATTAAGGGATAAGCTTATTAATGAGGGTAAATTAGGCGATGGATATAATGAAGAAATGAAGATCTTACACAATAAAAATGCTCAGATTTTAGACAAAATCATGAATACCATCGGTTATCCTACAGCAGAAAAAGTAGGAAAAGAAGCTAGCGACGCCTCCTGGTTAATTATACAGCACTCAATTGAACAACCAGAATTCATGAAGAGAAGTGCCGAACTATTGAAGACAGCTGTAAAAAATAATAAAGCCGATCCTAGAAATTTAGCTTATCTAACAGACCGAATAGCTGTATTTCAAGATCAGCCACAACGTTACGGGACTCAGTTTGATTGGGACGAAAACGGAAATCTAAGTCCTCATACAGTAGATGATGCGATCAAAGTAAATAAACGACGAAAGTCAATCGGCCTAAACACGGTTGAAGAGCAAACTGAAGTGATAAGGATACAGGCACTGCGTGAAAAGCAGTCTCCACCTAAAGACTTAGAAAAGAGAAAACGAGAAATGGAAGAGTGGAAGAAAAGTGTAGGATGGACAAAGTAAATAAAGGGATGCTATTAAAAACTTATTCAGATCTTAAAATTACACAACAAGATGAAAAAACTACATATATGGCTCGGAAAGTTTAAAACAGAGAAAGAATTTAAGAAATATCTGGATCAAAAAGATTACCTAGAAGCATGGTCTGCTTATGACAACGAACCTCCAACAGGTGACAAAGAGCACGATGCAGAACCTAATCCGCAGTTGCGCTGTGATTTCTGCAAGGAAATTTATTTGGATACGTATGATGAAGATCTCATGATGATTAAATATTACGATAACCCTGTTAATTCCAAAATCGTTGCAGATGATATTTGCATAGACCAAAACGAACTAGAAGTACGATTAAGACAGCACGGTCTTATTGATTGGAATGCTATTATAACGCTAGAAGATAATAACCTAGATGTGAAAGATGCCTCTCGCTCTAAAAAGATACATTATATCGGGAACTTAACTCAGCTTTCCTATCAGACTGCATCAGACCAACAGGTACATTATTTATGGATTGGACATAATAAAATCAATAAAAAAAATATTATTCAACAAACGGGGCTGGATAAAAAAGATAGTATAAAACTGAATTATCACCATTCTTCAAAAAGCGGAAATCTTGACGAGATACTGATGCTAAAGATCGAGGATTATAATATTGCCGAAAAGATGATTCTCAAAGTTGATGAGCTGAAAATGATCACCACCAATTCCATACTTGAAATTGTAGTAAATGGCACAATCGACATAGACGGTAAAGAAGTTGCAGAAACGCTAGGTATGGCTTATATCGGAAAATTTGACAATGGGTAAGTTAAAATAGATAACTAAGACAACTATAGAACTCGCTATATAAATATTTATACATCTGAAATTCGGCTAATTAAAAAACCTTATATACATCGCCGATTAAGCGAAAAGTCAAGTTGATACGAGCTTTCATTTTTTGCGTGGATTTTGCGACGCGATGTTCCCAAGTTTCCTGCAAATCGCCTTTCATCAGCAAAAGGGAACCATGATTTAACAACAAGGAATACTTTTTACTATGATCGTCAACCTTCCTAAAATCGAAAAAGCGTGCCTGTCCCAGACTTATCGATCCAATTACAGGCCTATGTCCCAGTTCGCTATCTCTATCACGGTGCCAGGCCACCGAATCACTGTTGTCGCGATATAAATTAAGCAATACAGAATTGAATCGATAATTGAAGCGCTGTTCGATCTTCTCCTTCAACGCTTCCAAAGGTTCAAGCCATTGATTTACAGCGATCGTTTTTCCAGCGAGCTGGTAACTTGTATTTTTATCGCCATACCAAGCCGTTAACCTAGGGGTCAATAGCGTTCGATGGTACATTGTCTTCGATGTCTGCTGCCAACTGACCTCCTTGAGCAGTAGATCAAACAAATCGTCAGCTTCTTTTTGTGTAAGAAAATCCGCTTCGAAGTCTAAGAGCTCTTCCGGAAAATGATATCCTTCGTTTTCAAATAAGCTAAGCTGATCCATGTTCCAATTATTTAAAGGTATATCAATGGGCCCATTCTCTCCAACGGCCTTTCAGGGAAGAACAATTTATCCTGAATAAGGTGTGTCGATTATAATAGTGGCGGGCCAGGTGTATGTTTAATAAGTGTATATTTAAAAGGAGTTGCAATCAGCTTCTCACCGATTGCAACACATAGAAAACACTTAGATAGATATTTGATAAAACAGATGATCCCGTAGTAGCGCTGATCAGCTTGCGGATCAGCTTAAGGTTGCCCTCCTCCTCCAGCAGCTCCATAAATCTGTCCATTAGCGTAACTGGCATCTGATGCGGCAAGCTGAACATAGATCGATGCTAGTTCCGCCGGTTGTCCGGGTCTTCCCATGGGCGTGTCGCCTCCAAAATTCACCAGCTTTTCCTGTGTCGCACCGCCACTTACTTGTAGCGGTGTCCAAATAGGTCCCGGAGCTACGCCATTCACGCGAATACCCTTAGGTCCTAACTGTTTCGCCAGAGACCGTATATAGTTTGTTGTAGCAGCTTTTGTCTGCGCGTAATCGTAAAGATCTTCCGATGGATCTGTCGCCTGTACTGAGGTTGTTCCTATAATAACTGAACCGGGCTTCAAATGCGGTAGAGCAGCTTTAATAAGCCAAAATGGGGCATAGATATTAGTCTTCATGGTCGCATCAAATTCTTCGGTCGTAATATCCAATATAGAAGGTTTTGTCTGCTGTCGCGCAGCGTTATTGACCAAAATATCCAAACCACCCAACTGCTGGGCCGCCTCCTCTATCAGACGCGTACAGAACTTTTCTTCCCGAAGGTCACCCGGAATTGCTACCGCCTTTCGCCCTGCAGCTTTAATTAATGCGACAACTTCTTTGGCATCAACCTCCTCATCCGGTAGATAATTAATAGCAACATCGGCTCCCTCGCGTGCATAGGCGATTGCGGCAGCTCGCCCAATTCCAGAATCGCCGCCGGTAATTAAGGCTTTTCGCCCATTCAACCTCCCACTTCCTTTATATGATTCTTCGCCATGGTCGGGTCTTGGCTTCATTTTACTGCTCAATCCGGGCCAGGACTGGAGTTGCTTTTGAAAAGGCGGTTTAGGATATTTGTCGTTTGGATTCTGTAAATTAGCATTTCCACCTTGCTGAGCTTCAGCTGGCCGCCATCCTCCCACCAGTCCTAAAGCTAATACACTAGTTCCTATTGTTCCCAGAGCCTTGCGTCTATCCATTTTTGTTGAATTTTCCATTTTCTCTATAAATTTTTAATGATCGACTCAGTGTCGTGTGAGCAAATTTTTTAAAAATTAACAGCGATCACAGTACTTTCGTTCGATCATAGCTGATGGATGCGTTAATTCACGCATAAATCGGTCACAAAAAGTAGAAACACGTTGGTCCATTGAAAAATGTAATCTACGTAGAGATGAAATTTCACGTATAAAGCGGCATTTATAGCGTAGTTAATCAATCAACAATTGTCGAATATCCGGTGTCCTACAAATAAAATATGTGTAACATGAACAGAAAAAAAATAACGCAAGATCAGCATCAAGGTATGCCTATCATTGCATTTGCGATCATCTCACAACAGAATCCTGATCAAGATCTTTTTAAAAATGAATCCGATGAAGATCCAGAAATCCCAGCAGAGGATGATCTCGGTATTCAAGAAGAAATTGATTTTGAGGATGAAAGTGAATTTGACGATGAAACCATTGCCGAAGAAAATGATCTGGATATCCAAGAAGAAATTGATTTTGAGGATGAAAGTGAATTTGACGATGAAACCATCGCCGAAGAAGATGATCTGGATATCCAAGAAGAAAGTGGTTTTGAGGATGAAAGTGAACTCGACGATGAAACTATCGCTGAAGATAAAGAGGCAAATGATGCAGAAGGGCTCCCCCTTCAACCGCCAACAGAGCCAGCAGATGTAGAGGAAGGAACCATTTAATAATCAACGTGTGGGATGCTATAGCAAACGGATTGATGTAACAAATAATCCGTTTGTTCTTAGCGATCAGATCAAAGGACGACGCCCAATGTATAAGAGGAAAATGCTGAAAACAAACCATCAATTGGTCAGTCAATGGATATTAGACCTTAAATTATTTTTATCTTCAGCTCGTTCAAAGAACGTGAAAACAGTGGCATGAAAGTACATAATCCTCAGTGACTGGTCTATCTCGCCCCATAAATTATATTGAAGTAAATACTATGAGCCTCTTGCCCTAAGTTTGATATTTCTTCACTTAACTTGAAAGTCTCCTTAAGATTAACCTTCTCAGTCTTTCATCGTTTGGATCCCCCCAGTAACCCAGCGCGGAAATTACAGGAATCAAACTTATCCCGAAATCGGTAAGCGAATATTCAACTTTCGGTGGAACGACAGGATATATTTTCTTGGTGATAAGCTCATGATCCTCCAGTTCTTTTAGCTGGAGGTTAAGGACCCGTCGAGAAGCATCCGGTATTTTACGCAGCAATTCACTGGGTCTTTTATATCCTTGGTTGATAAACCACAGCAAACGGATTTTCCATTTGCCATAAAGCACTTCACCTATCAAGTCAAGGCCACATTTCAGATTTGGAATTACTTTTCTTTCATACATATTTCAAAATTAAACGTATGAACCCATTTGTACAATAGGGGATAAAAAATGGAACAGTTTAAATTCAACAATGAGTTATCCAACAAGATTGCCCTGGTAACTGGGGGTAAACTGGAAGGGCAATTGCAGAAAGACTATTACAGGCCGGAGCAACAGTTATCATTACCGCGAGAAACGCTCCTGAAAAAGAAAATAGTAATCTGCATTACATTACGTCTGATCTGAGCACGGCAGAGGGAACCCAAAAATTAGTGAGCGCGGTGCTTGCAAACTATGGAAGGCTAGACATTCTGATAAATAATCTCGGTGGATCATCTACCCCTGCAGGAGGTTTCGCTGCCCTCAGCGATGAAGATTGGGAATCGACCATACAGATTAACTTTTTGGCACCGATTCGTCTCGACAGGAGCTTTTTACCACAGATGATCGAACGCAGAAACGGTGTAATTATTCACATTTCTTCTATTCAGGGCAAATTACCCTTATATGATTCAACGTTACCATACGCAGCGGCAAAGGCTGGATTGAGAAACTATAGCAAAAGCTTATCGAACGAAGTTACGCCCAAAGGCATTCGTGTCCTAACAGTTTCCCCTGGGTGGATCAACACCGCAACATCCGAAGCCTGGCTAGGTGAAATTGCCAGAAACTCAAATAGCACTGTCGAGGAAGCGCAACAGGGCGTAATGGATGCATTGGGGGGAATTCCTTTCGGAAGACCTGCTGAACCTGCAGAGGTAGCTGAACTTGTCGGCTTCCTCGTTTCACCAAGAGCTAGCTGAACTTGTCGGCTTCCTCGTTTCACCAAGAGCTAGCTATCTAACAGGAACTGAATATGTAATTGACAGCGAAACATTACCGACCATTTGGTAATAATCTAACTCAGTAAAACACAAAGCGAATTTGACCTTGGCGTTTAAGTATACGAACATCATTTACGAGTGACTTACGGCAGAACTAAATACCTAAAAAGACAATTTATCACGATGAAATCTTTCTGGGCCTAAGCCATCTCGAATATGATTAGAGCGTTTCAAACACCGCCCTATCTGCATGCGATATCTAAAGAAATTTAGCACACCATTTTGCTAGTCGATTCAATTAAAGACTTCATTACCGCTGAAAAGCGTAAAACATCCAGCAAGAGTTCGAAACCCTGAGATGAGGTTAGCATAAAAAAAACCATTATCGAAAACAATAATGGCTTTTTCTTGATTTAATTAAACGAAATTGTTAACGAATCCCTATTTTAAATCCAGGTAATTTATACCCGCTTTAAGCTTACAAAGAGGGTCAAAATTAATTTGCAGCTACAGTGCCTTTAACACATCTCACGTAGCTTGGACTAGTACGAAATCCTGTATCAAAGCCGCCCGAAGTCTCACTAAAACTCCATTGATTGCCATGATTAACTCCATTATAATTTCTAGAACTTGATGCCCAATAAAAACCTGAGTCTGAAATAGTAATCGGAGCTTTTGTTCGATTCCAAAGCGTACTAGAAGGCGTGCTAGCACCATTCCAGTACAAATTTGGAGTCTTTGGCAATATAACAACAGCATTACCATTAGAAATCCGAACGCCCCGCCGACCATTTTCTGTGACCAAACTTTTAGTCGACCCTATGCTTAGTGCCTGAAAATCCGCATGACTAGGCGTTCTCCATCCGCCGCCATTTGCCGTTACCTTTGAGCAAGGATCTCCTACAGGATTGTAAGCATATGCCTCTCCGCTCTTAAGGCTTTGCCAACCAAATGCTGTCCCCAATTCTAGATTAGGTGCAAAGGAATAAGCACCATTGATCTCTGACAAGTTTCCCGGTGCCCATTCCAATCCGTTTATTACAGTAGAATTCTTTTTGAGCGTGAGACTTAACTTGTAGGACTTTCCTCTTGTTAACGGAACATTAGGAATAGTCAAGTCTTTTACTTCTCCGCCAACATTAATACCACTGATTTTTATATTTCCAAGACCGTCAGGCGCTGCCAGAATAAAGGGTGATGATTGTGCGTATTGTCTTGTTCCATCAATTGTCATATTGATGGGATAACCTTGTGAAATTAAATCTTCAGCTTTATAAGTTAAACTCGCGTCACTCACTTTTAAAGAAAGTCCACTATAATGGGAAGATGCGTTCCAGCTACCAATTGCATTGATGTTTCCAACATTCTTAGAATCTAAACTAACAGTGATTTCGCAAAACAAATGTTCGAACAACACATCAATATAATTGGTCCCGTAATTCAAAACTTTATCTATTCGAGTGTACATCTGATCTAAATTCTGTCCACCGCTTTGTGTCAGTAGCCTACCTACCACAGCCTTATCAAGATCTTCGGTGGAAGGTGGCAAAGCAACCGTATAAAGTTTGGTATTGTTACTCTGAAATATAAAGGTATATTTCTCACCAGCATTAAATTTGTATTCACTGCCAGACGTAGGGGTAGTATCTCCGACTTTGTATCGGTTAAATCCTACATATTTGCCATCCTTATCATAGTATGTTACCGAATATAGCGTACCAATTTCTACAGCCGATCGTCCAACTTGAGCAACTAAATTCGTACTTGCTGATTGCGCTTTTGCCATAAGACCGCTAGAAGTTTCCGATAAAACACACTCAATCGAATATTTATCATCAACATTTACAGAATAACGATTCTCTGCACTGGCTGCTTTCGAAGTTGTTGCTTTGGTTGCAATAGCTGAATTAGTATTGAAACTATTGATTTTGGAATCAAAAATTACCTTTACCGCATCGCCCTCATGAATTTGGTTGGACTGTTCCTTTTTACATGAATTCAGCAAAAAACAGAAAACTAATACGCCAGAACCAATAACTATTTTATGTTTAAAATTTCTTTTCATAATATTTAACTTTATTTACCACGTAATTTCCCAGTCTTTATTCTCCCCAGGTTTCCATTCATGTGCTATACCACCGCCAGATCCATCACCTGGTATCACAATAGCTGAACTTGCTGCTAGAGAATTTTCCATTTTAATGTCCATAACCTCTACGCGAGGAGGAACATATTTCTTTTTGACATCTTTCATCTTTTATCAATTTTAATCTTTTGTAATAATTTTGTCTTCATACTTCAAAGAGACTTTGCAACAGCGATTTTTTGAAACTTTTCAAGCATTATTAGACAAATCAAAACAATCCTGTAATCATAAAAAACAAACGGAAGCGATAAACACCAATTTTAGGTATGGTTATAATTACTTATCCCCAGAAATTGGTAGTTAAATGTCTACAAGATTTACAAATACCTTGTTTTAAGCACTTTTGAAACTAATCAATAGTGTAAAAGACTTATATTAGAGGTCAAAAAAAATACAATATAACCTATGAAAGAGGTAAAAATGGCAGTGATCTTGGATGATGAAAAACTATTCGCTAACTCCTTCTCACTTTTATTAGAGAAATATAAAATATTTGAACACGTACTTGTGTTTAATCAATTTAACGAGATGATCAATTACCTAATTCAAGAAGAAAGAAAAAACATTCATTTTTTTTTAGACTATTTTTTGGGAGACAATAATGGCGCTAGTGTACTTCAAGATATCAAAAGACTTGCTAAACACTCTCATTTTATTTTTTTATCATCAACCACAAGCCCACATATTATCCACAATATGCTACAGGTTAGACCAAACGGAATTATTAGCAAATCATGTGAAATATCCTCATTGATTGCATGTATAAAAGCTGTGGAAATAAATGAATTATATATAGAAGAGTCATTGAAAGTTCTCATCGACAATGCGCATAAGGATTCGATCGTTTTTTCTCAAAGGGAAATCCAGCTCCTTTATCTCTTTATGAGCGGGTTGAGTATTGCACAAGCGGCAGAAAAAGCATGTTTAAGTACACATACCATTATAACCTATCGTAAAAAAATGATGGCTAAAGCAAATTGTCATTCTATTGTTCAACTATTAAAAATAGCAAAAGACCATGGCATTATTAACTAAATCATTATCTATATTCTTTTTGTTTCTAAACATTTCCAGTGCTATTGGGCAATTTTATAATGATAATTTCTTAAAACTAATTGAAAACAATAAAGTTGAACAAAAGGAATACTTGGATAAAATGGACATTTGGATCGATAGAGAGTTCTCTGAAGGCCGTACTTTTTCAAGGGAAGAGTTAACAGAGCACTTAAAAACTTATCTCGTCTTATCACAAAAACACAAAGATCTTTATCCTTATAAAATCAATTATTACATCAAATTAGCTAATAATGCTCAATATGCGAATCGAAATGGTGAGTGCTTCTATTTCCTTGAAAAAGCAGAAAAAGAAATATATAAGCTTTTCAAACAACGCTCTTTAATTGTTTCAGGAAGAAAAATAAATGTTTACTTAGAGAATAGAAACTATAAAAAAGTTATTGATACATACAAAAATAAGCAGTCTTATCTAAATACCTTACCCAAACTAATTAAAGATAACGCGTTAAACCTCAATATTTCCAATGAATATATTACCATTTTTAACCCAGCCATGGAGGCCTGTGTTGAAAGTGGAAATATTAAAGAAGCCGATAGCGTCTTTGCACTTTCCGAAAGAATTTACGCTGAGCTGAAACAAAAACTGCCACAGGATAATTTACAAGCCCAATATGTTAATTTCTATCAAGCACACATCCGATATCAACACAGTTTAAATGGAGTTTTCAAAAAACATAAAGCACTTCAAGCTTTAAATGAGATGAAACAAGCTGTCAATAGTGAGTATGTTAATGCAACTGAAATTAATAATGATATCAAAAGCAAATATTATTTATCCAAAGCCAAGTACTATTTACGCGTCGGAATTAAAGATTCAACAAATTCCTATCTAGATTCACTTAGAAATGTCCCATTTCTCAATGAAGAACAACATTATGAAGCGAATGCCCTAACAACATTAATAGCGGAGAAAGAAGGAAATTATTACAAGGCTTACAATGAAATGAAGAAAGTAGCGATTTCAAGCGATTCATTGCGGGCATTGCTGGTCGATGATATAGATAAGCTTATTTATGCACACACAGAATCAGAGGTAAATCGCGAATTATTGCGAGTTTCCGAAGAGAAAGAAAATACGCGGAACCTTTGGATTATTTGCTTAATATCGATATTTACCATAATTGGAGCACTACTATATATTGTCATAAAAAGGAGAGAAAAAGCGTCAAAAAAGCGTATTGAAGAGTTAAATACAGAAGTAAACCTCCAAATTTCAATTATGGAAGAACGACTAGCATTTGTAAGAAGAGATGAAAAGAAAAGATTAGCTCAAGATCTGCACGATTCATTTTCCAGTAAAATTGCAAGTGTCAAACAGCGCTTGACAATACTACAAAATGAGAACATGAGTGCCGAACAGATCGAAAATATCGATGTTCTCATCAATATTTCAAATGAATTGTATAACGAGTCTAGGAAACATAGCCACAATTTGTACACGGAAGATTTCATTAGCGATGACAAAATATACATTGAAAATTTAATGAAAATCATTAAATATGCATTGCCTAAAAATAGATATGAAACCGAGATAAATATTGACCCAGGCGCGCTAGATAAAATCACTCTTGAAATCCGAATTCAACTTATCTATATATTTCAAGAAATATTAACAAATATAATTAAACATGCAAAGGCAAAAAAAATACAGATAGCTATTTATAAAGAAGACAACAAATTGAACATATTAATTGAGGATAATGGAAAGGGGTTCAATGAAAATAAACAGCTTAAACAAGGTATAGGATTTAAATCTATACAGAATAGGCTGGAAAATATCAACGGTAAACTCACTATATCATCAAATTCAACTAAAACGTCTATCTTCATTGAAATTTTTGTGGTATAAAAGCCTCCATAAATAAGCTAGCAGATAAGCGTTTGAGGCTTGTCCATATATTTGTCTTCTTTCGAAACGGATATTTCGACCGATGTACCGTATTCGCCCACCTAGATTTTCCCAAAAAAAGTACTTGAAATTCGCAAACACCAAAACGGATCATTCTAACCGTGAAACCGTTCCCAAAATTTGGGAACGGTTTCATTAAAAAAAAACCAGTCTAGCAAACCTTTCCGAATGCAACTATAATATCTTTGAGTATTGACTAACCGAATATAGTAGACCTACAAGCCTTATTTTATAATACACTAAGCATAAGATAACGGTAAATATTTTTCTATGTAGGCTGAAAAGTTCGTGATGCTCAAAAATGTTAAGAGACCAATTTTAAACCAATTAAGGTATGTTAGAATTACAAAGTTTGCTTAAATCTAAGACAGCTTATGCTATGCTCTTTTGTTTCCCCTTGTGGAGCTATGCACAGCAGGATGTCTCTTTAGAGAAAACTCTAGAGCAAGATTCTATCAGTAACATCAATCAATTAATCTATTTCAATACACCGAAGCAGTACTCCACAGCTTCGGTGTCCAAATTACCTGGCTATGCAATTGCCTCAACTCCAGTATTTGGTTACCTTACTGCAGCGGCGGGACAATTGGCCGGTCTAAAGGTTAGCCAAAACAATGGACAGCCATTAAATGAAGACATGAGCTATCAACTCAGGGGTCGCCCGCCGATTATCCTAATCGATGGTATTCCGCGTTCTGTCACCGAAATTGGCATGCAGGAGATCGAATCAATTTCGGTGTTGAAAGATGCTGTCTCCTTAGCAATGCTGGGCATCCGTGGCGCTGATGGTGCAATAGCAATTGTCACCAAAAAAGGGTACACCGATAGGACACAGATTAATTTCTTGGCTCAGTATGGTATCCAAAAACCATTACAGAATTTAATCGGAAAGCCATTGAATGCCTACCAGTATGCCCTATTGTACAATGAAGCATTAAAAAATGATGGGCTTTCGGTCACAAACAATGGTTTTAGTGAAACTGCCCTAATGAGCTTTAAAGATGGTAATAATCCATTGACCTATCCAAATGTGAATTGGGCTGAACAGGTCATTAAAAACAACGCTACTGTTGCTCGATACAATCTGAATACCCGCGGAGGAAACAAATATGTCAAGTATTTCGTCAATCTCGAACATCTCAGTCAAAACGGCCTAATGAAAACCAATGCCAACAACAATTATAGTACGAACACCAACGCGAAGGGATATTTTGTCCGTTCGAATGTGGATGTCAAGCTTTCCGATTTACTGGAGGCCGGAGTGTATATCCAAGGCCGTATATTGAATGCCAACAGCCCCGGTAATGATGGGACAGACAATATCTTTCAGTCAATTTTAAACACCCCTAATAGTGCATACCCGATATATAACTTGGATGGGACCTTTGGCGGCTCTTCCAAATTTCAAAATAATATATTAGCGCAGACTAACGCTTCAGGATATGCGATAGCTAATACGCGAACTATATTAACGGACTTCTACTTAAAACGTTCTTTGGATGATGTACTGAAAGGCTTGTGGTTAAAAGCCAGAGCTTCATTTTTTTCCAACCTCCGTGAAAATTACGTACGAAACAAATCATTCGCCGTATTTCAGTTAATGAACGACGATCTCGAAGCACCAATATATAAACAGTATGGTAATAATACGGAACAAAATAATAGCAATAACGTAGCATTTCAAAATAGATCAAATTTTCAGGAGCTTTCAATAGGCTACTCCAATGAAACCGAAAAGCATGGGATCGACCTTATACTGTTAGCTAATCGGGACAATCTGGTCAATGGTTCAGACCTACCCTATACTGTACAGGGCATATCGGGGCATGCTGCTTACCACTATGACAATCGCTACCTAGCAGAGCTGTCTTTTGCTGTTAATGGTGCTAATCGTTACCCAAACGACGGAGGGTTCAAATACGGTACATTCCCCGCTATCGGCTTAGGTTGGAATATACACCGAGAAGAACTACTTAAAGACGTAAAATGGATAAACAAAATAAAGCTATTCGGATCATATGGTTTATTAGGTCGTGACAATGCGAGTTATTACACCTATATACAAAGTTATAATGGTACGCCAGAAACTTTTTTCGGATCAACAGCGGGCTCAGCAGGAACAATAGGCGAGTCTTATTTGGCCAACGCAAACCCGACCTGGGCCAAAGTGAATATGCTAAATCTCGGTATCGATGGTGCGCTCTTTAACGACCAATTCACTTTTCAACTCACTTACTACAAAAATAAATACCGCGATCTCAATATTACACGCAAAAGCAACAATTCGCTGTTGGGCATCAGTTATCCCAATGAAAATATCGGCAAACAGGATTACACCGGATACGAAACCGAAGTGGGATGGCGCAACCATACCTCTAAATTCTCCTATTATGCCTTACTGAACGCAAGCATCCAAAAATCGAAAATGGTCTACGAAGCCGAACCTGCGTTGGCCTATTCTTACATGTCTTCTTCAGGGCATCCTGTTGGACAGACCATAGGATATATCGCCGAAGGATTATACAGGAGTGCTGATGAATTACAATCATCACCAACAGTGGAGGGCTACACACCACAATTAGGAGATATTCGTTACCGAGACCGCAATGGTGACGGTCTGATCAATCAATATGATCAGGGTCCAATAGGTTCAGAAAAACCACAAATCTTGCTCGGAACCAATTTAGGCTTTAGCTTCGCCAACATCGATTTTTCCATCTTCTTTCAGGGTATGATAAATCGTGAAGTCTATCTTTCTGGCAATAGTTACCGGGAATTTAACAGCGGTACGGGTCAGGCTTACAGCACACAGCTCGATCGTTTTACCATAGACAACCCGAATGCCGGCTATCCAAGATTAAGCACCAGTTCAGGCCCACAAAGTGGTGCAATTAACAACAATGTATATTCAACCTTTTGGTTACGTAGTGGCAACTATCTACGCATTCGCACTGTCGAATTAGGCTATACATTACCCACAATCTTAACGCAACGAGTTAAGATCAAGTCGGCGCGGGTTTTTGCTAATGGTTTTAACCTATATACATTTAGCTCAAAAACATTCAACGGTGCCGATCCAGAAAATTTCCGTGGTCTGTACCCTATACAAAAAATCATCAGTTTCGGTCTAAACATCCAACTATAATACAGGGAGATATGAAAAAAACAGTAATTTGTGTACTAGCCTGTGCCATGCTCGGGATAGCTTCTTGCAACAAATTTGAACACCAACCAGAAGAAAGGATTCTGCTCGGTGATGTGTTTGATCCCACTGATAAAGAGGGTGTACAGGCAAAAGCCTATCTATTCGGAATCTACTCCTTTCTTCCTAACGGATTCAACCGCATAACAGGCGATATGCTTGATGCCGCAACGGATGATGCTGTACCATCTTCCGAAACATCGGATATTCGGCTATTTACAAACGGTCAGTTAACCGCTGTAAATTATCCGGACAATAACTGGCAGAATAGCTATACGATTATTCGCCGAGCAAATGTATTCTTACAAAATATATCGGTAGTACCCATTCCCGAAAACATGATCCGACGCTATAAAGCCGAAGCGCGGTTTCTTAGGGCATTCGCATATTTTGAGTTGTTAAAGCGCTACGGTGGGATCCCAATAGTGGGCGATAACATATTCGAACTGTCCGATGACCTGAATATCCCTCGGAGCTCCTATGCTGAATGTGTAGATTTGATTGCCAGTGAGTGTGAGGCGATCAAAGGTGATCTGCCCGCAGCTTCTTCGGCCCTGCTCACTACAACGGAATATGGACGTGTGACAAATGAAGCTGCTTTAGCGCTAAAACTGAGGCTATATCTCTACGCAGCTAGCCCTCTTTTTAACGGCGGCGGCGTTAGTGTTAACCCACAAATCAAACTACTTAATGGTTATCCAGACAAAGACAACGGACGTTGGACGCGTGTGCTTTCGACCGCTGAAGAATTGATAGCCAAGGGCTACCATAAATTACCAGCTGGCACAGGTTCAATCGCTTATGCAAATATCTTTACAACCAAAGTAAATACGGATATTATCTTTGCCAAGCAATCGGCCAATTCAACTTCCTTAGAGGCAAATAATGCACCAGTGGGCTATGTTGCTCCTGCGGCCAGCAATGGTCGAACAAGCCCTACACAAAACTTTGTCAATGCCTTTCCTATGGATACCGGGTTACCCTATGTTGGTTTAAGTACTGATCTCAGCCAATACGAAAATCGCGATCCCCGATTAAAAGCGATCCTTTTTTACAATGGAGTCCGGTGGTTGAGCAGGCCGATTGAAACATTCGAAGGTGGCTTGGATAAACCCAATAAGCCTTTCTTAAGTCAAACCAAGACCGCTTACTACTTACGTAAATTCTTGGGTGATTTCACAAACGCTACGACCTATGCAAATCAAAGCCATAATTTCCCCTATTTCCGTTATGCTGAAGTCTTACTAAGCTACGCCGAAGCCCTTAACGAAGTCGGTCGTACCGAAGATGCAGTCAAACAGATCACCTTGATACGGGCACGCGCTGGTATTAAACCTGGTAACAATAGTCGCTATGGTATTTCGGAAGGGATCGCACAAACTGCAATGCGCGATCTTATAAAAAATGAAAGACGTATCGAACTGGCCTTCGAAGAACATCGCTTCTGGGATATCAGACGTTGGAAGGATGCTGGAGACATCAAAAATTCGCTCAAAGGTCTTGTACTCCATAAATCAGGGGCGTCTGTGACGGCAATCGAACAAATGCTTACCCCCTTTCATTTTGAAACCAAGTATTACCATATGCCTATACCTTATAGCGAAACGTCTAAAAATCGTGCATTGATTCAGAATGAAGGCTATTATTAATCAAAAAAGACAGATACTCTAAAATGAAAAACTTAATATATTATCTCATTGGCCTAACCACGATTACCTGCTCAACTGCTCTCAGCCAGGAAAGACAGTTGACAGGCACCGTTCGCGGAAGCAGTGGTCCCCTCAAAGATGTGACAATTACAGATAAAAATGCAACAAATCGCCAAACACGCACGGATGAAAACGGCCGCTTTAAATTAAATATCAGCAGTGAGACGATTGTAGTCAACCACCTTGGTTATTTACGCCAGGAGGTAGACGTGCAGGGAACAAACACAATTAACATCCAATTAGTGGCGCGTGAGCAGGAAATCGATGAAGTCGTCGTGGTGGGGTATGGTAAAACTACAAAAAAAACGCTTACAGGCGCTGTAAGCTCCATTAGTGGTGATGAAATTCGGCAAAGCCCATCACCTAGCTTACAAAATACGTTGGCGGGCCGTTTAACAGGATTTACCAGTCAGCAGCGCTCAGGACAACCAGGAAACGATGGTGCCACGTTCTATGTTCGTGGAACAAGTTCTTATACCGGTAACAACCAACCGCTTATTATTGTTGATGACATCGAGTTCACTTATGCACAATTCCAAACCCTAAATGCAAATGAAGTCGAATCCATCAGTATCCTCAAAGATGCTGCAACAACCTCCATTTACGGTATCAAAGGTGCTAACGGAGTTGTCTTAGTAACAACAACACGAGGAAAGTCGGGCAAGCCTCAAATCAACTTTCAGACTGAATATGCACTGAGTCAATTAACCCGGACACCCAAATTTTTAGACGCCTACGAATCAGCCAAACTCCTGGTCGAGTCCCAGGTCAACACAAATAACTTGAATCCGAACGCAAATTTTAAACCGCAATTCTCAGATGAAGATCTAAAATTGTTCAAAGACGGAACTTCTCCCTATACACACCCCAATAACGACTGGACGGAAATCCTATTACGCAAATTTGCACCGCAATCGACAAATACACTGAATGTAACAGGTGGTACAGACCGCGCAAGATATTACGTATCTGTAGGGTATTTGAACCAAGGTGGACAACTAAAGGATTTCAGCGAAGACCTGAACAGTAAATTCTATTATAAACGATATAACTATCGCTCAAACATAGATTTAAAAGTGAATAATGACCTCGATGTGCGTTTTGATTTCTTCGGTAGCCTAGGTGAAACCAATCGCAACAATGCCAGTGCTAACGACAATATTTTTAGCGATCTCAGCCGTACGGCCGAGACCGCGCCTTATAACTATCCCCTATTCAATCCAGATGGTAGTCTAGGCTATAGCGTGTGGCAGAGAAATTCTGCCGGCAGAAATAACAACAATCTCATTGGTCGTTTGATGTACAACGGTTACTATCGTACCCACAATAATAATATGAATCTGGCAGCCTCCGCAAATCAGAAATTGAACTTCATTACACAGGGGCTGTCTTTCAAAGGAACAATAGCCTACCGCAACGACTACGCTTACAACCGTTCTTTACAACGTCCTACCGCCGGCGGTGGTTTCCCATCGTATATCTATGATCCGACAACAGATTCCTATTCGTTCGGGCGTCAGGATAATGTCTATCGTATCGCAACGCCAACCTTAAACTATGGCGCCGGAAGTACCAATTACGCAATCACCTTGCAGGCCATGCTGAATTACAGCCGTAGTTTTGCACACGCACACCATCTATCCGCACTGGTATTATACAACCAAAATAGTAAAAGCGCAACAGGTGCCAAAGATTATAATTTTATTCCGGAGAATTTCCGGGGCTATACAGCACGTATAGGATACGACTTCCAGAATAGATACCTATTTGAGATCAGCGGCGCTTACAATGGATCCGATCGATTTGCGAAAGAACGTCGATTTGGCTTCTTTCCTGCAGCCTCTATCGGATGGAACATCGCGGAAGAAAAACTTGTTAAACAAAAACTTCCCTTTATTGATATTTTCAAGCTGCGTGGCTCCTATGGTCTAACCGGCGTAGACAATACCGGTGGAGTATATGCCTATCTTCAAAACTACAGTATCGGCAGCGGTTCAGGATTATTTGGCGAAGCTAACAACAACAGCTATGTCACCGCGGCAGAGGGTGCCCTAGGAAATAACCAGGTAACCTGGGAGAAAGAAAAGAAAATGGATATCGGTCTTGATTTAGCTTTTTTAAATCGCAAGTTAACAGCAACCATTGACTATTTTGACAACAATCGCTTTGATATCCTCACCAGCAGAGGCGCTGTTTCAGCGGTATTCGGCCAAACGCTGCCTAACGTCAACTTAGGGAAAACCAATAATAAAGGTTGGGAAGTCGAATTAGGCTATACAGGCCAAATTCAGGACAATTGGCGATACACTGTAAAAGGCACCTATTCGTTGGCGAAAAACAAGGTGTTGTTTAGAGACGAACCAGTACCCTTATACCCTTATCAAAAACAAACCGGCCAAGCAATTGGAGCCAAGCTGAAATATAGTTGGACAGGCGAGTTTTACACAACCGAAGAAATTGCGGATCCTACTGTAGCCAAACCCGCAGGCGGCCGCCCAGGGGATTTGAAATACAAAGATTTGAATGGGGACGGGATTATAAACGCGAGTGACCAATCTTTTTTTGGCTATACAAACCTGCCTAATACAACCTATGGAATTACATTGGGTGCCGGTTACAAAAATTTTAATGTTACCGTGCTCTTTCAGGGAGCTGCCAATTTCGTCGCTAGCGCCGAAGGTGCTGTTATCCATCACAACGCCAGCAAAGCACTCCCGATACACCTGCAACATTGGACACCAGAATTAGGAAACGCGGCCAAATATCCGCAAGTATATACAAGTGGGCTGAGCCAAAGCCCAAGGGATTGGTATTCGGACTTCTGGGCTATACCAGGCGATTATATCCGACTTAAAACCGCTGAGATTAGTTATACACTAACTGCAAATGTACTTCAAAAACTTAAAATAAAACAATTACGCATCTATAGCAGCGGCTACAATCTATTCACATGGACAAAGCTAGACAAACTATACAATTTAGACCCCGAAGTGCTGGAATCATCTGCAGACCTACCATACCCCCCTACGCGTATTTTCAACTTCGGTTTAAATGTAACTTTTTAAAGCACAATCATGAAGATATTTATATTTCTAATTGCATTGACAAGCATCATATACTCTTGTCAAAACTCCAAATTCTTGGATGATAAAACTGTAGGCATTTCTGCTGAAGATGTCTTTACCGACAGCGTTCGGACACTCGGTTTTCTAAATCGAATTTATCAGGACATGGGCTATAGCTTTGACCCCTATCGTTTCTCGGCCGCTGGTGGCTCCGGCAACATGGAATTGGCTACGGATAATGCCGAGGGTAATAATAATGTCTCGGTCTGGGGAAATGCTTATGCGCAAGGTGTAATAGCCCCCAGCAATGTACTCACGGGCTTTGCTGCGAACAAAGATCTGTGGAATACCCCCTATACCAATATTCGTCGCGTAAATTTACTGTTGACAAAGCTTCCGAATGCGCCATTTACGCCCGCTACCCGAACAAGGATGGTTGCAGAAGCACGCTTCCTACGCGCCTTCTATTATTACAATATGGTTGCCGCCTTTGGCGGTATACCCCTTGTAGGTGATCGCGTATTCGAAATCAATGATCTTATTGACCTTCCACGTAACACGTTTGAAGAATCCATCAATTATATTGTACAAGAATTGGATGCCGCAGCAGCGACTCTCGCGTCCGTGGTCTACAGAGATATCGACTTTGGCCGGATTACCAATGGAGCCTGCCTGGCTTTAAAATCACGCGTACTGCTCTACGCAGCAAGCCCACTCTTCAACGGTGGACTAAGTAGCGAGGCAACGGCCGAACTTAGTGCCCTAGTAGGATACCCAAACTATGACAAAAACCGCTGGCAAAATGCCGCAACTGCTGCTGAAGCGGTAATTAGTAGTCACAAATATGCGCTCAATGTAGATAACGAGACTCGCCCCGGCAACGGTTTTTATCAAGTATTCCTCAAACGAATAAACAGTGAATATATCCTCGCCTACAATCGCACAACACAGAAAGAGCTGGAGGCCTATTACTTACCCCCCACCCGTTCAGGCAGCTCAGTGATGAAACCAACGCACAATCTAGTCGCTGCATTTCCCATGAGAGATGGTAAACCAACGAACGAAAGTACGCTCTACGATCCCAACAACCCTTATGCAAATCGGGATCCGCGATTCGACTATTCCATTATTTATAATGGATTATCCTATGTATCCAACACCGGTCCAAAGACTACAATCTATACGTATATGAGCAACGGCTCGAATCCTGCCAACCCCACAAACGATGCCTATACACCCAACAATTACTCCACGGGCTATTACAGCAGAAAAATGCTGGACGAAAATCTAGCCACCAATACGGCAGGTTCTACCGAACGCGGATGGCCCCTGATTCGCTATGCAGAAATTTTACTCAATTATGCTGAAGCGATCAACGAAGCTGGATTCCCGGAAAGAGCTTATGACAAGCTGAAAGAATTACGTGAAAGAGCAGGAATTTTTCCGGGTTCTGACCGCATGTATGGTTTGAAGGTAGGGATGAATGTCGAGCAGATGCGCATAGTCATTCAAAATGAAAGACGAATCGAACTGGCTTTTGAAGATCATCGCTTTAATGATATCCGGCGCTGGATGATCGCAGAAAATGTGCTCAAGGGCTTTAACAAAACAATAATTATCACACGCAATGGTAATACCTTTACCTACTTAGTGGGTTCAGCTTTACGACCGTTAAACTTTAGGAAAGCAATGTACCTCCTACCAATTCCATTGAGTGAAATTCAAAAAATGCCATTGATGAGACAAAATCCCGGTTATTAACAACTAGTTAGCCAATCTACAGCAGTAAAGGTGCAAATGTCATTACATGCACCTTTACTTCAATAAATCCCCGAAAGATGGACAGGGTCCCAACGCTAAAAATTAAAATTGTTCACTTTATCATAAACATATCTTATTTTTAAAGCTCATTATAAATCGAGACCAACGCTTATTTCTATGAAAAGTGATCAGATAACTATTGTTGATATTGCCAACGAACTAAATATTTCAAAATCCACCGTATCCCGCGCCCTTACCGGCCATGCCAATGTAAAGGCAGAAACGCGCCAAAAAATCTTGGAACTGGCTCAGAAATTAGATTATCAGCGCAATATGCAATCACTAAGCCTCATCACGAACAAGACCAACACGATCGGTATTGTCTTACCTGAATTCTCTACCTCTTTTTTTCCACAAGTTGTCGTTGGTGCGCAAGAAGAGGCTAGCAAACATGGCTATTCGGTACTGATATCGCAATGTAATGAAAGCTATGCGACCGAAGTTGCCAATGCTAAGGTCATGTTGGCCAATCGTGTAGATGGAGTAATGGTTTCATTGACAAAGGAAACACTGAATTATGATCACTGGAAAGTATTTATTCGCAAAAAAATTCCGATTGTGTTCTTCAATAGGGTTTGCAATGAAATTATGGTCCCCAAGGTCGTGGTCAATGATTACGATGCCGCATTCCATGCGGTGGAGCACCTCATCAGCCTGGGAAGGCGCAGAATAGCACATTTAGCAGGCCCCAGACAACTCAGTATTAGTCAAAAAAGGCTCAATGGATATTGTGATGCTTTGACCAAACATGGTATTCCGATCGAACAGGATTTAATTATTGACTCAGACCTCAGCTTAAATAAAATCAAGATGTTTGTTAAATTTCTTGTGGAACTAGAAAATCCCATAGATGGTATTTTCGCTGTGAATGATCCCACCGCAATAGAAGCTATGCAGATAATCAAAAAAATGAATAAACGTATTCCTGAAGATATTGCTGTGGTCGGATTCAGTGACAACTATGGTTCAAGCTTCGCCGAACCTAGCCTCACTACAGTTGCACAGCCTGTACGGGAAATAGGCAAGACAGCGATGGAACTCCTATTGGGATTGATCGGAAAAGATATTGAAGAATGGAAGCCAATCATCCGTACAATGGAAGCTAAGCTCATGGTACGTGATTCTACTGTACGATCCGGAGAGTGATTCCCAAAAACAGCAACGAACACGGGAGCGTTCCCAAATATAGGGAGCGTTCCCATGGAAATTTTACAGCAAAGTGTACCAGCTCCTACTCTCAGAATGGATAAATTTGGTCTTAACGAATGATAGCACTTAATTCCAGTTATATCCATGATTACTAGTAACACGCAAGAAAAAAGAAAGCTAAAACATATCCAATACGATAGCGATCTCGTCGTGACAGGTGGAGGGATGTCGGGTATCTGCACCGCCATTACTGCCGCGCGTCAAGGTTTAAACGTAATCTTGATACAAGATAGACCCGTCCTAGGCGGCAATGCCTCCAGCGAAGTTCGCCTTTGGATGTTAGGGGCCACCTCACATATGGGTAACAATAATCGCTGGTCCAGAGAAGGTGGCGTAATCGACGAAATTCTGGTTGAAAACACCTATCGAAATCCACAAGGAAACCCAATCATCTTAGATATGATCCTGATGGATAAAGTAAATCAGGAAAAAAACATTCGTCTCTTCCTAAATACAGCTGTATACCATGTCGAAAAATCTGCTGCAGACCAAATAGAGAGTGTAAGCGCTTTCTGTAGCCAGAATTCGACCCTGTACACCTTCCACTCGCCGTTATTTTGCGATGCTTCTGGAGATGGTATAGTCGGTTTTCTCGCAGGAGCTGCATTCCGTATGGGCGCTGAAAGTAGAGAGGAATTTGGTGAAGGTATGGCGCCGAGTAAGGAATATGGCGAGTTACTGGGCCATTCTTTATATTTCTATACCAAGGATACGGGGATGCCTGTTTCATTTATCCCTCCTACCTTCGCTCTTAAAGAGATCAGTCAAATCCCGCGATTTAAACAGTTTAAAGCGAACGAACATGGCTGTAAACTATGGTGGGTGGAGTATGGAGGACGTTTGGATACTGTACATGATACTGAAACCATCAAATGGGAACTATGGAAAATCATCTATGGAGTATGGAATTATATCAAAAACTCCGGAAATTTTCCCGAATCCGAAACACTTACCTTGGAATGGGTAGGAATGATACCTGGAAAACGTGAGAGTAGGCGCTTTGAAGGAGACTATATGATGATACAACAGGATCTCGTTGAACAGCGTCAGCATCCAGATGCGGTTGCATATGGCGGCTGGTCAATCGACTTGCATCCCGCCGACGGCGTCTATAGTGAACTGCCAGGCTGTAACCAATGGCATAGCAAGGGAATATTCGATATCCCCTATAGAAGCCTATATAGCAAAAATATTCGTAATCTATTTCTGACCGGACGTATAATCAGCGTAAGTCATGTTGCGTTTGGCGCCACGCGAGTTATGGCAACCTGTGCTTATGTCGGTCAAGCTGTAGGTATGGCAGCAGCGCTGTGCAAGGAACTCCAGCTGTCACCCCAGCAACTGACCTTAGACAATAATATGCATCAACTGCAACAACGTTTAATGGCAGAAGGTCAGCATATTCCGTCTTTGGCCTTACGCGAAAAGCATGATCTTGCACTCCAGGCGCAAATCAGTACTTCCAGTGAATTACCGTTTACTGGTTTTGGTGACGTCAGTCTATGGAAGCCGCTGACTATACCATCAGCGCAGCTGCTCCCCATGAAAAAAGGGAAACTTCCAGTTTTCCAACTAGCCCTGCAAGTACTTCAAGATACCGTCTTGGAGACATCGATACGGATATCGGAGAAAGCTGGAAATTTCACTCCAGACATTACGCTTGCGACACGCACGATTCCACTTACCAAGGGAACCACTTCAATCGACATTGATTTTGATACACCATTAGCTTCTGATGGATATGTCTTTCTGACTTTCCAATCTAACCCTTACATACAATTGGGCTATACAGATCAACGTGTAACAGGCGTAATGTCCGTATTTAACTCTTTTAACAAAGCAGTATCCAACAATGGAAAGCAAATACCAATTACTGGTGTTGGTGTAGACGAATTTGAATTCTGGTGCCCACAGCGCAGACCCGATGGACAAAACATAGCTGTAACTTTCAAACAGCAAATAGATACTTTTGCAAGTAATCAACTGAAAAATGGCGTGAATAGACCGGTAACGACTACAAATGCTTGGGTTGCACACCCTGAAGATAAGACACCTACCGTTGTGCTCGATTGGGATAATCCGCAGGAAATCGCTCGCATAGATCTGTGGTTTGACACGGACTTTGACCATGCCATGGAATCGGTATTAATGAGTCACCCAGAAAACATAATGCCTTTTTGTGTGCGCGCATATAACATCAAAGATTCCTCAGGTAAGATTATATATTCAACAGCTGATAACTTTAGGACATTAAACCGGATTACCTTCCCCGAACCGATACGCACTGAACGCCTTAGTATACAAATGCTACACCCGTCAGATCATGTGCCGGCATCGCTATTTGATATTCGTTGCTTCGAAAAAAATAAATGATCTTTTAAAAGAACTATAGAATGATACAGTTAGACTATATCGTGATGGGCATTTTTAGCCTATTGATTTTTGCTATTGGACTCACTTTTACACGGGTAGGAAGTAAGACTGGACAAGCTTTTTTTGAAGCAGGTGGTGAAACACCCTGGTGGATCAATGGACTGTCTCTTTTCATAAGTTATTTTTCCGCAGGCACATTTGTAGTCTGGGGATCGATTGCTTACACACACGGACTAATCGCAAATGCCATCCAATTGACGATGGCTATTAGCGGTCTGCTTGTCACCCTTTTTATCGCTTCAAGATGGAAAAAAACAGGTGTGGCAACTGCCGCAGAATATATAGGAAAACGCTTTGGTCAGAAGGAAAAGCAGTTTTATACCTATATGACTTTGCTTTTAAGCTTATTCACTACCGCCGCAGTTCTTTATCCCGTAGGAAAAATGGTTCACGTAGCGGCTGATTTGCCGGTAAATCTGTGTATTGTGATCATTGGACTCATTATCATCTTGTATACCGCTGCGGGTGGGTTATGGGCCGTTTTGGTGACGGATGTGGTACAATTCGTTATATTATCAGCTGCAGTAGTCATCGTGATTCCAATTGCATTCAGTGAAATTGGTGGCTTTCAAACCTTGGTCCGCGAGGCGCCCAAAGATTTTTTCAAACCTTTTAATGAAGAATATACCGTTGGTTTTATGCTGGCTTTTATTGTATACCAGACATTCTATCTTGGCGGGAATTGGTCCTATGTACAACGCTATACCAGTGTAGGGTCGGCAAAAGAATCAAAAAAAGTATCGGGTATTTTTAGCATCCTATACTTTATCTGTCCACTGATTTGGATGCTTCCGCCGATGATCTATCGCATTATTAATCCTAATCTGGGCGGACTCGAGGTGGAAGATGCCTATATGATGCTTATCCAAAAGGTCATGCCTGCAGGACTTATCGGCTTGGTTTTGGCAGGGATGGTATCGGCCACGTCAAGTAAAGCGAACACCACAATAAATATGGCCGCGACAGTATTTGCCCAAGATATATATAAGAACCTAATCAGGCCCGAAGCTTCTGAAAAATCGGTTATTACCGTAGCAAGATTATTTACGTTGATCTTTGGCATAGGTACCATCCTAATTGCCATGTGGATACCATCTGCGGGAGGGATCGTCAATGTTGTACTGAGCACTGCATCCATCGCCGGCGGGGCCCTCTTCGCGCCCATTATATGGAGCTTATTCTCAAAAAGACAAACCGGATTTTCGGTCATATGTGCCACGATCATTTCCTTGTTTGTCAATCTATTTTTAAAAACAATTGCACCAGGCGTATTAGGATTGAAGCTAAATTTAACGATGGAAACTACATTCGGCATGGGAATTCCAATCCTTATATTAACTACTTTTGAGTTGTACTATCTTTCAACAGGTCAAGTGGCGCAACATGTCCTAGTCCCTATGACGGTCAAAACGAACAATTGCATTACCCAAAACTTCGATATAAGAAATGATGACACCGAGCAGCAGAATCGATTTGGAATTAGGGTTATTGCCGCTTCTATGGCAGTAGTCGGGATCGGAATTATGATTCTTGGTGCATTAACTTCGCAGTTCTCGTACATGGTCATGACTGTAGGATTGGCTGTGTTGATCATTGCTGGATTTATAGCAAATCTTACACGGAATAAAAAGTTCAATACATGAAATATATCATCGCCCTTATATGCAGCTTATTCATTTGTCAACTAAGCTTTGCAGCGTTAACCATACCAAATTTTTTTGCTGATAATATGGTATTGCAGCAATCAAGTCAAGTCAAGATCTGGGGGAAGAGCACCTCAAAAAAGAAAATACAGGTGACAACTTCCTGGGATGGCAAGAGCTATAAAACAGCTAAAGATCAAGATGGAAATTGGTCGCTATGGATAGAAACTCCAAAAGCAGGTGGGCCTTATAACATACAAATACAACAAGAAGAGAAAATTACATTGCACGATGTTTTGATCGGCGAGGTTTGGATATGCTCCGGTCAGTCCAATATGGACATGCCCATGAAGGGCTACTATGGCCAACCTATTCTACATGCGGCAGAATTGCTGTTAGCGTCACCCAATGACCAGATTCGTCTCTTTCGAGTAGAAAGAGCGCATGCCGAAACTGCAGCGTTTGATTTAAACGGAAATTGGTCTGTAGCAGATGCGGCGTCGGTAGCTAATTTTAGTGCGGTGGGCTACCAATTTGCAAAGTATCTACAGCAGCACCTTAATGTGCCCATAGGCATAATTCAAACCACTTGGGGTGGCTCACCAATTGAAGCATGGATGCGGCCATCGCTTGTAGAAAGATCTCTAAGACAACAAAAATTACCCAATAGAGCGATTGGAAAACAAGTCCACCAACAGCCGGGCAATCTTTATCATGCGATGATCTGTCCACTAATCGGATTTCGAATTGCAGGTGTAATTTGGTACCAAGGCGAACAAAACCGATATAATTATTATGATTATAACATTTTACAGACCAATATGATCCGTGATTGGAGAAAGAGTTGGGATATAGGAGAATGGCCTTTTTACTATGTAGAGATCGCTCCAATGCAATATGCCGGTGGACAGGGAGTTTTATTACCACGCCTTCGCGAAATACAACTCAAAACGCAAGACAGCTTGTCCAATGCGGGAATGGCTTCTACCATAGATGGAGGTGAAATGCATAATATCCATCCAGCCAATAAAACCATTGTTGCACAACGATTGGCAAGCTGGGCATTGGGTAGCCATTATCAAAAAAATGGAATCGTTTATCAAACGCCAACGTTGGATAAAATCGTCATCCTCCATGATACAGTACTTGTTTCATTGAAGCATTGTCCCTTAGGTATCACAAGCTATGGAAAATCATTAACCCAATTTGAACTCGCTGGCGCCGATCAAATCTTTCATCCGGCAATAGCCATACTGCAAAATAACCGTATTGCCGTAACTTCAACTGCCGTGAAAGCACCCGTCGCCGTGCGCTACGCTTTTCATGACTGGTGTTTCGGAGAACTTTATCGTACGGAAGGTATTCCTGTAGCGTCTTTTCGCTCGGATGATTGGCCGTAGACAACGCTACGACCAATTTTTCCTACCTACCTATTACCTACAATTATTTATTTTCCTGTAGCGCTACTTTTTTCTGCGAGTTTCAATAACTCATGACCAGCCAAAAGAAATGCGCCCACGCCGTAAATTTCCGTATCATCGTAGTTTACTTCGCCTGGAGCCTCACCTACTTGCTGCACATAGCCCAGTTTTCCATCGGGATGAACCGCATTAACAAGTGCATTCCAACCTTTCCATACGACAGTTTCATAATCTTTTGAAGGAATGACTTTATTGTTTATCCCCCACGCTATTGCATACGTAAATAGTGCTGTACCGCTGGTTTCTTTAGCTGGATAGCGTTCAGGATCCAAAAGGCTCGTCCGCCAATAACCGTCATGCTGTTGCAAAGAAGCAATGCGCTTTACCATGCTACGATAGAGATCTTCCCATCTCGCGCGGCTTTTGTAATCTTTTGGCATATCATTCAAGACACGAACCAGCCCAGCCAAAACCCAGCCATTTCCCCTAGACCAGAAGACGTCCTGACCATTGCTTTCCTTTTTATCAAAATAACTTTGATCTCTATAGAACAAACGCTCTTTGGGATTGTAAAGATAATTTGTCGTCTTCCACCATAAAGTGTCTACCAAATCAAGGTACTGTAGATTGCCCGTCACTTTATAAATTGACGAAAGTGCCGGTGGTCCCATAAATAAGGCATCGCACCAAGCCCATTCTCGCAGTGCAATATTATTTTTCCAAGCCAATGATTCGCTATGTGGACGACTTACCAATGTATCAGCCAACCTGACGAAATCTGCTATGTAATCGATATTTTTATCGCGAGTATACTTCCAGGTATACAACTGCCCAACACAATAATTGTCCGCATAATACCGATAGTTGTCCGCATACATTTTCCAAGCAAACTGCTCGCCTACCGACTCGAGATACTTGGCATAACGCGCACCGCCTGACTGCTTTGTCATCTCTATCAGGCCCGTAAATAAAGTTGCTGAAGTCCATTCACGGCCAGCATGACGGAGCCCATTATGTTCGATACTGTCCAACTGCCATGAGGCGACCCGATCCAAATACCGCCTAACAACAAACACTTTTTCTTCTTTTCGCACATCCATAGCGCGTGTGGGAACCTGAGATGCTGATAGCCCCGGATAAAGCCCTAAGATACCCAACGCAATAAAACGCCTTATTTTCATTAAATTATATTTTTTTAAAGATTGACCAACAGCAACATTCTATATAATCACCGACAGTAAAACGGATACTTTAGTTTCATACTTTATGGTGATTTCAGATCATGTGCAGGAATGTTTGAAATGTCCAAGCAAAATGACATAGATACGTTAGTTATCCTAAATTAGATAAAGGCTTTCAGGATTTTAGGCATAGGTTATGATTAAATTTTATGAAACCGTTCCCAATTATTGGGAACGGTTTCATAAAATTGTTTTTATACTTAGGCCTCATCTTTGGTATTCTTTACAAGGCCTATACCAGCGAAAAAGAAGATTAATCCCAATACACCAATTACGCCTAAAGTAGTATAGGCAGCACTTTTATTGATAAGTTCATATCCGGTATAAATTAAACCGACAATACCAAGAACAGTTAATACTGTCCCAAAAAAACGTTTTACGTTCATAATGATTAATTTAAAATTATAGATTACTGAAAATGAAACCGTTATTTGGAAAGTTTATCTACTATACTTTTTAGATTGATACCTTTTCCCAATACCGGTTTAAAAATATCTCCTTCACTTCGCATCCTCTCAATGGCGTTTAAAATATGAAAATCACTTATTTTTAAACCTTTTTTCACTTCCTCCCAGTGTAATGGCATCGACACAGTGGCTCCGGGTTTAGGACGAACGGAATAGGCTGCCGCAATTGTTGCGTGAGGCCTATTCTGCAGAAAATCAAGATACATTTTGCCCTTGCGATCTTTTATGGATCGCTCCAAGCTCGTGAATTTAGGAAGCTCATGATGAACCAGGGTAACGATAACCCGGGCGAACTCTTTGGATTGATCGTAAGTATATTTCCCGCCAAGCGGGATATAGATGTGAAGCCCCGTAGAACCGCTGGTTTTACAATAGCTCGATACCCCCATATCATCCAATATGTGCTTTGTGACCTGTGCAGCCTCAATAACCTGATCAAAAGAATTTTTATCCGGATCAAGGTCTATAATACAGAACGATGGATTGTCAGGCTTCTTCACAGTACTACTCCAGGGATTCATTTCTATACAGCCAAGATTCGCCATATAAAGTAGTGTAGCGTCATCCTTCCCAACAAGATAATGACGGTCTTTTTCATCAGCTTCACTGTGGTAAAGATAAGTTTCCGCCCAGTCTGGCGCCATATCGGTCACGTTCTTAAAGTAGAAACCATCTTCTTCAATTCCGTTGGGAAATCGATTCATACTTTGCGGCCGATCCTTTAAATAAGGTAATATAAATGGAGCTGCCTGATAGTAGTAATTGATGAGGTCTCTTTTTGTTATTCCCTCTTTCGGCCAAAAAACCTTATCCAGATTGGTAAACTTCAATTCATGTTTGTTTACCTTTCTGACCTGGGTTTTATCCGAGGGATTTAAGAGGCTCTTCCGCTGCCCCTTCACTCTTGACGAAACTATTTTATCTTCCATATGATCGACCATTTTTTCAGTAGGAGCCTCATCTTCAAGAATAACATTTTTAGCACGTTTGTCTTCTCGCATTCCGTTAAACGAGGGATGACGCATAATACCATCGCTGGTTAACTCCGTAAAACTCACCTCGCATACAAGTTCCGGTTTAAGCCATGTCACAGTAGCATGTGGCGGATTTGGTCTAAACCTCGAAGGCTTATTAACGTCGGGTTCTTCAGAGAAAGCCGCTTTAGAAACAATCAGCGGCTTAAATAGTTCCATCATCTCCTTTTGAAGTTTTACATTGAAACCAGTACCCACTTTTCCGGTATAAATCAATTTTTTACCTTCATAAATACCGACTAATAAACTACTGAACAATTTACTGGAATCATCATTCAAAGTGAAACCACCGATGACGACTTCCTGCCTTTTGTTCGCTTTAATTTTCAACCAGTCTTTGGAACGGTTGTGAACATGATATAAACTATCCTTCCGCTTTGCCATAATCCCTTCAAGCCCCAATTTCTTGGCCTCTTCCAGAAAATGAATTCCGGAAGTTTCAAAGTGTTCGCTGACTAGAATGCTGTTGCTCTCAGGAAGAACTTCTTTCAAAATTGATTTACGCTCAAGCAATGGCATGTCCTTCAAATCGTGGCCCTGATACCATAAGATATCAAAAACGTAATAAACGAGGTCACCATCCGCTTCGCTGCGCCAGTTTTGTAGCGCTCCAAAACTAGCTGTGCCATTTTTATCTAAAACGACCACTTCTCCATCCAAGATGGCGTCTAATTTAAGAGTCTTCAATTGCTCATAGATCGGATAGAATTTTTCATTAAAGCTTTTGTCATTACGGGATTTTAGTTCAACTTCACCCTTATTCATAAAAGCAACTGCCCTGTAGCCATCCCATTTAACTTCATATACCCATCCTTCATCATCGAACGGCTTATCCACAAGTGTAGCGAGCATAGGCTCTATATGAGAATAGAACTTCTTTGCGGGCGCATTTTTTACTAAGGTCTGAAGATTCCTCTTGCTTTTAGCGCTATGCTTTGGAACAGCTTCCAACTGATCGTTGATTAGTTTGGATGCCTTGTCTTTAGTCGAACGATTGTCTTTTACTGTGCTGTTTTTCTTAATGATATTTTCACCATATACTTTATCAGGTGACCTTTCCATTTGCTGAATAGTTTTACCCGATATCACCGATTTATCGTTTTCAGTAATATCCTTATTGCTAGCATATTGATCCTCCAGCTTCATTAAAAGCCAACCATTATCTCCCCTCCCATGAGCCTTAACAAGAGCAAACTCGCCGTTAAGCTTTTTACCGTTAAGCTTAAATTTAAGCTTGCCAGAATGAAGTTGATGTAAGAAATCTTTTTCTTGTTTGGAGATATCCTTGACGCTCCCATCAGCCGGTTCATAGTATCCCTCATCCCAAACGATAACCGTGCCTCCGCCATATTGTCCTTTAGGGATTGTACCTTCAAAACTTCGATAATCATAGGGATGATCCTCCACCATCACAGCGAGGCGTTTGACACTTGGATCCATTGATGGGCCCTTAGGAACTGCCCAACTTTTCAGAACACCGCCCATTTCAAGACGAAAGTCGTAATGTAGATGTGAAGCATCATGTTTTTGGATTACAAACCGAAGTTCCTTTCCGTTTGGCTTTCCTCCAAATGGTTCTGGGGTGTTCTCCTCGGAACGCTTTTCGCGATATTTAGACAGTCCCATAACTACTGTATTTAAGTATATTGAAAATAACGTTTATTTTCCGTGCCGTTTCTTCAAATAATCTTCAAGAACTTTTCTTTCATTCGATCCGGTCGCCCGTATCGCGCCAACAACAGCTTGACTGCTCACCCCCATCTTATTCTTAAAATATTGAATTTCGTATTGTTCTGATCCGCTTACTTTGCTTCTGTCGGATTTCCCTTTTTTAGATTTATTATCTGCCATGGTATTTTGTTTTAGTGTCTTTTCTTTTGGCGATTGAAAAATCCTAGATTTCAATTCGCGATACGTTCAATTTTGATATAACACAAACGTCGAAGTGAAAAGGTTTTTAAAGAATTGCGCTTAAGGAAAGCATACATGAAAGTATTGCTCGCTATTGCTGGCCTAATTGTATTTTCCGTACGACTAAAGCTAACTTGGAATGTTATATTGAATTTTAACAGAAGCAGCATTTAATTTGTAACTTGCTGTTGAAAAGATACTACGTTCTTTTATACACTACGTTTGCTAATAAAAAACGTGTATGTTGGATATTGCTTTTGCAACATGTTGTTTTGTATGGATTATCAGTATGAATTTACCTAAATATGCACTGGAATATACATCTTTAGCCCCGCCTCCAGCACTTGCTGCGGTAATCGAAAGTATTTGGATGTTGAAAAATCATTCGGATAAGATAGATGAAGGCATTATCATACCTGACGGAAAAATAGATTTATTTCTCTTGATGGAAGAAAACAATAATTTCCAGATCTTCATTTCAGGAGTCTGTGATAAACCCATTTTAAAACCGCCCTATCCGAAATCGACGATGTTTGCCATAAGTTTTTATCCGTTGGCCGCTGAGTATATTTTTAAGCAGTCTTTCGAAAAATTAAGAAACCAAAGGCTAGTACTGGCAAATGATTATTTGGGATTTGGCAAAAATGATCTTGCAGATTTTGGAAACTTTTACACCAAAGCCTGTAACATATTCGAAAAGCAACTCGAAAACAAGATAGATGTGAGGAAAAAAAAACTATTCGAACATATCTACCTATCAAAAGGCCAAATGACGGTGGAAGAACTGTCTAATAAGATTATTTGGAGCAACAGGCAGATGAACCGCTATTTCAACCACTGGTTTGGGATTCCATTAAAATCTTACATCAATATTATTCGTTTTTCAAACTCCCTAAAACAATTAAAAGTCGGCATATTTTATCCGGAACTCAATTATGTAGATCAATCCCATTTCATTAGACAGATAAAGAAATTCTCAGGGGTAAGACCAACTATACTACATAAAAATGAAAACGACCGATTTATCCAATTGAGTGTATTAAACGATCGCTAATTTTGTCTGTAAATCAACAAAAAAATGAGTATTAATCATATCAATCTTGTCGTAAAGAATGTCGATAAAGCCGTTAATTTATTGACAGATATTTTCAAATTCAATTTAATGGTCAACCGCAATAGTAAAATGGCGGTACTGAAGGATAACAATAATTTTGTACTTGTAATTTGGGGACAAGAATTGAACAAAGAGAAAGATGTACCACAATATCCTAAGAATTTCCATATTGGGTTTTATCAAGACAACGAAATTGCAGTCCAAAACATTTTCGAACTTTTAAAAAACAACGACGAATTAAAAATTGATGCAGCGCCAAAAAAAATCAGAAATACATTCGGATTTTATTGCTACTTTGAGAATCTAATGATTGAAATTAGCGTAAATCCTTTCAATTATGAACAGGCTGCCCATGAAGATGTATAATGACCGCTAAATTCTGATCCGTTGAACATATTTATTAATAAGATTTCGGCCGGGTTTATTAAAAATAAACTTCCTCATTGGAAGTAATTCACATCGGGATATATTTATATGCTGCATATAAAAAGTTTTGGCCGCAAAGAATCTCATTCTCTGCGGCCAAACTAGCAGCTAGCATAAAGCTAAATTAAGGAAGAAGAACTTGATCAATTACATGGACGACACCATTTGTTGCCAGCATGTTTACGCCAGTTATTGTGGCCTCACTGGTATTACTTTTACCTTTCAGCATTGCCTTTCCAGACAATTTCACCGTGATTTTTTCACCGTTTAGGGTACTTAGCATCTGTCCATCTGAAAGATCAGAAGAGAACGCCCTAGCTGAAAGAACATGATAGGTTAGAATCTTTGTCAGTACTGCGGGATCAGCTTGATTAATTGAAGCTATTGTGTTGAAACCCGCGTTGATAAAAGCTTGATTTGTAGGTGCGAAAACTGTATATGGTCCTGATCCGCTCAACAATTGAGCAACATTTGTCGTTCCTTGACTTGCTCTCAACACTGCAGCAACTAAGAAGGATAAATCACTATTAGCTGTCGCAAGTTCCACTATATTTTTTGTTGCGGGCATAAGTACATGAGAAATACCATGAATTACACCATTCGTAGCCATCATATCTGGTGAGGTTACCGCCCAGCCATTTACAAATACACCCTTACTATTTTTAGTGACATAAACATTGCTTCCGTTTGCTGTCTTTACTTCTGCATTAGGGCCGGCGGGTACACTAGAAGCGACTACTTTAGCGGATAGTGTATGGTATAACAAAACAGATTTCAAGCTTTCCGCAGACATACTACTAATATCTGCCGAAGTCATCCCTGAGCTTTCGAAAGCAGCGTTATTCGGAGCAAATACTGTAAATGGTCCCGTCGAAGAAAGCGTTTCACCCAGACCAGCCTTTGTCACGGCAGAGGCTAATATGGAATAATCCTTGTTCATGGATACCATCGCAGAGATTGTTCCTGTTGTTTCCATCTGCTTGTCATCATCTTTACTACATGATAGTGTAATCATCGAGAATACCATTAAGGCTGATGCCATACTCGATAGTCGTTTGATGTTCTTGTTGAATTTCATAATTATAATTTTTAATCTTTTGATTTACAAACAACCAAGAGAACAAAATAGTTTAATAATAAACCAAATTAATTGACATTTGTCATAGAAATCATTTTTAAGGCTTTAATACGATATTATTAGTATCAAAATAAACTAAAAAAAGCTTTTGTATGCGATATAGATTTTTAAACAAAACAGCATTGCCCTCAGCATTGTTATGCTTTAAGATCATGCAAATGTGTTATTTTTTCCACAGCGTGTTTCGGCTGTTTTGGAGAATAAACGAACGATAAGCTGGCAAAAACATTTGATATCATAAGAGTGCGATAAATTATACACCATAAACAATACATATATTATGTCATTATTTTCAAAAGATTTGAGCAAAGAGCCAGTATTTGACGGCGTGGGCTATGAGCCTTCTTTTTTTTCGAGAAAAGCAATGGTTACTACAAAAACCGACTATAGTAAGAAGAAATATGACGAGGGCAACAAAGATACGAGAAAAAAAATTCTTGTACTTTGTACGGAGGAACGCTATATGAGCATGAAAAATGGCAAGAAATTTTCTACTGGCAATCATCCCGTTGAAACACTCGTTCCTATTCTTCATTTTGACCAAGCCGGATTTGACGTAGATTTCTATACGCCAACTGGTGGCACCGTGAAGTTTGAGATGTGGGCAATGCCTTATGAAGACGAGCATATTGGCAAAATTCTTGAAAAATACAATACACAGTTTTCAAACCCACACAGTCTCCAGGATTTTGTAGCGGACACCGCTAAATCGTATGTCGACTATGTGGCTGTCTTCATCCCGGGAGGACATGGCGCAATGCTCGGCCTTCCCGAAAATAACGATGTAAAAGAGCTGATTAAATGGGTAATAGCCGAAGATAAATTTATGCTGACAATATGCCATGGGCCCGCAGCCCTCTTATCTGCTGCACAAGGTGTTGATGAGGGTGATTTTCCATATAAAGGATATAAAATCAATTCATTTCCTGACGAAATGGATCTCATTCTGCCACAAAGTGGATACCAGCCCGGCGAAATGCCTTGGCTATATGGCGAGAAACTGAAAAAGCTGGGGATTGAAATTTTAAATAAAAAAATTAGCGGCGATTGCCACATTGACCGGAAGCTGATTACCGCCGACAGTCCGCTAGCAGCGGATAAATTCGGTAAAATATGTGTGGAAGAATTGCTTGCTGATGAAAAGTCTAAGGTAGAAAATTAATCAAACAATTTCATGCCTCGACCGACGACAGATCGGCCGAGGCTCACGCTAATGCGTCTTAGTTATCATTTAACTGCTATAATAATAGTTGTTTACGATATCGAATACAATAGGAAAACAGGTTTAGCAGCACAATAATTGCTACTACCATCGCCGCTGTATATAAGACGCTATTCATCCCCTTATTAGCCACTGCAATTGCAATTAAAGCCCAGGCAGCTACGAGTCCAAATGCGGGCATACGACATTGCCAAATCATCAGCAAATGAATTACTAGCGCAACTACAAACATGATAAGTGTCCATGCTGTTGCAGATATTCCGAATCCATCCCAACCTATCTTGGTAAGATATGCCGCAACGTCGGCAATCAAAGCGACAGAAATCCACCCAGCATAAAGATGAAAAGGCAACTTTAAAAAGGCAAGCTTTTTAAGGTTTGATTCAAAAGCAATAGTCCGAGTATTCTGAATGATCTGTAACAACGATACAAAGAGCAGGAGCATCAAAAAAATGGTCACAAAAGTGTAGTCGTACAACCAGGTAATAACCCATAGACAATTTGCCAAACAAGAGACCGAAAACCACCACCCCACTTTTGAGATCACTTCTTCCTTTTCTCTGGTCTGTTTTAAAAGTGGGCCAAAATAGACCACAAATCCAAACAAGCCCAGATATATCAAGCCCCAAATGGAGAAAGCATACCCGGCCGGTGTAAAAAGGTTTTGATACTTGGCCGATATCGTTGCCATCGTTTCCCCGTTGAAAATACCAGTATTGGATAAATAATTGATAACTACAGTAACGACTAAAACAATTCCATTGACTATTTGGTAGATTTTTTTCATTGTATACGTTATAAAATATTTTAATAAAGGCCGATTTATTAGTTTATGCCCGATCGATAAGCGATTAAAGAGTAGCTATCATACCTTTTTATTACGATTAAATAGCTCTTCTAAAATCTCATAGCGATAATCAAAAATTTGATCTAATTTCTTTTTAACAAATATACTGTGCGCAATCGTGCCTAATATTCCGAAGGGCAATTCATAAACAACAGTATCTTTCATCAACACGCCTTTTTCATTTGGAATAAATTCATGAAAATGATTCCAAAATCGATAAGGTCCTTTTAACTGAAAATCGGTAAAACTCTTATTCTTTTCCACCTGTGTTATTTTGGTCTTCCACTTCAACGGAATTCGAAAAATTGGAGATACTAAATAATCGATGACCATCCCCTTTACGATTTCTTTTCCATTAAATTCTGAAACAACCACAAAGCCCATGTCCTTTGGCGTTATTTGAGCAAGATTTTGTGGAGACGAAAAAAAACTCCAAGCGCGCGCTATATCGCAAGCTAATTGTTGTTCCCTATATAATGTATACTTCATTTGAATATGAATTGCAAAAACCAATTTGATGCCCATCGCTAGCATGCTATTAAAATAACAATGCGAGGATTATTTAGTTTAAAAACATACTAAAGATACAAAAAAAATAAAAAAAACAGTATTAAAATAGCAAACAAAGAATAAAATTAAACTATATGTAACTATAATAACACTATGGGATGTAGAGTTTCGATCGACTAAAAAGACTCGACGTCCTGAAAAAGTGCTTCAAGCGTATCGATCAGCTTGGCAACATGCAGACCATCACATACCGCATGATGTACCTGTATAGCCAATGGCATAAGGGTCTTATCTCCTTCAACCTTATATTTTCCAATCGTAAATGTCGGTGAAAAATAATTGCTAAAATCTGCAACATTAAGATTGAAACTATCAAAATGAATCCAGGGAAGAGCTGAAATATTAAAATGGTTTTTTGGCGGTTTTTCTGGGAAAAAGAGCTTGTTATCACTGTATTTTTCAGCAACATGCTCGTATTCTTGCAGAAAAGAGGTAAAATTTTCCTGATATCCTATTGACAATGCAGAAAAAGTTTCGGCTTCTTTATGCAGTATTGTGTAAATAGGGTCAACCCTGTCCCAACAAATTAATTCGCTACCTCTCATTGCCATTTTGAATTCAGCATGTTGGTTCACAGCCCTCGAAAGGAGGTAAATCATGACAGGATAGAACTTATAACCGCGCATTTTTACAAATTGGACCACCGCCGATATATCGAGCTTAACTGTAAGGCTAAAACCACATTTTACATCCCCACGGTAAATCTCGAAGTGCTCCCTTCGCTTCCAATTTGCTGTATCAATTGTTTGATATTTTGTATCCATTTTTATCAATTATCTAGCTAGTATTTATTTCCTCGTCGCTATAATGACTTAGACAGTCAATTTATCCGACAAAGAACGCCTTTAAAAATATTCTATTTTTTTGGTTGCAACTAATTACGACAAGTTTCCAAAAGATGAAAATTTCATTTTGATACGATTGACTTCAATTTCCTATATTGGAAGATGAATTCAAAAAGGTAAAATCGTTCCACGTATTTCTTCCAAATATAAAATATTTTTGCTGGTATCAATCAAATACAATAGGATTGATACCAGTAAAATGTTACTTGAGTTCCAATTCCAACCGGTGTTTACCAGCCTTCAATGCAATAATATTACCATGGCTTACATTATTTGGAGGATAAAATGTCGCCTTCGCATTTGGAGGTATCTGAACATCATATACAATCTTATTACCACTTAATTTCCAATGAGATAAAATTTTACCATAGGGTGATTCGTAAGAAATGGATGATTCTTTCAATTCCTGAGGAAAAATAGGCTTCAACAGTATGTTTTTGAATCCAGGTTGTTCGGGATCAGGAAGAATCCCGCCGATAGATTTAAAAAACCAGCCACCAATTTCACCAAACATCATGTGGTTGTCCGAAATATCCCGAGTTGCTTTTAAATCCCAGTTCTCTAACAGTGTTGTCGCCCCATTGACAATCCACCATCCCCAAGACGGATAGGTATCTTGTACCGCAACTTTATACGCGGTAACCCCATACCCGTTATCTTTCAATGCATTCAAGAGGGCTTTTGCTCCCAATACCCCTACGTCCAAGTGAAAGTGAGCCTCTTCAACTTTCCTATTTAGATTGGCCGCAACCCTCGCTTTCATTTCGTCAGGGACAACTCCCCAATAGAGCGGTACACTCAATTCCGTCTGTGTTCCATTGTTATAAATTCCACTAGAAGCATTCAAAAATCTCGCATTAATTGCCGCCTTGATTCTTTTGCTAAGTTGATCATATTTTTGATGGTCTGCCGTTTTTCCGAACAACTTTGCAGCTGCAGCCAAAATGGTCGCATCAGCATAGAAATAAACAGATGACGTCAGTTCCAAATTGGACTGAGCCTTAACTGGAACCCAATCTCCGCGTCCAAAAGTAGTAAGGCCTGAGGGGCTGATGCCGTCGACATAATCGACATAGCGTTTAATATTATCGTAGCATTCTTCCAATGCAAGGGGATCACCATAAAACTGATAGATCTGCCAAGGGATAATGGCGATGGTGCTTGTCCAGTCAAGACCATTCGCAGTACCATACCCCCATCCACCCGTTGGAATAATATCTGGTAATACGCCATTCTCTTGTTGCTCATCACGATGATCGGCCAGCCATTTTTCATAAACTGTAATACCGTCAAAATTATACAGGGCAGTTTCAATCGCCAGGTGACCATCCCCTGTCCAACCATTTTTTTCGCGTTGCGGGCAGTCCGTAGGATACCCCATCAAATTCGACAAATAGGCATTGTTGGTCGCTTTCCATAGTTTGTTAATCAATTCCGAGGATGTTTTAAGCTGTCCGATAGGTTCAACATCGCTGTGCATAAAATAGGCAGTCACAGCAGAATTATCCAAAGCTATCGCTGCGCTGCTGCTAACCTCGACATAACGAAAGCCTTTATAACCAAATTTAGCCATAAACTCATCATCGCGACCACTTAAGGTTAGTATATCCGTCTGAAATGGCTCGCTTTCCTTATCGCCAAGATAGTAAACATCGATATTGGACTGATCGAGTCGGCCATCAGACTGTAACCGTTCACCATGCTTAATACGCAGAACAGTACCCCTCGGCCCCTTTACCTGAATCCTTGTAATCCCCGCCATATTCTGCCCCATATCGAAAACATACGTACGGTGGTCAATCTTTGTGACTGATTTTGGTCTGAATACTTTTCCCAGTCGAATCGGAACCATTTGTTGAGAAACGATATAGGTAGATGGAGCAGTTCTATATTGAACGGCCTGCCAGGCTGAATCTTCAAATTTTGGCATATCCCACCCGGGCATGTCAATTCGAGCATCGTAATGCTCACCCGTGTAAATATTGTTATAGATAATTGGACCGGAAGCTGTTTTCCACTGCTTATCTGAAACGACCGTTTCCTGTGTGCCGTCTGTATACTCGATTTTAAGCTCCAAACAGAATGTTGGCCGATTTCGCCATGGGGCTTGATGAAAGTTCCATACCGCCAGCGGTTGATGATTATACCATCCATTTCCCAAAACGACGCCAATCGCGTTCGCACCTCGTTGAAGTTGTCCGGTAACATCCTCTACCACATACAGTGTTCGACGATCAAATCGCGTATACATGGGATCAAGACGGTGGTCTCCAATGCGCACGCCATTAATAGAAAGTTCATATAATCCGGCAGCAGCAACATAAGCACGAGCCGATTTTATTCGCTTCTTGGCAGTGAATTCAGTCCTAAAATACGGAGCGTTGCGCGCATTGATATCTTTATTGTCACTGATCCATTTTCCTGTCCAAAGATCCTTCCCCATCATTCCAGTCTCGAAAGATGCTATTGCTGAAACGCTGGAAATGCCGTCTCGGTCCCATACTTTAACTCGCCAAAAGTATTTTGTCCGCGGTTTTAACTCGGTACCATTATATTGCACCAACATCTCCGAACTTAGCTGCTTTCCACTGTCCCAATGCGCTTTTGCCCCGTGTAACAATGCAAGAGAATCTTGCCCTAAAAGAATCTGATAAGCTTGTTGTAAAGCGTCCCTTCGCTGGTCTTCAAGGCGCCAGCTTAGTCTCGGACGGGATGCGTCAATGCCTAGCGGATTGACCAGATGTTCGCATGTCAACTGTACAGCAGTGCAGTTATTCTTAGATTGTGCATATGCAGTACATGCCATACACAATAGTATTGTCAATAAAATCCTACGCATTAAAGGGTATAATTGTCGGTAACTGTTAAATTGTTTTAGCTGATTAAAAAACGAATATATTAAATATTTCCCAAATCGCGACCTGCACTTTCCTGATCTATCTGTGAGGCATTTAAATTAAAATTCTTGCAACTTTCACAAAAATAATACTATCTTCGTTTTAACTTTAGGGGTGTCTGCTTGTGCAGGCTGAGATTTTACCCTTAGAACCTGATCCGGATCATACTGGCGTAGGGAAAAGTGAGCTGTCTAACAGGTGCATTGCTGTACCTTCGTGTAGCCATTCCTAAAGTTTAACCAAAAAAATTAAGGAATGGAACTTACAATAAACCATCAAATTCGATTTTTCGACCCCGCCCCTCTTTCACTTGAGGAACTATTGGTCTTGGAATTATCTGGCAAAACCCAAGGTGTTGCCGCTGCCATCAACAACCATGTTATACCCAAGGAAGATTGGGCTACAACAACACTCAATCCTCACGATCAAATCATCTTAATAACCGCATCGCAAGGCGGATAATGATTTCAAAAAAATCACCCTAATCATTCACTTCAATTCAGAAAAATGACAGCTGAAACAATTACGCAATCCCCTTTTCCCAATTCAAAGAAAATTTTTGTACCTGGAACGCTATTTCCTATTCAAGTTGCTATGCGACAAATTTCTTTAAGTCCAACCAAATTGAGCAATGGGCAAGTAGAAATTAATCCCCCTATCACAATCTACGATACCTCTGGTCCATATACCGATGAGGATTTTCAGATCGATATCCGAAAAGGTCTCCCGCGGCTTCGCGAACAATGGATATTGAATCGCCAGGACGTGACCCAGCTAGCCAACATCACATCCCAATACGGACAAAAAAGGCTCTGTGACCCAACGCTTGATGCGCTCCGATTTGCCTATAGTCATAAACCGAAGGTGGCCACTTCTGGCGGAAATGTCACCCAATTACATTATGCAAAGAAAGGCATCATTACCCCCGAAATGGAGTACGTAGCTATCCGGGAAAATCAACGTATCGAGCAGCTAGTAGCCACCACACCTGGAATGGATCATCAGCATACAGGTGAAAACTTTGGTGCCAGAACACCTAAAAAAAAGATTACTCCCGAGTTTGTCCGCGAAGAAATCGCTGCCGGAAGAGCGATCATTCCCAATAATATCAATCACCCTGAAAGTGAACCGATGATCATTGGCCGTAATTTCCTGGTTAAGATCAATGCCAACATTGGCAATAGTGCTGTTAGCTCGAGTATCGAAGAGGAAGTTGAGAAAGCGGTTTGGGCCTGCCGTTGGGGGGCCGACACCATCATGGATCTCTCCACAGGTAAAAATATTCATGAAACCCGCGAGTGGATCATCCGCAATTCACCCGTTCCAATCGGCACCGTACCAATCTATCAAGCATTAGAAAAAGTAAAAGGGGTAGCCGAAGACCTTACTTGGGAGATATTTAAAGACACCTTGATCGAACAGGCAGAACAAGGTGTTTCATACTTTACTATACATGCAGGTGTACTGCTTCGCTATATTCATCTTACAGCTTCAAGGGTAACTGGTATCGTCTCAAGAGGTGGTTCCATCATGGCTAAATGGTGTCTTTTTCACCACAAAGAAAACTTTCTTTATACCCATTTTGAGGAAATCTGCTCGATTATGAAACAATATGACGTCGCTTTTTCGCTTGGCGATGGTCTTCGCCCTGGAGCTATTGCGGACGCCAACGATGCGGCTCAATTTGCTGAACTCGAAACATTGGGTGAACTTGCGAAGATCGCCTGGAAACACGATGTTCAGGTAATGATAGAGGGCCCCGGTCACGTCCCAATGCAACTGATCAAAGAAAATATGGACAAACAACTGGAATGTTGTAATGAAGCTCCATTTTATACCTTAGGCCCGCTTACCACCGATATTGCTCCGGGGTATGACCATATTACTTCGGCCATTGGAGCCGCGATGATCGGTTGGTACGGTTGTGCCATGCTTTGTTATGTCACCCCAAAAGAACACCTCGGACTACCAAATAAAAAAGATGTTAAAGATGGTGTCATCACGTACAAACTAGCCGCGCATGCTGCCGATTTGGCCAAAGGACACCCTGGAGCACAGTATCGTGACAATGCTTTAAGTAAAGCAAGATTTGAATTCAGATGGGAAGATCAATTCAATCTGTCCCTAGATCCGGATACCGCACGGGAATATCATGACGAAACCTTGCCTGCAGATGCAGCTAAAGTCGCTCATTTCTGTTCCATGTGCGGCCCCAAATTTTGCTCCATGAAAATTACGCAAGAAATACGGGATAGTGCAGCGCAGGGTATGCTTGAAAAATCCCAAGAATTTATCGCACAGGGTAAAGAAATCTATTCATGATCATTGCACTAACGCCAGAAGAGACCATAGATACCGAAAAAGCGGTTCTCCATACACTTTTTGAAAAGGGACTCGATTTCCTGCACTTACGCAAATATCATTTTACAGACTTACAAATGGCAAGATATGTAGAATCAATAGATCCTGCATATCTTGAAAAGTTGGTCCTCCATTCCCACCCTCACCTGTCGGCTGAACTTGGGATCGCACGCATTCATATAAATGAATGGAGTAGACAGCATAGCCCCTCCAGTCAGATGAACGCTCCAATTATTTGCTCAACATCTGTACATGATATCCTGGCATTCAACAAACTGGATGAATGCTGGGCTTATGCTCTTCTCAGTCCAATATTTCCAAGTATTTCAAAAAAAGGATACGGACGAGATAATGCCCAACTGAATCAACTTCCAAAACGCGTTAATTTTACGGTTCGTCTGATAGCACTTGGCGGTATAAACCAAGCTAACTGCCTCCTGCCATTGCAGGAAGGGGCAGATGGAATTGCTTTGTATGGCGCTTTATGGCAGCATCCAGACCCAATTCAAAATTTCATTGCATGTCAACAAAAACTATGGAAAAACTCCAATACATATCACAAGGACAAACATTAGATGCACAAAAAGATAATATTTTAAAAGCTCTTGATGCTGGTGTCAAATGGATACAAGTTAGGTGGAAAGGAGCTCGCCAAGAGCATCTTTACACATTGGCAGAAAAGATCAAAAACGTGTGTTCGCTATACGGCGCCACCTGTATCATCAATGATCATCCTGCGCTTGCAGCGGCTGTAGACGCAGACGGCGTACATCTCGGACTGGAGGACGGCAGTATCGCTGCGGCAAGGAAGCTATTGGGGCCAGGAAAAATAATTGGCGGTACTGCCAATAGCTTTACAGATGTAAATCAAAGAATAACGGAAAATTGTGACTATATCGGGCTTGGACCATTCCGATTTACGACAACAAAACAAAAACTAAGTCCCGTATTGGGGCTTGACGGATATGAAAATATCATTAGGCAGGTCAGACGAGAAGGGTTATCCCCTATCCCGATATTCGCCATAGGCGGTATAGCCCACCTCGACGACATTCAACAGCTATTACAAACTGGAGTTTATGGAGTTGCAATTTCCGCTCGTATAACCTATAATCCAGCAATCGTTTCATCAATCAACAAAATTTTAATATGAGCAATTTAACCATAGCCGATCGCGTATTTGAATCAAGGTTATTTTTGGGTACGGGCAAGTTCGGCAGTCTCACAGAAATGAGCCATGCCATTGAATCTTCGGCTTCCCAGTTGGTTACCGTGGCCCTCAAACGCATCGATCAGAACACCGTAGACGACAATATCCTGAATGCCCTCCATCTGAAAAATATTCATTTGCTTCCCAATACCTCGGGAGCACGTACTGCTAAAGAAGCGGTACTCGCAGCCCAACTTGCACGAGAGGCTTTGGAAACAAACTGGGTAAAGTTGGAAATTCATCCCGATCCTCGCTATCTATTACCTGATCCCATTGAAACCTTACGTGCAACTGAATCGTTGGCCAAATTGGGGTTCGTCGTCATGCCTTATATCCATGCAGATCCAGTACTTTGTAAAAGGCTGGAAAATGCAGGCACAGCAGCAGTTATGCCTCTAGGTGCTCCTATTGGCAGTAATAAAGGACTTCGTACTATGGACTTTCTTGAAATTATCATTGAACAAAGTAATGTACCCGTCGTTATAGATGCTGGCATCGGAGCGCCTTCCGATGCCGCCAAAGCTATGGAAATCGGAGCAGACGCTGTTTTAGTGAATACGGCAATTGCCATTTCCAATAACCCCGTACGCATGGCCGCAGCATTCAAAGAAGCGGTTACAGCTGGCCGAAGAGCCTATGAGGCCGGCTTAGGAAAGGTCGGAGCACATGCCGTCGCTTCGAGCCCGTTAACTTCATTTTTGTTAGACTAATCATTGCCTTATGACCGATTTTAAAATGCTTTTCAATCAATACTCCTGGGATGAAATCCAAATGCAAATTTACAGCACTACAGATCGGGATGTACAGCATGTGCTAAATAAGGATCATTTGACCCTATATGATTTTGGCACACTTACCGCTCCGGCAGCGGCTCCATATCTGGAACAAATGGCTCAAAAGACACAACAACTCACACAGCGCCGATTCGGCAAAACTATTCAGCTGTATGCTCCCCTTTACCTCAGCAATGAGTGCCAAAATATTTGTACCTATTGTGGTTTCAGCATGGACAACAAAATCAGACGAAAGACGCTTAGCGATACCGAGTTGTTACTGGAAGCGATGGCACTTAAAGCTATGGGAGTCAACCATATCCTCCTCGTTAGCGGAGAAGCTAACAAAACTGTTGAAATCAATTATTTCCTACATGCTATTCAACTTCTAAAGTCCCATTTTTCCCAGATATCCATTGAGGTACAACCGTTGGAACAATCCGAGTACGAGTTATTGCAGGCCGCTGGCGTATATGCCATCTTGGTTTATCAGGAGACATACCACCGGGAAGTTTATAGGCAATATCATCCCAAAGGAAAAAAGTCAAATTTTGATTATCGTTTGGATACACCTGATCGTATAGGCCGGGCAGGCATCCATAAAATCGGATTGGGTGTATTACTGGGGCTCGAAGACTGGCGGGTGGACAGTTTCTTTACCGCCGCACACATTGCTTATTTACAAAAACATTATTGGCAGACTCGTTATTCAATTTCCTTTCCACGCCTGCGTCCAGCTGCTGGCTCTTTGGAACCAAATTTTCATTTGGCCGACCGCGATCTACTGCAGCTGATCTGTGCATATCGCCTGTGGAATGAAAATTTGGAAATCTCTATTTCCACAAGGGAAAACGAAACTTTTAGAGATCATATTATACCCATTGGAGTAACGACGATGAGCGCTGCATCAAAAACAAATCCCGGGGGCTATGTTGTCGATCCACAAGCTTTAGAACAATTTGAAGTAAGCGATGAAAGGGATATGGAAACCATAAAAAGTCAAATCCGAAAAATGGGATACTCGCCGGTGATGAAGGACTGGGAAACCAATTTCGCTGGCATAGTACGTTAAATAAATGAAAAAAGACAATATTTTTGAGCGCTATAGCCGGCAGATTTTTATCGATGAAATTGGCGTCTCAGGACAAAGAAAAATCATGGATGCCAAGGTATTGATTGTTGGCGCAGGGGGACTCGGAAGTCCCGTCCTTCAATATTTAGCCGCTGCAGGTATAGGTAAACTTGGCCTGGCTGATTTTGACCATGTTGAAATCCACAATCTAAATAGACAGATCATACACTCCGAAAACAACATTCACAAAACTAAAACCGAAAGTGCCCAAGACTATATTCGACAGCATAATAGTACAATTGATTTTCATACGGTTCAGGTGAAGATAGAACCGAACAACGCGGCTGCAATTCTTGCTCCCTATCAAATAGTAGTAGATTGCTCGGATAACTTCTCGACACGTTACTTACTGAATCAAATTTGCTTGAAACTCGATAAACCCTTGGTATATGGGAGCATCCACGGCTTTGAAGGACAGCTGGCAGTTTTTAACTTTGAAGGCAGTAAACACCTTCTGGACATCTTTCCCACTCCCCCAAACCCCGATCAGGTTCCAAATTGCGATAAAAATGGAGTACTAGGCCCCCTGCCAGGGATCATAGGTAGCATGATGGCTATGCAGGTACTTAAGATCATAACCGGTTTACCTGTAGACAGCAACCAGTTAACCATTATCGATACCTTAAATTGGCGGTTTTCTAAACTCTCATTCTAAATGTCGTCTCAAATGGTATCCCATAAATGGTTTAGAAGGATTCACGAGCGCGCAAAATTTATTTAAAACCACAGTGCACAAACAAATTTTGCTAATTTTAGTTTATATATTAGCAAGCTTAAATGTCAACTATACAATCCGGAATGAAAAAAGTAATTTATCCATTACTATCACTAATACCTTTATTCTCCATGGCGCAAGAGACAAAACTCACTGCCGATGATCTCTTTGCTAAAGCGCGAAAGGTTGCTTTTGAATCAAAAGATTATCCACAAGCGATTCAATTATCCAAGCAGGCGCTACTTCAAGCACCGGACTACACGGATATCAACATTTTTTTAGCGCGCATTTATACCTGGTCAGATAAGATAGATTCGGCAAGGGCCATCTTTACGGAACTGGATAGAAAAAATACCACTGATGAAGATTTCTTTTTGGCGTACGCTTCGCTTGAGTATTGGAACGACCAGGCTGAAAGAGCAATTGCAATTACCGATAAAGGGCTACGCATACATCCGCAGTCTCAGGATTTACTATTGCTAAAAGGCAAAATAAGCTATGGCAACGATCAATACGAAACTGCCGAAAAGGCAATTCATAGTTTGTTGGAAATTAATCCAAAAAATACGGAGGCCAGAGCATTGACAAAAAATATTGAAGAGTATACCGCTAAAAATGCAATCGGTCTGACGTACAATTTTGTCTATTTTGACAAACAGTTTGATCACAATTGGCACATTGTTGGATTAAGTTATAAACGGGCAACAGCAATAGGATCTGTAATTTTCAGAACTAACTATGCGAATAAATTTGCAGAAAATGGCGTCCAATTTGAGATGGAGGCTTACCCACGGCTTTCAAAGATATTTTACCTTTATGTCGGAGCAGGCTATTCCAATAATGTGGGGATTTTTGCGAAATATAGAACTGGTGTGTCTCTCTATGCCAATCTTCCGAACAGCTTTGAGGGGGAAATCGGATATCGTCAGCTCTATTTTAGTGACAACATCTGGATGTACACAGCTTCAGTCGGAAAATATTACCAAAACTTGTGGTTCAATCTAAGGACTTACCTTACTCCAGGCGAAAAGAATATTTCCCAATCGTATACCGGAACAGTCCGCTATTATACAAAAGGAGCAAACGATTACTTCGGATTTAGCGCCGGAACGGGTTTGAGCCCTGAGGAAAACCGAAATAATCTATTGGACAACGCTTCCTATAAATTAAAAACATTTAAAGTAGGTGCTGAATATAATTTCTCTGTTAAGCAAAGTAATCTGTTTTCAATTTCGGGCACCTATTATAACCAAGAATTCCGTCCCAAAGAAAAAGGAAATCAACTAGACATCATCCTAGGCTATATTCGAAAATTCTAGCGGTTTCCTGTCCGTTTGAAATAGTTGGTATAGACGCTATCCGGAATGAGCCGCTTCTCTGTATAGAATAGCTTATTTTTGCGCTTAAATAATTCAAAGCGCCTTGTAACCTCCTCTTTCGCATTATCCGAGGCCACGTCTTCATTGAACACACCATCCAACTGATACAGTTGTCCATCAGAAAGATGATAATTACCCCTTACAAAATCAATCAACTGATTTTTGCTCTGCATCATACCGATGCCATCACCTTGTGCAGATGCCCCTTTGTCAAGGCCCGCACCTATCCAAGTAACTTGACCGGGAGTTTTAACTCCAAAGTTTTCTCGATAGTAGGCCAATATAGATGGCGCGACATCAAAATGGCTAACAAAATGATGAAAAGTCTTTGGCCCTTTTAAAAGTGGTGAATAAATCAACAAAGGAACATGATAACGATCGATTTTGCTTTGTAACGGTATCTCAGGCATTGCGTGGTCTCCAGTTATGACAAAAATCGTATTTGCAAAATCTGCTCTCTTTTTGTAAGATTCAAAAAATTGTTCCATCGCATCATCCAAATTCAACACTGAGACCAGCTGCGTACGGTTTTCTAAAGCCCACTTTTTCTGCTCGGCCGTAAGGTTCAATGTCACCATACGTTGATCAAATAATTGCTCATAATGGGCCGCATTATTAATCAAAAATGGATTATGTGTAGAGAGCGTCAAAAGCACATGGAAATAAGGTTGTTGCTGCACTTTCTGTACTTCAAGAAGCTTACTAAATACAGCTTGGTCTTCATATCCCCAACTTTCTCCCCCCTTTTCAGGCAATTTCTTATATGGAGGACCAAATGCTTCCTGATCGATGAGCATATCAATTTTATTATAATCCATGAACTTCTTCATGAAGTCAAAATTTGAATGACCGCCATAGAAAAAACCAGTATTAAATCCGTTGCTCTTTAGAATATTAAATAGATTGAAATTGTCTGGTAAGGTATCTTGCTCTAAAAAACCGTGCATAGCAAAAGGTAGTGAGCCTGTTATCGTAGGCAGAACAGAAAATGTCCGTCCTGAAGAACTCATGTTATTGTCCCAATACAGCGATTGCTGCTTCAGTTTACCGATAAATGGCGTAAAGTTACCGATATAGCCATTCTCAGCGCTATAGGCATGCCCTAGCCCCTCAATGACGAGAATAACTAAATTGGGCACTTTCGTCGTTTTCTGAAGGTGTGTTCCTAGAAAATCTTTGGTATCTTCTTTTTTCAAAAAAGGAAATTTAGTATCCAACACCTTTGTATCCTCCTCTTTATGGAACATTGCGAGCATACCCGGGTGTTCATCCACATAATTTGATAAATTGGAATTGAAGAAATAACGCCATTTACTCCGGCTTGCATTGGCTACGAATTCATCGTTATCGGAGCGACCCCCTAAAAGCGAAGCCGAACTAATGAAAAACGATATGATCCCCAAAGATAAGAGTGCAATACTAACATAGTTTTTTTTGAATGTCTTTTTATTGGCAATCCAAAGCGGAACCCAAGAAATTGCGATCAATAATAAAAGTAAAGCAATATTGGTAAAACTCAACATACCGCTAGCCTCCAAAATTTGCTTCATCTCTTCCGAACTGTAATAGAACATATCAGCCCCAAGCAAATTTCTCGATTCGCCAAAATACAGAAATAAGATGAACTGCATAACAACAATAAGCGAGAACGAAATGATCAAAAGAAGCCTCGCCCAAAATCTGCTTAAGAATTGTAGCAATAAATAGCCTATTCCCAAACACGCTAAGGCTTGAAAGATAAACAGGATGTTATCCAAAAATAGGTATTTGCCTGCGTGGACCTCCGAAAGCTGAGAAAATCGACGACCGTACCACCACCATTCTACACCAACGGATAACATATACAAGGCAAAGGCAACCAACATCACAGGTCCTAAGCTTTTTAACGACAGATTTAATCGGTGACCGAGGTATTTCCAAACCGACTCATTGGCATCTTTTTGTTGAAAGCCTTGTCGTGTCATTTCTCCCCAGCCATGCTGCTTGCGAAAGTAATCAACAACCCCCTGGACTCCAGCTTTAACGACAATAGGGTGAAAGTAAAATGGTTCTAGAATAGCGGTAGTTATTAACGTCGAAAGGTCCCGCTTCTTTGAATAGACCTGGTGGCTAACAAGATCAATCAGGATGGCATAGATGGAATACAAAATTCCCGAAGCAATTACCAGTGCAAAAAGTGCGAAGAAAAATGGCCAGTTGATGATTCCGAGTATAAAAAAGATTAGAAAAACAATGTAACCCGTAAATTCGACAATAGGCCCCAAAAATTCAAAGAAAAACCAATAAGGCATGCTAACCATACCGAACCGACCATACTTCGGATTGAACATGAGTTTACGATGCTTCCATAAGGTTTCCATCGTGCCGCGCATCCAACGATTGCGCTGCTTACGTAGTACCTCTTTAGATTCTGGCACCTCCGTCCAGCATAAGGGATCAGGAATATTAACGACCTCGTAAGCCTGCTTTTGCTCTTCCATATAGCGACGCATACGAACAACAAGCTCCATATCCTCCCCAACCGTATTTCGGTCATAGCCTCCGCAAGCCAACACAATCTCCCGGTTAAAAGCGCCAAATGCACCTGAAATCAGAATTAATCCCGAAGCTCTAGACCAAGCCATTCGCCCTAAAATGAAAGCACGGATATATTCTAAAGCTTGCGTGCGCCCCAACCAAGACTTTGGCAAATTAACATCCACAACAGACCCATCCACGACGTTACAGTTGTTGGCCAAACGGATAACGCCACCGCAAGCGATAACGCGTTTGTCAGTTTGTTCTAGAAATGGCTTCGCTAATTTTAAAATCGCATCCTGTTCTAAAATACAATCCACATCAATACAAACGATATAATCTCCAGAAGAGATATTCACCCCAACGTTAAGCGCGTCCGCCTTGCCGCCATTCGCTTTGTCTACAACAATCAGCTTCTTAAAAGCCGGGTTTTTACTTTTATAGATTCCCCGTATCTCCTTCGTCTCAATGTTTCCTTGAACAAAGAAAGACGTCGGTTCAAGTTCATAAGACGTGATCAATTTTGATATAGAATCATCCTTACTCCCATCATTTACGATAATAATTTCTAGATTATGGTAATACAACGACAATAAGGACCGCACATTCTCAACGATGGTCATGCCCTCGTTATAGGCTGGTGCAATCAGACTGAATGTAGGAGCATTGGGATTGGTGGCAATAATACTATAGTCCGTAAACGTATTATCATGTTTGTAACGAAACACAGCTCCATAAGCATATAATCCTATCCAAGTATAAATAAGAAATACCGCCCCGGAATAAAGCAAAAATAACCAAACTATAATTTCATATACGATATGGGAAAACTCTAACATTTTTTCTCTTGCAAAGCGTGTTTAATAATTCGTCTAAGTTCGTCGTAGGTATCTCCAGCTTGTGATACCTCCTGCAAATAGTGTTCTTCTCCAAGAACGACAAGTACTTCGGCGGCAGAAATTTTAATTGATACTTGGGGATGATTCCACAGTAGTTCTTTAAGAAAATGCTCGCTTTCTTTACTCTTGGCTATCTTCATCGCTTTCAGAATCTCATTCTGCACTGCGAGTGGCTGCAGATCGAAACTTTGTATAAATTGCTGAATTGTCCCACGATGCTCGATGGCTTGTAAAGTTCTTACAGCCTGTACACGAACCATCGTCGATGGGTGAGCCAACAGGTTATGAACCGCCGTATAGAGGGTCATCAATCTGAATTTTCGGATTAGACGTAAAGTGAATATGACAACCGAATCATTTGTGCTATTAATCCAATGATCAACTTGCAAATCAGATTGTTCCGGTATATCATGAATGGAATACAATAAGCGCAACTGTTGCCAATCTGATAACGGCTTATCGAAATGCTCCAAAAAGCCAAGGCCTTCGTATCCCTTAAAACTGACAATTGCATATTGGGCCTCCTGATAAACGGCAGTTCGGGGATCGTTTAACTTCGCCATGATTTCAGGTATTGCAGCTTCAACATTCATCGCTGCAAGCTCCTGAACACCGCCGGCTACCAAATAGCCGCTGCGATGCCTGAGTTTCCGCCAGGCTTCATCCTCGAGTTCAAAATCACGAAACAGCCTATTAATCGATTGTTTAGCACCACCAGAAAATTTTCTATCCGAATCAACCAGTACATCTAAAAAAAGTGCCCGAAATGAAGGCTCCTTTAAATGTTTCGCAAATTCCTTATCGCTATCACTACGGTCATCATTCCCTACGATTGTCTCCATAATCTTATACTCGATGATTTCTCTCCAAGATTGCTTATTATGAAGTATTCGATAACTATAGAAGCTGTAACCCAATACTGTAATAATCAACAACAGTACTAAGATCAACACGATAACTATCGCAAGAATAAGTTCATGTAGTGCGATATGGTGATACATATTGTTTATTTATTTTTTAGGCGTTTTATTCTGAGAATGAGCTCGTTTGGACTAAATGGCTTAACCATAAAATCTGATGCTCCTAAATCGAACGCATCGACCACAACCTCCTCCTGGCCCATACTCGACAATACAATGACTGGAATCTCCTTTCCAACACGCTTAATCGCCGAAAGGATTTCAATACCAGAAGCAAAAGGCATCATAATGTCCGTCACAATTAAATCCAAATCCAGTTCATTAATTTTCTCTATCGCTTCACGACCATTTCTGGTCAACACTACTTCGTGCCCTTCTTTTACCAACTTGTGTTCAACAGTACGTAATATCAATTCGTCGTCTTCAGCTATTAAAATCAACATAGCGTTATTTATTTAAAATTTTTGTAATGAGTTCCAAACCTATATCCATTTCTTGTTCAATTGCTCTGAAAGCGTTCGCAAGATCATTTTCAATGGTCGAACTTGTTTCCAATTCTTTTGTCATCTCGGCCAATTTGACAAGCCCTGCTGTTGAAGCAGTGCCCCGCAATTTGTGTAGCAGCTCCTTGACATGGACAAAATCATCTGCATGGATTGCCACCTGTAGCTGCTTTCTAGCCCCTGTTATCTCCCGTACGACCAAATCCAGAAAAAAAGCTAAAAATGCAGGATCATCACCGGCCTGTTCATCCAAGCGATGCATGTCTAAATGTTGATCGCCGTGTGCTAATTCGGAGGCGTCGTCAGCAATAGGAGTACCGGATATTGCTTTATCCAACGCTATGTACAAATCTTGTTGTCGAATAGGCTTAGCTAAAAAATCGGACATCCCCGCCGCTAGACAGCGTTCCCTTTCTCCCGAAATATTACCGGCTGTAACCCCAATTATAGGTGTTTCGGCGTAACCTTTAATCTGGCGAATCTGTTTGGTAGCTTCAATACCATCGACCTCAGGCATCTGAACATCCATTAAAATAAAATCAAATGTCTTCTTCCTACAGGCCTCAATGGCCTGAGCGCCATCAGACACTTCTGTCAGGCGTGCACCCGGCATTATACTGGCCATAATGCGCAAATTGAGCGCCATATTGACCGCATTATCATCTGCCAATAAGACCTGAATTTCCTTATGATAAAAATCTGAAGACACAGACAAATTTTCATTAGCTTTTGATTGGACGGCTTCTTGCCTATTTTGCTGGATCGCTCGGCGAAGTGTTGAATATAACTCTTCTGACTTAATGGGTTTAAGCAAACAGAAAGAATGCTCTTCCTGTCGGAATGCCGAAATCACCTCATGCTCTTCCGATGAGGTATGCAACACAATCAATGGAATGCCTTCCTCTTGCTTCAGAAAGAGTTCTTTGATTTTACCGATCGTTTCTAGGCCCGATAATATCGGCATATGATAGTCCATTAAAATAACATCGAACCTTTCACCTTTCATCAATAACTGTAAAGCTTCCATACCATTAGCCGCGAGTACAGAGTCGACGTTCTTATACGATAGCATATGTTGAAGAATGATCCGATTATTAGCGTTATCATCAACAACAAGGACACGATTTAAAGGCAGTTCTGTATCTATATCCTCCTGTTCTTCAAATCGGACCTCAATATCAAAGAAGAATGTGGACCCGACGCCCATTTTGCTCACCAAATTCAGTTTGCTTCCCATATATTTCAACAGGTTGTTAGAGATTGTCAAACCAAGTCCGGTGCCACCATAACGTTTACTTACGGAACTATCTTCTTGGGTGAAAGCATCAAATATACGTTGTTGCTTGTCGGGCGGAATTCCAATACCAGTATCTCTGACTTCAAAACGTAGCGCTAATTTATCCTCGCTATTATAGCGCTTACTGATCTTAAATTCGATCTCGCCTTTTTCTGTGAACTTCACAGCATTGCCCAACAGATTCACCAATACTTGCTTGATACGTGATTCATCAATCCAAACAAAAGCGGGTAGCCCCTGCTCAATATTCAGAAGCAGTTCGACATCCTTTCGCTGGGCTTGATAGAGAACAACATTAATAACCTGATTAGCTACATCATATATATTATATTTATCAACAAATAATTCAAGTTTTCCGGATTCAATTTTTGAAAAATCCAAAATGTCATTAATAATATTGAGCAAGCTATTCCCCGATTCATTGATATAGCCAAGATACTGCAACTGCGTATCATTTAATGGCGTTTTCAGCAATAAGTCCGAAAATCCGATCACCCCGTTTAAAGGTGTTCGAATTTCGTGGCTCATATTGGCCAGGAATTCGGACTTTGCTTTACTGGCTAGCACGGCTAGTTCTTTTGCTAATTTCAATTCATCATTTATTTTTACTGACTCCGTTATGTTCTGCGTAAAAATAATGATCCCGCCGATACTTCCATCAGCAAGATGCCATGGTCTAACTTCCCAATTGAAATGCTGCGCTTCGGCCAATCCACCAGCCTGAATAATCTCATCCCTATTCTTATAAGGTATGCCACCCAAAGCATCGCGGTATATTGTTTTTCTATTTTCCGGAATATGAGGAAAAAGATCGAAAAAGTTACTATTAGTCGGTAAACTGGCCCCATCATGAAAGTCTTCCAACCATTGATTACTAACCGAAATATAGTTAAAATCACGGTCAAACATAGCAACAGAAGCCGGAACGTAATCTACAAAGGCGCGTAACATCGATTCTTTGCGTTCTAATTCCAGAAATAGCGATTTACTATGATCGATATCCTGTATAATTCCATACACACGTTTGCATAAATCATTTTCAAATTCGGGAATACCCTTTACGCGTACCCAAATCGACTCGCCGCTTTGCTTTAGTAGACGTAATTCCGTATCATAAGGTGTCCTGGAAGCAATTGCCTCTTCAAATACTCGTCGCAATGTGCCCTGACTCTCCTGTTCATAAAATCCGATAGCATGCTCAAAATCCGGTGTAAAATCAAGAGGTACACCATGGATAAGCTTTGTAGAATCCGACCAATAGACCTTATTGTTAACCAGGTCTACCTCCCATCCACCAACTTGAGCGACAGCATTTGTCTGTTCTAAGATCTGCTTGGTATGCAAAAGATCATTTTCAAGCCGCAGCCGATCCGTCATATTTAACGCAGTGCTGACAACGTAAGACTTTCCATTTTCATCAGTTTCTAGCATGTTATGATAAAGCCAAGAGATATCTTCACCATCTTTTGTTTGCAAAACCATCATTCCTGAATCCTCTCGGTTGCTCGCAATACGTTGAAGATAATCTGCGACTAAAGCAACATGATGAGCCGGGACCAAGTTTTTTAGATTAAGTCCTTTGACCTCCTCTTTGGAATAACCTAATAACTCTCTTCCTTTTTCATTAACTGATAAAATATTGCCTTCCATATCATGCATGCTCATCAGGCCAATGGCATTTTCAAAAAAGCTACGGAATCTACGCTCAGAATTTTCCAGTTTCAGTTTTTCTTTCCGTTCCGCTGTCACATTTCTGCCAAAAGCCAAAATATCACGGTTGACTGCATCAAATTTAAAATTCCATTCAATCTCCACCATTTGGCCGTTCTCCATTCGAGTCGTACTACTGCTTTGGATACCGTATTTTGTTTCCGCTACCCGGTTCAAGTTGAATGCTAATTTTTCTTCAGTATCACCCAATAAAGTGAAAATAGATTTGCCTAAGCTGTCCGAGCGGGACAATCCTAAAACTTTACTAAATGCAGGATTAACATCTTTAACATTGTGCATATCATCCAAAACACAAATGATATTGTTGGTCAAATGAAAAATTTCAGCGAAATAACCCGCCTGTTTTTTTCGATGCTTTCCCAGTAATATCTTGGTCGCTGCCTTGCCTAATTCTGCCAGGGAGCTGACCTGTTTCTCTGAAAGCTGTTTGGGATGGAAATCAATCACGCAAATTGTCCCAAGCGCATCACCATCATCGTCCAAAAGCGGAACCCCCGCGTAAAAACGGATATTTCCCTCGCGAATCAAGGGATTGGAAGAAGAGCGAACATCGTTAAAAGTGTCTTCAATGATGAGCACTTCTTTACTCATGATCGTATACTGACAGACGGTATTCTTCCTGTCCACAGTGTCCAACGCTATCCCAACGCAACTCTGAATACGTTGCGTTTCTTGTTCCATCATGGCAATTAGAGCAGCAGGACAATCTGTAATCAAACAGGCTGCCTGCGCAAAAACATCTAATTCCGGGTCTTTCCCGAGCCCCATTAACTCATAGGATTTCAGTTTTTCTATCCTTCTTAACTCATTTTCAGGAAAAACATTATTTACCATTTATCTCCAGTATTTAGATCAGATTTATTATCACTGTGAAGTTAACAAAAACATTACTGAACGCCGCGTAAATAATAAGGAAATTGATCAAATAATGTTTTATTAAGAACAAACACTGCGAAGAATAGTTGTTGTATGGCAAAAATTCATCGCCTATATTCCTAATAAATAAGTTATTTTCCAACTTTAATTTACAGAGATACCGTTATTGATACACAATTGAGTTTATTAATCTAGTTCAATAAAACTTCCTTTGGGTTGGCGTAACTTTACATTAGTCAAGAAAACATAATACGTTAATATGGAAAATAAAATATTAGGATTGCATCACATTACTGCGATAGCCGATAATGCAAAACGAAATCTCGATTTTTATACGCAAGTACTGGGTGTCCGTCTTATAAAAAAGACCGTAAACTTTGATGATCCCGGCACCTACCACTTTTACTACGGCAATGAAATGGGAGAACCTGGGACTATCCTTACTTTTTTCCCTTGGGAAGGTATCGGAAAAGGAGCCCCAGGTGCAGGAATGGCTACCCACATAGGGTACTCGGTACCGAAAGGTAGTCTAGATTTTTGGAAAAATCGCTTAACACAATATCGCATCCAGTGGATAGAAGATGAGATTTTTGGAGAGAAATTAATATCATTTCGTGATCCTGACGGGTTGCAGCTTCAGTTTATTGAAACAACTGATCCAAGACTTCCTTGGACAACCACCGATATCCAAGCAGAAAATGCCTTAAAAGGCTTCCATAATGTAACACTCTCTTTAAGAAAGGCAGAACCAACCGTAAAAATACTGACCGATATTTTAGGCTATACGCTTAGCCAACAGATTGACAATCGTTATCGATTGACGACGTACAGTATAGCCACAGCCAACATGGTCGACATCATTGCAGATGAAAATCTGAACTACGGCAAAAATGCAGCCGGTACAAACCATCATATTGCATTTCGCGTGAAAAACGATAACGTCTTGATGGAGTACCGCGAAAAAATACTTTCGGCAGGATTAGATATCACGCCTAAAATAAATAGAGACTATTTTTTCTCGTTATACTTTCGTGAACCAGGAGGCGTACTTTTTGAAATCGCGACCGATAACCCCGGTTTTACAGTGGATGAACAGCTATCGAGTTTAGGTTCTGCCCTCAAATTACCAAAACAGTATGAAAGCCACCGATTACAAATTGAAAAAGCATTACCGAAAATAGACTAGATCAATAAATCACATTAATTTCACCTGCAAAAAAAAAGAGCTATGGAAAGAACTGAAATTATCCTGGACAAAAGTCAACGCGGCGAACTCCAGTTATTCTCTGATAATCATAAAGCCGGCTTAATGAGCATTGCGATCATCGACGGCAACCTTGTTGTTTACCACACCGAGGTAGATGATGTATATGAAGGCAGAGGATTTGCAAAAATACTTCTCGAAGAGCTCGTATCTTATGCCCGCGAAAATAACATGAAAATTGTTCCATTATGTCCTTATGTAAATGCACAATTTCATCGCCATCCCGAGCGCTATCAAGATATTTGGTTTAGAAGAACAACATAATTATCAAAAAAGAAAAAGCAACATGAGTCATCCAATAAACATCAAGAGAGCCGGTCACAATTTGGAACAGGCAAAAAAAGCCATCATCATGATCCATGGCCGGGGCGGAAGTGCCGAAGATATACTTAGCCTGTCATCGTACCTTCAGGTCGATAATTTTGCACTGCTGGCACCTCAAGCCGAAAACCACAGTTGGTATCCCTTTTCCTTTATAGCTCCTGTTCAACAGAACGAACCGTGGTTGAGTTCAGCAGTGGACTTAATCGACCATACCGTTCAACTCGCTTTAGCGCAGGGAATCCCTGCCAAAGACATTTATTTTTTCGGGTTCTCTCAAGGAGCCTGCTTAACGCTCGAATACCTTGCACGGCATGCGCAGCATTACGGAGGGGCAGTCGCAATTATCGGCGGCGTAATAGGTGAAGAAATTAACCACCAAAATTACAGCGGAGATTTTGCACAGACTCCAATTCTCCTCGGCACTAGCGATCCCGATTTCCACGTTCCATTAGAACGGGTCAAAACAACAGCATCCATTTTACAAAAAATGAATGCAAACGTACAGCTCGCTATATATTCAAACGGAGGTCATACCATCAATCGCGAGGAGATCGATCTTGCAAATGAATTTGTGCTCAAAGATGTACAGCAATAACCCATTGGTTGTTGATTATTTATTTTAATCAACAACCCGTCGCAATGCATTATACCTTTGGATATTTATATCCGTTATGATAAACCGATGCTAAGTACGCATTCGCCTTTTGATCCGTAAAATTCTGTTGTTCTTTATTCCAATAGAGCTTTTGACCTGTCCTGAATGCTATATTTCCTAGATGAGAAAAGATGGCGATATGGGCGCCAACTTCGATTGGTGCATGAAGTAATAGCGGATTACGTTGACGAATGGCGGCCACAAAATTTTCCATGTGCTTATCTAGTCCATCGTCTAAAGAAGGTTGCATAGCGACCGCTTCCATCCGCCCCTTTTCTGGAATCACCTCCCATCCAGACCGGTTTAAAACCAGCGTACCATTGTTACCAATAAATGCGACACCGTGGTTACGGTTATATGGACCAAGATCAATTCCTTTGGCATGCTCCCATTGAATATTAAAACCCTCAAACTCGTACACGGCCGTCATTGTATCCGGCGTTTGTCCAGCGTCATCCGGAAAAGCAAATTTGCCTCCTGAGGCCATAATAGACTTTGGATCGGAAACGTTCATGCCGAGTAAAGCATAGTCCAGCATATGGACCCCCCAATCGGTCATCAAGCCACCCGCATAGTCCCAAAACCATCGAAAATTAAAATGAAATCGATTCAGATTAAATGGCCTTTTTTGCGCGGGTCCAAGCCATTCCGTATAATGAACACCTGCCGGAACGGGTTCGTCAGGTACAACGGGAATGGCACTTTTCCACCCTTGGTAGGACCAAGCCTTTACTAATCTTATTTTGCCCAATTTTCCAGAATGAACAAAATCAATAGCGTCTTGAAAATGTTGCTGACTTCTTTGCCATTGGCCAACCTGAACAATAGCCTTATTTTTTTTCGCAGCCTGAACCATTAATTGACATTCAAGAATAGAGTTGCCAATGGGCTTCTCTACATACACATGCTTTCCTGCATTGACAGCATCTACCATTTGCAGGCAATGCCAATGGTCCGGCGTTGCAATGATCACTGCATCCACACGTGAGCTCTGGAGCATCTTTTTATAATCCACAAAAGTTTCGACGTGTATGTTTCTTTTCCGCAGCTCTTCCGCTCTCTTTTTAAGAATATTATCATCTACGTCACAAAGAGCCGTACACACAATCCCGTCATTCTTTAATAATGAATTCAAATCTGACCAGCCCATGCCATTTACACCAATCAGTCCAACTCGAATAGACTGATCTAATAAACTGGAACCTTGGACATTTAAGAAAAACGATGATGCAGCCAAAACAGTAGACGATTTAATAAAATCTTTTCTATTCATTAGATAATGGTTTAAAAATTGTTATTTGCGCATTGCCGAGGTGATCGATATGAATACATACGCCCCGATGAATACCTTATTGAGAAATGCTCCCTTTTTTATAAAAAGCAAATTGCTTCGATGAAATTACAAAAATGAATTTAGGTGCCTGCAATACGCATTGTAAAATATATATATACAAACCTAACGAAAGTTTACATAGACGATGAAAATTAGTCAACTTAACAACACATTTTGTAATTCATCAAAAAAAATGAGCGATTAATGGTTTTTTATACCTAACTTGCCGCACTTAATTAAAAATAATGAATACAGGTAAAATTAAATTTTTCAATGAAACTAAAGGTTTTGGTTTTATTACACCAGAGGATGGTAGTGCAGATGTTTTCGTACACGTTTCTGCGCTTAAAAACCAAGTATCTGAAGGCGACGTTGTTACTTATGATGTAGAAAGAACTCCAAAGGGGATCAGCGCTACAAATGTAAAATTGGCGTAATCCAAAAAATACACTTTCTTGTTAAATGGGGTAATTCATGATGACTTATCCCATTTCTTTTTCCTATTCTTCCTTTACAACTTTCATTAATCTTATACTTTTTCGTTGAAGACTTTTGGCATTCAAATAAAAAGCATACAATGATTTGAAAAGGTTTTATTTAAGACAAATTCGAACATACTACGCATGGAATTTAAACAACTCAGTTTAATTGATCCGCTTTTAAAAGCAATAACAGAAACAGGCTATACACATCCCACAGCAATTCAACAAAAGGCGATTCCAATTGTACTGAAAGGAAACGATCTGATTGGGTGTGCACAAACGGGCACAGGGAAAACTGCCGCTTTTGCACTCCCCCTTTTACAACGCCTTGAAGAAACCAAGACATCAGGTAAATTCGTTCCGATTAGGGCACTGATTCTTACGCCAACACGTGAACTGGCTATTCAAATCGGAGATAATATAAATTTATATCGAAAATATCTAAAATTAAACTATTGCACTATTTTCGGCGGAGTAAGCCAAGAAAAACAGGTCAAAGAAATAAAAAAGGGCGTTGATATCCTGGTGGCTACCCCGGGGCGCTTACTGGATCTAATAAACCAAAAGATCGTTTTTCTAGATAAGATCGAAATGCTCATATTGGACGAAGCCGACAACATGCTGGACATGGGCTTTATACATGATATAAAAAAGATCCTAGCTAAGATTCCGTCAAAGAGACAAACACTATTTTTCTCGGCAACAATGCCTCCCAACATCCGTAAGTTTGCCCATGGAATATTGAATAAACCTTTGGAAGTTGACGTTACTCCGGTAAGCTCCACAGCCGAAAAAGTAAATCAATCGGTATTTTTCGTTGAAAAGAAGGATAAAATCAAATTGCTAACGGTCCTATTAAAAAAACTTAAACAGGAACGTACGATCGTATTCTCCAGAACAAAACACGGAGCCGACAAAATTGTTAAGCTACTTGCGAAAAATGGTTTGAGAGCAGCAGCCATTCACGGAAATAAATCTCAAAATGCCAGACAAAAGGCACTGGGTGAATTTAAAGACAATCATCTAAAAATATTAATTGCCACCGATATTGCTGCAAGAGGAATCGATATCGAACAACTTCCCCTCGTTATCAATTATGATCTCCCGAATGTACCTGAAACCTATGTTCATCGCATCGGAAGAACAGGAAGGGCCGGACTCGAAGGAAAAGCAATCTCTTTCTGTGATGTGGAAGAAAGACCTTATCTGGCTGATATTGAAAAACTGATCGGATTAAAGATCAAAATAGAAAAAACAAGTAAATAAGCATTCATAGCCTTAAACAAAAAGCCCTTAAATCAAATGCATTAAGGGCTTTTTGTTTAATGGTACTTTTTTAGGGCTTACGATCAGCCATCAACAACGTTGACGGTGTAGCAGAAAGCCAATGTACTTTCTTATTGATAATCTTGTTCCAGCTGGGCAAGCTGATCAACATGAGATCCTGCTCCTGCCAGGTATCACTGTCTAACGCTTTTTCAGTTATAGTCAGATGATTTGGTACAAGTTGTTCCAATTGCCGAAGTTTCTCTTTAAAACCCGCATTGGTTCTCAAGACTTGATTTACGTCCCAAACAATAACTTGAGCATCTGAATGATGGATAAAGCGCTGTATCATTTCGTAGAGAAATTCATCGTTCTCCAAGACAATGGGAACGGTCACTCGCCTTGCTTTCACAAAGTTTTTGTCAATCAAAACGCCCACCATGGCACTCACTTTGGCATTGATCTGTTGATTTCTGTCAAATGTTGTAAAGGGTGATTCGGCATTTGTAACTGTATGGAATAACTTCTCGGGGTTTATAATTCGTGTCGTAAAGTCTAAAAACCTTCCCAATAAACTACCCTCATAAATAGATTCGCTTACACCCAAGAGGAGCAGATCATGATCGCCTTCGTTGGACGTCTGAACAATTCCACTATCAATATCACTCGAAATCTTAAATACGGTCTTAATCGGTTGATCAAGTTGCTGAGCAACCTGCTTTATTTCACGAAAACTATCTAACTCTTGGGTTTCCACTTCATAGTGATGTAACTCATTGGAAGGTTCAATATGCAGCGCCGTAATTTCAGCATTTTTTTTTGATTTCAATGTTAAAGCATTAGCCAGATATAAAAGTGAAATCCCAGTATTACTTTTTGCAAAAGACAATAGAATCTTAAATTTTGATTTATCCTGCAGATCTTCCCGCATGAGCGTTTTTCGGGGTCGATAAAGAAAATTGATAAGATCTAAGGATGGTCCTGTCATAAAAGTGGTTACTAAGGCCATAACAACCATCATCGAAAATAATTCTGCACTTAATACGCCAAGATCATATCCAATGTTGAGTACAATAAGCTCCATCAGACCCCGCGTGTTCATTAATGCACCAATACTTAGGCTATCTTTCCAACTTTGACCGACAAAACGTGCCGCTAATGTACTACCCATAAATTTACCAATCACCGCTACCAAAATAATACCAACGGTGATTATCCACAAATGAGGGTCATTAAGCAAACCAATCTGCGTCCGCAGCCCTGTATAGACGAAGAATAATGGTAGCAACAACAAGGTCGCTACATCTTCGATTTTTTCAATAAATGCTGTTCGAAATCGACTTCCTTCAGGCATAATCGCACCCGCCATGAATGCGCCAAAAAGTGCGTGGATACCGATCACTTCGGTCGCATAAGAAGATAACAACAACACGATAAAGAAAATCGCTACAACAGGTTTACTTAAAGCTTCTTTACTTCCCTTCACCTCCCCTACGCGCTTTAAAAATGGTCTAATGATTTTGATCATAACGAACACATAACCAATAGCCAAGCCGATTAAATACAAAGCACTGGCAAAATCACCTGCCTTTACAATGGCAATTACCACAGCCAAAATACACCAAGCTGTAATATCATCTGCCGCAGCGCAGGTAATCGCCATTGCACCTAACTTGCTTTTCTGCAACCCCCTCTCTTGTATAATTCGAGCAAGAACAGGAAATGCGGTGATACTCATTGAAATACCAATAAACAAGCTATAGGATAAAAATTCTACATTTTTAGGTGGATGGAACAGGTATAAAAAATAGGCCAATGAGATTCCCAAGGTAAATGGAATCACAATGCTTGCATGAGAAATGACCACAGCGTCGTGCGCTTTATTCCGTAGCACATTCAAATCTAACTCCATACCAATGATAAACATAAATAAGATCAGTCCGATTTGACTTAAAAACTGCAAATTACTCAACGATTCTATTGGAAAGAGCGTATGGGAGAATCCTGGAAAATAAACACCCAATAACGAAGGCCCCAATATAATCCCTGCGAGCATCTCGCCTATAACGACGGGCTGTTTAATCTTAATACAAATCCAGCCCATGATACGCGCCGCGATAATAATCGTTACAATTTGAGCCAACAATATCGCTAATGGATGCTGCAGACTATCGAATAAGGTAGATATAAAATCCTCCCAAGCACCATTATTTGTTTTTTCTCCCCGAAGAAGCTCTGGAGCTTCTAGCTGTGTTCCCAAACGAATCACCCAATACATTACGGCGAGTAATGTACCGATCAAAACCACATAGAAAATCGTGTTTCTATATTTTCTCATCTTCTATAGCAATTGAAATAAATGTCCTAATAACGGCATACTAAGTCCCGGGGAGATAGACATCAACATGGGGTTTTGTAAATGCGGTCACAACAAAAATATAATTCTCTAAGAGTTTTAATGCTTTTCGCTAGGGCAGTTTGAAGAAATATGTAATGAAACAACAGAATTTTGTAATCAGCTGAATTTCTCGAAAAACATTTTCTTGTACGATTCGCCTAAATTGAAAATAATGGGCATAGCTTGTGGATCCAACAGGTTGCTTGTAATTTCATCAGCAGAGAAAAATTTAACGATCTTGGTTGCAATCACCTCTTTTTTATTGATACGTATAAAGTCCTGCACAGGCAAAATCTCCAGCAACTTATCAAAACTTATATTTTTCAATAAAATGGACGAACCATCAGCCAAATGGACTTTTTTATCTCGGCTGTCCACCTCAGCAATCTGAACATAGTTGATCTGATCGAAATACAAAATCGTTTTTCCTTTATTCGTGTTGAACTGGCCAAAAAGCATAATTTCAGGCTGATTATTGATTATTTGCGCCACCTTCGTAATAGCTTGCTGAAGACGTTGCAATGATATTGGTTTACGCATGTAATCTACTGCGTTGATATCATATGCATCACTTGCATATTGTTTATATGCGGTAGAAAAAACAATTGGAAAGTCTTTCAGTGCTCTGGCGACATCGAATCCATTAAATTCTGGCATTTCAATATCCAGAATACAAAAATCAAAACTTAGCGTACCGTATTCTCTCAATAGTACCGCCGGATCATTAAAAGTTTTGACGACCTCCAAACCAGGAATTTGCTCACAGAGCATTTTCAAAAATCTCAAACTTGGTATTTCATCATCCAAAAGAATACATTTTAGGTTTCTTTCACTCTGCATATAATCTGATTTGAAGGTGGGCATTATACACATCATTTTCTACAAATCTGCGCAACTGATGCCTACCCGGATAATACAACATCAGACGCTCCTCCAAAGTTTTGCTACCTATTCCACTTTTTGACTTTTGCAAGGGAGACCGTTTTGATATTCTATTGCTCACCATAAGGTCCAGCCAACCATTCCTAAATGTTAATACGATGGAAATAAAAGAATCAGAACCGTGAAAATCAGCATGCTTAAACGCATTTTCAATTAAATCAACAGACACCAAAGGAATCAACGACGGTGTATTCAACATCGAACTATTTACCTCATCAATGTCAAACCTAACACGTATATCAAATAACGGGCTCAGTTTTACTTTGTTAATCTCAATGAGATTGCGCGCAAATTCAATCTCGGCTTTAGGTGAAACGAGTTCATCTTCGCTCTCATACAATACATAATCCAATACCATAGCCAATTTGTCCATGGTATAATAGGTCTGATAAGCATGAGAGAGCATTCCGTTCAACGAATTTTTTAGCAAATGAGGATTTAACTGTGCGCGGTGAAAATGCTCGATTTTTTGGTTATCCATGCGATTAAAAAGCTCCTTTTGGCGCGTGTTCTCTAGCAGCAACTTCCTATATTTCTTTCTCAAAACAAAATATAAGATCCATAGTACTACAACAATAGCGAGCAGTGATAAGATGATGATATAAGAGATTTCAATAGTCATGATAAATCCAAACTTACCAAAATTTCAGTACCCATAAAAATAGTGTATCAAAAAATCATGCATTCAAGTATCGAAATACAGCCCTTCTATTCTCATATTTATTACAAAAATTAACAGCTTCATTACAATTTAATCATTTTAGACCATTAATTTAACATTATTATGCGTATATTGATACTATCGTAATTAGCCGATCAAATGATTGTCTATACTATTTTGGTTAAACACGCCTGATTTTTTATCGGGCCTAATATGGAACACTATGGAAAAGCTCATTTTCGAAACTAATGCTCAACATCCCAGTCTTGTAGACAAAATCAAAGACGCTATTGAAAAATTGAATGGCATCCACGAATGGAAAATCGACTTGGATTCTATTTATAATCTATTAACCATAGAAGGTATCCGACTCAACCCTACGGAAATCGAATCGGAACTAGCCCTTCACGGAGTCGAGGCAAACCGCTTATATGAAGAGTAGAATCAATCTATGCTGTCACCAATAGAACAATTCTCTTGGAAGCTATGAATGATCAACAATAGAATAAATGAATAGAGCTTCTTCCAGGTAAGTACAATAATCTGATCTGGAAGAAGAATTAAGTTCTTCTGATTATCATGGCAGATGCGCCACCGCCACCATTACAGATTGCCGCAAGCCCCAATGAGCCTCCCTCTTGTCTTAAAATACTATTTAATGTAACCACGATTCTTGCTCCCGAACAACCTAATGGATGACCTAAAGAGACAGCTCCTCCATACACGTTGACTTTGTCCATTGGCAAACCCAAAATTTGTGCATTTACCAACGCCACAACAGAAAAGGCTTCATTAAATTCAAAGTAATCAATATCTTGGAGTGTCAATCCAGCTTTTTTCAGCACTTTCTCGGTAGCAACGCTTGGGGCCGTTGTAAACCATTCTGGAGCCTGTTCCGCATCAGCATAAGCGACAATTTCTGCAATTGGATGAAGTCTAAGTTCTTCCATTTTTTCGCCAGAAACCAAAAGGACAGCCGCCGCTCCGTCACTGATGGTCGATGCGTTTGCTGCAGTTACAGTCCCCTCCTTCTTGAAGGCTGGTTTAAGTTCGGGTATTTTGTCAAAATTGACCTGGGAAAATTCTTCGTCCTCCGAAACTACCGTGTCCCCTTTACGACCTTGTATTGTTACAGATTGAACCTCCTTTAAAAACTTATCTTTCTGCCAAGCATCGAGACTGCGTTTATAAGAGCGAATGGCATAACTATCCTGCTCTTCACGACTTATGTGATATTTTTCGGCACATAGCTCGGCGAAGCACCCCATAGCTTCATTTGAATAGGCGTCACTCAAGCCGTCACGCTGTAAACCATCATTTAGACGCTGCGTACCAAACTTAGCACCCCAACGCATGGAATTAGCATAATAAGGCACTCTACTCATACTCTCCATCCCACCCGCAATTATAATATCGGCGTCGCCTAAAAAAATAGCCTGCGCAGCGACGGCTATTGCTTTCATACCGCTCGCACAGACCTTATTAATGGTTGTTGCAACCGTATGATCCGAAAGACCAGCAAACTTGGCCACCTGCCTCGCCGGCGCTTGCCCCAAGTCTGCTTGCAAAACTGAACCCATAATGATTTCCTCAACCAAATCGCTAGCAACACCTGCTTCTTTAACAACAGAACGAACAGCGTGAGCTGCAAGCTCTGGTGCCGATAGGGTCGATAATGCACCACCAAAACTTCCAATTGGCGTACGTTTCGCAGCAACGATAAATACTCTTTTTGACATCTTATAAAAGTTTATAATTGTTTTGCTAAAATCAGATGGCTTTCCTGATGATAACCCGGCCACCTTCCTGATGTTTAAAGATAAAAAATTTAACAGATACAGCACAACAACGCCGTTTTATTTTTACACATTAAAACAGAATAAATAGCAAAAAAACATTTGAAAAACTTCCCTACTTAAACAATTGAACGAAAAATAAAGAATAAATATTTGTAAAAAGCCAAAGCTTTTAATTAAATTAGTATAGGTAATATCCCGAAAGAGCAGATACGTAAACGCGCTCGTATTTCAAAAATAACCAATAAGGAAAATAAACGATTATGCAGACAGTCAGGTTCACAGCCGAACATCATATTTTTCGCGATACACTTCGCGCATTTATTCAAAAAGAAATTACACCTTACATCGACGACTGGGAAAATAGAGGTGAAATAGATCGGAATATTTGGAAAAAAATGGGTGATATGGGACTTATGGGACTAAATATGCCAGAAGCTTACGGCGGAGTAGACCTGGATTTCTATTATTCCTTGATCCTTTGTGAAGAATTATCATCTTGCTTTTCTGGAGGATTTACTATTTCCGCACTTGTTATTCAGTTTATGTCCGCTCCTTACTTACTCAAATATGGTTCAGAGGATCTAAAAGCACGTTATCTTCAGCCCGTTATTGCAGGTGATATGGTCAGTGCTGTGGCTATAACGGAACCCGGAGCCGGTTCTGATGTAAAGCAAATCAAGACAACAGCCGTACGCGATGGAGATTTTTATATTGTCAACGGGTCTAAAACTTTTATCACTAATGGGTATTATGGTGATTTCTTTATTACAGCTGTCAAGACATCTCCTGAACAGGGTACAAAGGGTATCAGCTTGCTACTTATGGATCGAAATGCAACTGGCGTTTCGTCAAGCAAAATCAAAAAACTAGGCTGGCATGCCTCTGATACAGCTGAATTAGGATTTAACAACGTTCGGGTCCCTATTTCGCACCTCATTGGTAAAGAAGGAGAAGGATTCCGCTACTTAATGGATGGGCTCCAATTGGAACGACTAACTGCAGCTATCCATAGTCTTGCTACCGCGGAATCTGCATTTCAGTATACACTTGACTATGTAGCACAACGTGAAGCCTTCGGCAAGAAAATTCAGGAATTTCAAACCATCCGGCATCGCCTCGCGCAGATGAAAGCGAATATAGCTACGACGAAGGCTTTTATTTACTATTGTTGCGACCTACAAAATCAGCAGGAATATGCCGTGAAGGAATGCTCCATCGCTAAACTACAAGCGAGTGAGCTTGCGCTGAACGTTGTAAATCAATGTCTCCAATTATTTGGTGGCTATGGATTTACAGAAGATTATAAAATCGCCCGGTTATATCGCGATGTGCGTGTAGGAACTATTATTGGCGGCACATCAGAAATCATGCTCGAAATCATCTCCAAAATGACGATAGATCATGTAACCTATCCATCCAAAAGTTCCAATCAATAATCGAAGTAACGCAACACCTATTGCCAAGTATTATGCAGGAAAACGAATCTTATAGGACACATCCCCTCTTTTGGGTAGAACAGGACGATCATCATATCATTACAATAAGCCCCATCTCAACGGCAATAGCCGAGCCGCTGGATATTGTGGGTTATCTCACGCAATTTGTTGACCTGGTCACGCTTGTTCTCGAAACGAAAGAAATCAAAGGCGTTGTGTATACTTGCCCTATTCAAGATGAAAAAATCGAATATATTCAGTTATTTGAGCAATTTTCACTGAGCCGTGCAACTTCTTCAAACTTATACACGCTTCTATCAAAGGTATTGCGTTGGAAAACGTTTAATATACCTATTGTTTCCATTTTTACTGGTAATTGTTCAGGCATAGCACTAGCAAGTATGTTGTGGTCTAGCTATCGAATTGCACCAACACAAATAGAATTAGGCTTCCCCGAAGCTCAATACGGGCTGTTTACAGCTTTTGGTACAACCGTCTACTTACCACCATTGATCGGTGCCAACGATGCGCTCCGCTTGCTGACACAAGGCAAACTTTGGAATAGTGAGGAAGCCCACAACCTGGGATTGGTAGACGAATTAGCGTATCACTCCGATGACTGCCTATATTTAGCCAAAACCTCGATCCGCCATACACCTCAATGTTTTGATAAACAAGAGAGTCGGCATACCGACAAAATAACAGCCGATGCAGTCTTCAATATTCAAAAAAAGGCACGCGGTTTATATCCCGGCATAAATGCTGTTATTGAGTTATTAACAGCAAACTCTTCATCCAGCCCTCTTGAAATCGCCGAGAAGGAAGCACAGTTATACCTGGAAACCTTCAGCCTTCCCGAGACATTGAGTATGGTCCGCACACTGCATTACGGCGTAAAATCAGCAAAATCATCCACGAAGATCACACATGGTAACGACTACAACCTAAAAAAAATCGGCATATTGGGCGCCGGTATGATGGGATCTGGTATAGCTTATGAAGCTGCGCGAGCGGGAATTGAGGTCGTTTTAAAAGATGTTACACTCAACCAAGCTGAACAGGGCAAAGCCTATTCCAATCGGATATGCAAAAAACTATTCTCTTTCGGTGGCATCACCTCCTCACAACAACACCAATTACTTGCTCGTATCAAACCCACCGATCAAATGGCAGATCTTGACGGATCTGATTGCGTTATTGAAGCGGTATTTGAAGATTTCCACCTTAAAGCACAAGTAACACGACAAAGCTTACCTTATTTACACCAAGATGGGTTCTTCGCCACAAATACCACATCATTGCCCATTACCGAGCTTGCAAAAGCATCCAACAATCCCGAAAATTTTATAGGTATGCATTTTTTTTCTCCGGTAGATCGCATGCCCCTTGTCGAAATCATTTGCGGTAAACAAACCGCACAAAAAACTTTAGAGAAAGCACTTATTACAGCTTCACGCCTAAATAAAGTTCCGATAGTCGTACATGATGGTCCTGGCTTCTTCACTTCGCGCGTATTCTTCAACTATTTACTCGAAGGTATTACCATGGTCCTGGAGGGTATCTCACCGGAGTTGATCGAACAAGAGGCGGCGGCAACAGGATTTGCAGTGGGGCCCTTGGCAGTATTGGACGAAATTTCCCTGGAACTGATGTTACATGTTTACGATCAATTACCTCGACTGCACGCCAGCCAGAAGCGCGCATATAACTACCTGAAATCGCTAGTTGAACAGGGAAGAAAAGGAAAAAAATGGGGAGCAGGATTCTACGATTACCCAAGTGAAAACAAAACGATTTGGAAGAATCCCAAAATTTCATCTTTAAAGGAAAATGTAAAGCCTACGACAATTCATAAACGTTTGTTGCATGTCATGGCATTAGATAGTTATCGATGCCTCGAAGAAGGCATACTCGATCAGCCCATCGACGGTGACATCGGCGCTATTTTAGGCGTAGGTTATGCCTCTTATACCGGTGGAGTTTTTAGCCACATCGACCGCACAACGCTTCCGGTTTTCGTGGCCGAATGTCAGGTATTTCAGTCCCTTGGCGATCAATGGGACATCCCCGAATCTTTAAAAAAACTGGCGAACAAGAATTTCAGATTTTATCATGGCTTCGAGTCAAACTGGCCCTGTATCAGCTAACTTGAATTTGAGACTGCTGCTGCATGCTCCGATGCGAATCTAATAGCTGATTATAAAAATACGAAGAGGTACAGTATACCTATTACAATCTTAAAACAGCGTAGTGATTTAGTGATGTAGCGAGGTAATAAAAAAAGTAGGGCGACATTGAATGCCGCCCTACTTCGCTACCATTGGCGGACAAACAAATCCATGAGATGCGAAACATCCTGCTCAAGGAATGTATCGTAGTCCAAAGTTGCAGCAAGAATGGTTTGCTGTTGCTTTTCCGAAAATACACGAGCAAGATTTGTTTTGTATTTTTCAGTTAACTTAGGAATACCTTCTGCCCTACGCCTGGGATGACCTATCGGATATTCAACCACTAATTCAGGCAATATTGTACCGTCAATCAATTCAATTGTCAAACCGTTTGATATTGCACGTTTTTGAGGATCGTGATAGTCAGCAGTGAACTGCGCATCTTCAACACAGGAAATTTTATCGCGAAGCGTATCGATTCTCGGATCAGAAGCAATATGATTTTCATAGTCGTCAGCTGTCAACCGGCCAAATATCAACGGAATCGCCACCATGTATTGAATACAGTGATCCCGATCTGCAGGATTGTGTAAAGGCCCCTTTTTATCAATAATACGAATAGCGGCTTCATGTGTGCGGATGGTTACACGAGCGATATCCGCACTGCTCTTTCCAAATTCTTTCAGTTGCTGATAAAGTTGCATAGCAGCTTCAGCTGCAGTCTGCGCATGGAATTCGGCCGGAAAAGAGATTTTAAAAAGAATATTTTCCATTACATAAGATCCATATTCCCGTTGAAATTTAAATGGATTCCCTCGAAAAGATACATCATAAAATCCCCATGTTGGCGCAGTCAAAACAGAGGGGTAGCCCATTTCTCCAGTTTTTGCGATCAACGCGAGCCGAACAGCACGCGAAGTAGCATCTCCGGCAGCCCAGGATTTTCGGCTACCTGTATTTGGTGCGTGTCGATACGTGCGTAATGCTTGCCCGTCAACAAAAGCCAACGAAACCGCATTGAGAAGTTCTTCTCTTGTTAGACCGAGAAGCTTACCTACAACAGCTGTTGAAGCCACCTTCACCAAAATAACATGGTCTATCCCCACCTTATTAAAAGAGTTTTCAAGTGCTAAAACACCTTGTATCTCATGGGCCATAATCATTGCTTCCAGCACCGCTTTAGTCTTTAACGGCTTTTGACCGTTAGCTATATTGATTCGACTCAACCAATCTGCCACTGCTAAAATACCCCCCAAATTATCTGATGGATGTCCCCACTCCGCAGCCAGCCAGGTATCATTAAAATCTAGCCATCGAATAATCGTGCCGATATTGAACGCCGCCTGTATCGGATCCAATTGAAAATTTGTACCTGGTACCCGTGCGCCGTTTGGCACAATGGTACCGGCAACAACAGGCCCTAAGAGTTTGGTACAGGCGGGATATGTTAGTGCTTCCAAGCCGCAACCAACTGTGTCGAGAAAACAATAGAAAGCCGCATTCCAAGCGACTTTCCCTCCAATTTGATCGTGTAGAACATAGTCCACAATGTCCACTAAAACCTGATCTGGCTGTGGTCTTTCATTTGATATTGCTGAGCCCATTCGTGTATGTTGTATAAGACTGTCGTTTTATTTATTGATTAAAATCCGCTCTTACGCCTAATTTTCCTAATAGCTATATGCTAACAAAGAGGTTTGGCTTCTTGCCCCCAGTCCTATTTACCGTTCAGAAATAGGCACAAAAGCTCTATTGTCGGGACCAGTGTAATGTGCACTTGGCCGGATAATTTTTCCATCCTGACGCTGTTCGAAAACATGCGCAGACCATCCGGTAATACGTGAGAGGACAAATAAAGGAGTAAACATTTCTGTCGGAATGCCCATGATATGATAGGACACTGCCGAGTACCAATCTAGATTAGGGAACATTTTCTTTTCTTCCCACATGACTTTTTCCAATCGCTCTGCGATCAGATAGAGTGTCATGTTTCCAGCTTCCTCCGAAAGCTCCCTTGCCACTTGTTTTATCACTTCATTTCTTGGGTCAGAGATGGTATATACAGGATGACCAAACCCAATAATAACTTCCTTATTAGCCAATCGTCTCCGGATATCCACTTCCGCCTCATCAGCATTTGCATAACGGCTCTGTATTTCAAAAGCGACCTCATTGGCCCCGCCATGCTTAGGTCCGCGTAACGCACCTATCGCACCAGCTATACAGGAATACATATCAGAACCTGTCCCAGCAATGACCCGCGCTGTAAATGTAGATGCATTAAACTCATGTTCTGCATATAAATTGAGTGAAATTTGCATAGCTCTTACCCAAGAAGCGGCGGGTACCTTTCCATGTAGCAGATGCAGAAAATGGCCACCTAAAGTTGCATCGGCTGTCTCAACCTCAATTTCACGGCCATGCTGACTGAAATGGTACCAGTACAACAGCGCTGAAGCCATTGACGCCATCAGGCGAGTTGCAATATCCCGAGCCCCAGCAATGGGATGGCTTTCTTTTTCGGGTGAAACACTTCCAAAAAAAGATACATAGGTTCGCAAGACGTCCATGGCATGAGCAGTGGATGGCAATTGCTTCAGTACGTGCTGAACAGTAATCGGCAACCCACGCTGACTTAAGATCTGACTTTGATAACTGCTTAATTGCGCCTGAGTTGGTAAGCTCCCATAAACAAGCAGGTAGGCCACCTCCTCAAAACTGGCTTGATGCGCCAACTCCAAGATATCATACCCCCTATAATGCAAATCATTACCACTTTTTCCGACAGTACTCAAAGCGGTATTACCTGCCGGTACACCAGAGAGTGCTACACTTTTTTTAGGCTTAAAACCCGTACCGTTTGTCTCTTCCATCTGATAAAATTATTTATTAAACAATTGATCCAATCGATTTTCATAGGCATAATAATCGATACTTCTGTATAACTCTTCTCTCGTCTGCATGTGCTCGATCATATTAGCCTGTCCGCCATCTCGCCGAATGTGACGATAAACCTCCGTAGCCGCTTTGTTAGCCGCACGGAAAGCAGAAAGTGGATAAAGAACAATAGAAACGTCCGCCTGACGCAGTTCATCCAGATTAAACAACGGTGTCTGTCCAAATTCGGTGATATTCGCCAAAATAGGGAGGCCAGTCGCGGCACTAAATTGGACGTATTGGTCCAAATGGTGTACTGCTTCAGCAAAGATAAAGTCTGCTCCAGCCTCTTTATATGCGACAGCTCGTTCCAGAGCCAATTCAATACCTTCCGAAGCGAGTGCATCTGTGCGTGCACCAATGACAAAATGTTCATCCGTTCGCGCATCCACTGCCGCTTTTAGGCGGTCGACCATTTCAGAGGAAGAGACCAGTTCTTTACCCGGCCGGTGTCCACAACGTTTAGCTCCCACCTGATCCTCCATATGTATTGCTGCTGCACCCACCTTAATTAACGACTTTATCGTTCGGGCAACATTAAAGGCCGACGGACCAAAGCCGGTATCAATATCCACCATCAAAGGGAGATGACATACATTTGTAATGCGATCTACATCAATCAAAACATCGTGTAGTGTGGTAATGCCAAGGTCTGGAATTCCTAATGAACCGGCAGCAACACCACCGCCAGAAAGATAAATTGCCTTAAAACCGGCCTGATCAGCCAAAAGAGCATGATTAGCATTAATAGCTCCAACAATTTGCAATGGTTTTTCGTTCTTAATCGCTTCCCTAAAGAGGAAACCTGGGGATTTTATCATAATATAGAATTTGAAATTCCAAGCCCTGCAATTACCTTTAGATACAGGCAACAGCGACTAATTTAGTTTACGTAGTCTAAACACTCTTCTTTAGAGCGTTCTTCCTAAAGATACAAATTAACACACCAATAAAACAAATTAATTTCTAAACGCAAGGTTATTTACAGAAGAAAATACGGCTATAAACAAAAAAGCACTTCACCTAATTTAAGAAGCCCTGAACTTAGGTTCAAGGCTTCTATCTAAATCCGAATGACCACATGGATCATTGCTTTGTTTATAAATGCACAAAAAAAACTATTTTTCGATAAAATTAGGACCATGAAAAACCCGCTTTGCCTGCCCCCTCTTCACTTCGATTTGATTTTTCCATTTTTGCTCATTGGCCACATTTAACTCCTCACGGCCCAATTCCCTCAAACGCTCCGCTAATCGCAGCAGTGCAATCTCTTTATTCTGCAACTGCGACCTCGTATCCATCACCTGTACACTGATACCGCTAGGAACATGCGTTGCTCTGACTGCTGAACTGACCTTATTAACATGTTGGCCTCCTGCTCCGCTGCTACGCATTGCCTGAAAATAGACATCTTTCAAATGCAGTACATCTTCCTTTGCTACCGGAGAATAGGGTTTTACTTCCACAAACCAATTTTTGCGTTTATGCAAAGGACGAAAGGGACTTTTACAGACCCAACAGACTGTACCAATCCATTTATCCAACAATTGGTCCAGATCATTTCCCCTCAGCCGGAAGGTCGAAGAACAGGGAAGTCCATCAATTTCTTCTGTTTCTAATTCTTCGGCTATTGCCCCAACTTTACGCGCTTCAAGAGTGATGCGGCTAGCGACTAGCCTAACCGCCAAATTACATTCCTTAGGACCTCGTCCTGAGGTAACTTGCAAGTACTTTTCCTCCATCATATTATTTATCCATACGAACGATCTTCGGACTGAATGTACCGAGAACACTAACCAGTTCTTGCTGTAAGTTCATGACCCGATCAATATCTTTGTAAGCTCGCGGTGATTCATCCAATGCCCCACCAATTAAATGCACCCCATGGGTTTCCAGATCTTTCATCATGTCGCTTTTTGTCAGACTGTTTTTACAGGCTGACCTCGACATAACACGCCCAGCTCCATGTGAAGCAGACTGTAAACTTAGTGGGTTTCCCTTCCCCTCCACAATAAATCCTGGCGCTGTCATAGAACCAGGGATTATCCCCAGCACACGATCACCAGCAGGCGTTGCGCCCTTCCGGTGAACGATACATTCTTCACCATTCACAAGTTCCTTCCAGGCGAAATTGTGATGGTTTTCGATCGTTACGATGGGATTACTCCCAAGTGCTTTCGCCAGACGTCGATGAATATCTGCATGACAGGCCTGTGCATATTCTCCCGCCAAATTCATTGCCATCCAATATTCCTGTCCCTCTTGGCTTGCTAAATCCAGCCAGGCCAAATGCTGCACGTGGCGCGGTAAGGGACATTGCTGTGCCGCAAGAGCTGTATAATGTTTAGCGATATGCGCGCCCAGTCCCCGAGAGCCACTATGGGATAAGATTCCCAGATATTGCCCTGGACTTATTCCCCATTCATCCCTCACGGTATGAAGTTCAACTACACCGAATTCGACAAAATGATTACCGCTGCCGGAAGTCCCAAACTGTCTGTACGCTTTACCTAACAGCTCTTTGAGCATCGGAATGTCCTGAAATTCAGCTCTGCTGAAAATAGCGTGATCATGTTTATCACGATGTGTTTCATTTAAACCAAATTTGGTATTTTCCTTCAATATATTTCTAAGTTGAAATTCTCTCCCTTTGAAATAACTACCCGGCAAATCGAATAGCGACAGACTCATCCGACAACCGATATCGACACCTACGCCATATGGTATTACGGCATTTTCTACAGCCAGCACGCCTCCAATAGGAAGCCCGTAACCCGTATGTGCATCCGGTAGCAATGCACCTTGTCTTGAAATTGGTAATCTCAAAGCATCATACAATTGCCTTTTGGCCTGCTCATCAATTTCATTCTCTCCAAATATGCTAAATGGAGCAGGATGTGAATGCAGTTCCTGCATGCGCAGCTCAACGGGCTTAACCAACCCTTCAGATACTTTGCCCCATATTTTATGCCCCATAAACCGCTCTGGAGCTTCTAACAGCTCCGTAAGTTCAAGAAGAATCGTTGTTTTTTCTTCTTTCTTACGATACCTTGTGATCAGCCCTAAAGCTGTATTAATTACATTATTTTTAGGAAATCCTATTTTAACTAGATCTTTCCCTGATAATTTACTTCCCATTTTTATTAAAAAAATAAACAGTTAACGGTCAATCTGTTCTTGCGAATCAAATTGACAGCATGTTGAAAAAATTCGGGAACATATTTTGGATATAAAACGTTTAATTCTGCGAATTATCCTCCAGCGGCGCGCGCAACATCGCTTCTATCCCTGTGATGTGTACGCACAAAGACACAAAGCGATCATCGCCTATTGCGGTTAGCTCGTTTAATTGAACATCAAATCCGGAAAATAAAAAAAGCCCGAATGAACTTCGGCTTCTTGATTTGTATAAATTGGTTTTCCAAAAGAATTAAGCTACTTGACAATTCATCCTAGCGGATTGAATCTATCAGGATACGCTTATATTTCGAACAATATCTTACATCTTACAAAAAGCACGAAGAATGCTTTCGGCAAATCCATTTGCCTTAAAAGCTTGCTGTGTTATCTTTCTAGCGACCAACATATCTCTTCGTATTTAAAGTGTTAAAATTATAATAATATTGAGCGCAAATATAAGTATATTTAGATAATAAAAAACCAGAAGCTATTTTAATCTACGTTGAATGGAAGAGGATCTTTTAATACAAATTTAAAATCCACTGTATTCCCGCCCCTCATCACACGAAAACGCATCTCCTTACCCTCTTCCGATTTAAAAAGATTATGAATCGACTCCAAAGAAAATGAAGATGCGGACCGACCATTGATCCTTATGACTTTATCATCAGGCAGTAGTCCTGCGATTGCCGCAGGTGACCCCTCACGCACCGTTGCAATCTTATACATATTTCGGAGCACAAAGCGATATTGCACACTATTTCCCATTCTCACCTCTGTACCACCATCTTTTTGAAGGACCACTGGTATTTCTTCTCTTTCGTATTGAATACCATCATGTATAATTTCTAGACCACTCATATTCAAATAATAAAAACGATCAAAATCCTTATTCTTACGGAGATAGATTACTTTATTTGGATAGTCTAAGATGACTTTAAATCGACGCAACAATTCGTTGCCAAGAGAGCCTATCCTTTCACTTACAAATGTCGCATGTTGTAACGAGCTCAACTCAGGATAGGCGACAAGCGGATAATTCATTGTGAACGGACCGAGCTCGAGCGACCGTATTCGATTTCTTTTCCCGTAAATCTCGCCATTAAAGCCTTGCCCAATATAGTCATCGATAAAAGGAGGTTTAATATCGAAATTATTTAACTTCGAAGGTATAAGCATCAAAGCATCGCTATTTCCCATATCAATCAATACTCGGCCATCGATCACGGCATCATCCTGTCTGAAAGCAACTGCAATATAGGGGCGGCTATTTACAATATCCAACGGTAAACATTGCATTTTCTCCAGCCCCTTGGGCCGATTTGTCTTAGGAAATAACGTGATGCGATGTTTTTGGAAATCAATTTCTATCATTTGGTTTTCAAAAAAACGACTTCCCATAATGCCATTTACCTCTACTCCTATGCGAGTAGAGATATCAATATGAGCATTTTGTAGAATGTATATTGGCTGGTCCAAATCTTCATATACACCAGCTATATTTACATGGTTATTAATCGACAAATAACCATCCAGTCCCTCATCACGACCTAAACCCTGAAATTTGTTGACAAAAACGGCGGTATCGATTGATTTTAATGTCTCGCCAAATATCATAGTTTCCTTTACGCCTGTATCCAAGAGGAAGTTCATCGTATAACCATTCACCAAAACTGGAATGATGACCAAGTTATGTACAAAGAGGAAAGAAAATTTAGCCTGCTTTTTTCCATTCAATACAAAGCCTACTTGCCCCTGAGTGAGGAGAAAGCAGAACAATCCCAGCGATAGAAAAAATACCTTCATTCAAGTTTACATTTGGTATTTCCAATTTAAACAACAAAATTCATATAAAAAAAGGTTTTTAAAAGGCGAAAACTGCCTGAGCAATTTTCAATCTTTTATCGCCAGTTGTTTACCCGAGAAAACGACATGTTGTTGTACCTTATTGCATCTGCCTTTAAATCCTTCCGGACCGGATCCTATCGTATACCTATGTTAATATAAATGCTGGAAACGGAGACAAACCGAGTCTGAAAAAAGTAAAACCAAACCGTTATTGACCATGCTAGAATTGGCATAGTTGCAATTAACTAAGATAACTAATAAAACTAGGATATCCTAATACCAACTTGTACCAAAAAACAATATTTACTTTATATATGGACAGTAATTAGTCACTGCTTATTCAATTCTCACTGAGTCATCACTGAACGAGCACTGAACAAACACTGAACAAGTAGTGACGTAACGGTTAAATTGGTTGCCATTTGATCGCCATCAGGTGTAGCTAAAAAATTAAGAGAAAAAAAGGCAGGGAACTTCGCTTATGTAACAAAAAAGGATCATCTCGGCGTGATCATCGGATGTGATGATTCATTGAAAAAAGCCCATAAACCAAAAAAGCCTCTTTACTAAAGTAAAGAGGCTCTGCGTACCCGGAGCCGGAGTCGAACCGGCACGGTTTCCCACTGGTGTTTGAGACCAGCGCGTCTACCAATTCCGCCATCCGGGCATATCCGTTTGGGATGATGCAAAAGTAGGTTTTTTCGTGAAAAAGAGAAAACTTTTTGAATAAATTTACCGTATAAATGAATATAAAGCTGAAATTCAGCCAAATAATTTTCTATCAGTTACTCAGATAACTTGCTCTGACGGTAATATTCGCCGTTTTTTTCCGTGAGGTTGTATTAAACACCCCCCCAGAGGAATATTCTTCGTTATCATTTTGACCAGTTATCTGAAAAATTCCAAGATCGGCCTTTACAAGGTTGCCCAATTCGGCATTCGACTCGGTTGCAATATTATTGGCACGCTGATGTGCATTTTTTGAGGCTTGCGAAATAAGTTCCAATTTCAGATCTTCCAGCTTAGAATAATAATAATTAGGGGTACTTGAACTGAGCTCAATTCCTTTGGAAATTAACGTGGATATCTCTCTTGAGGCATTATCCACCTTGTTCAAATCTTTCGATTCCAAACTCACCGTCTGAGACAAAGTATATCCAGAAAAAGTATTGTAACCATTGCCCTTCCCATCGGTATGGTATTCAAAGTCCTTCGCAATGTTGACAGCTTCAAAACGGATCTCGCCGGCTTTCACCCCTTGTTGAACTAAAAATTCCCGAACCAAATCACGATCTGTTGCCAATTGAGCAGAGGCTGCACTCAACTCGAAGTTTTTTCTGCTGAAAGTAGCGCTCCATTTGACCAAATCGGACTCAAAATCCTTTTTGGCATTCCCATTTACGGTGATCGTCTGCATGGATTTGAACTTATATCGGTATGCGGCTCCCACGATCCAGGCAGTGACTACGATTACAAGCCCCAAGATAACTGAAGCAATAATAGAGGATGAAGATTTCATAACCAGTTTTTTATGTTTACGTAACAATGAATATACCAAAAAATCAACGGTTTTTTATTTTTTATAGATAAATTGCGACAAAAAGTATTAAAATATGAATAAGAAAAATATCTGTATTCCATTTTGTTTTCTAGCAGCGTTTGCTGCCCATGCTCAAAAGAAACCGTTGGATCATACAGTATATGATGGTTGGCAAAATATCTCCGCGCCATACATCAGTAAATCAGGTAAATTTATCCTATTTCAAGTCATCCCCCAAGAAGGAGACGGTCAACTTTTTTTAAAAACAAAAGATAGCAAAGAAATCGCTCAAATTCCTAGAGGCTATAATGCGAAGTTAACGGATAATGAAAATAATTTAGTAAGCTTGATCAAAGCCCCGTTTGCAGCCACCCGGGAGGCTAAGATCAAAAAGAAAAAAGCTGAAGATCTTCCCAAAGACTCACTCGGCATTTACAATTTAACAACCTTTGCCCTCGTTAAATTTCCGCAGGTAAAGTCCTATAAAATTTCCGAGCAGAACAATAATTTCGTTTCTTTCCTTTTTGATAAAGAAGTAAGTGAGCAAGCCGCACCAAATGCTGGTTCAAAAAATAAGAACAGTGATAAAAAGAAAAAGACGATTGCAACTCTTGCTTTATACGATTTAAATACTGGAGATTCCGTCCAATTTTCGGCTGTAGATCAGTATGAATGGAACAAAACAGGGTCGAAAATCGTTTTCTCCAAAAAAACAGATACAAAAGACAGCTTATCAAAAGAGTCTGGTGTATACCTTTACGAATTAGCAACCAAAAAGCTCAAAAAGATATCAAATGGAAAAGGCAATTACAAAAATTTCAAGTTTGATGATGCAGGCGATCAGCTCGCTTACTTAGGGGACCTCTCAAATGAAAAAGCATTACTAAAAAATTATAAGCTATATTATTATACAAATGCGATAGATACAGCCCAATATCTTGCAACACAAACCAGCAACGGCATACCTAAAAACTGGGCCGTTAGCGGAGATGGTGAAATCCGTTTTAGTAAAAATGGAGAGAAGTTGTTTTTTGGAATAGCACCAATACCTCGTGTCAAAGATACCACCCTAGTGGATTTCGAGCATGCAAAAGTGGATGTTTGGCATTGGCAAGACGACTACTTACAACCTATGCAGCTGGTCAATTTAAAGAAAGATCTTGCAAGAAATTTCTTAGCGGTCACTTACCCCAAATATAATCGCACGATTATTCCGCTGACAGACAATACGTTTAATTCAACTTCACTTACCCCAGATGCAAACGGGGAATATATCTTGGCGCGAACTGATTTCGGCAAACGAATTGAAAGCCAATGGGAAGGTAGTACACGGGATGACATTTACCTGGTCTCGACGAAAACAGGGAATAAAGAATTAATTCTTTCAAACTTTTCAGGAAATGCGATTTTAAGTCCCGATGCAAAATATATTGTGTTTTTTGATCAGGACAAGGGGACTTGGAACTCCTACCACATCAGTTCAAAGAAAAAGATCGTGCTGAATGACGGCATACCCGCATCGTTCTCCGATGAAGAAAATGATATGCCTACCACTCCACAGGGCTATGGTATGGCTGCCTGGACGCCAGACTATAAGGGGATATACGTCAATTCAAGATATGACATCTGGTATTTTAACTTAGACGGCTCAAGTAAATCTATTTTAACCAATGGTTATGGTGCGGCGTCACAGACAACATTCCGTTACTTGCCTTTTAGACGAGAAGAAGACCGCAACCAAGCCACAACACTTGACTATAAAAAGGGCGGCTATCTGACATCCTTCAACAACAAGACTAAAGAATCGGGTTTTTACCAGTTCAAAGGACAACGCAATGACCCAAAAAGCCTCCTGATTGCGCCTAAATCTTTCAAGAACATTAGTGCCTCCGCAGATCAAAAAACCATCCTTTACAGTAAGGAGGATTATATAATGTCTCCCAACCTCTATACAAATACCGCAAAATTCAACGATGAATTACAGTTATCCAATATAAACCAGCAACAGGCTAATTATAATTGGGGTACAGCAGAATTGGTTCACTGGACCACGCCTGAAGGCAATCAAGCGGAAGGTATTCTGTATAAACCGGAAAATTTTGATCCGGCAAAAAAATATCCGATCATCGCTTATTTTTACGAAAAGCTCTCCGATGGTCTATACACCTATCAGGCTCCTGCACCTACCCCTTCGCGTTTAAACATCCCTTATTTCGTTAGTAACGAATATTTGGTCTTCGCACCAAACATCAGTTACAAAACCGGGCACCCTGGCAAATCGGCGGAAGAATACATTAATTCGGGCATGAAATACCTGGCTCAAAACAGCTGGGTCGATAGTACGAAAATGGGGATCCAAGGACAAAGCTGGGGCGGCTATCAAGTGGCACATCTGATTACACGGACGAATATGTATGCGGCAGCCTGGACTGGGGCTCCTGTCGTCAATATGACCTCGGCCTATGGCGGAATACGCTGGCAAAGCGGCATGTCTCGTCAATTTCAATACGAACATACACAAAGTCGTATCGGTAAAACGCTATGGGAAGCACCAGAACTCTATATTGAAAATTCACCATTATTCCATTTAGATCAAGTAAATACTCCCGTTGTTATCATGGCAAATGACAATGATGGTGCTGTGCCATGGTATCAAGGGATTGAAATGTTTACCGCATTGCGCCGATTGAAAAAACCTGTATGGATGTTGAATTACAATGGTGACGAGCACAATCTGATGCTGCGACAAAACAGAAAAGATATACAAATTCGAGAGCAGCAGTTCTTCGACCATTTTCTAAAAGGAGCCCCTGCACCCAATTGGATGAAGAAAGGGATTCCAGCCACGGAAAAAGGAATAGACTGGGGACTTGAATTCTAGCACAAAACAATAAAAAGGTGTGATTTTTAAAAATCACACCTTTTTTAATAGCTAAAAACTCTATTTCCCAAATTATTTTTAAAAAAACATCAAAAAAATTTCAATTTTTAACAAAAACACGATATTTTTGAAAAACAAAATCAACAAAACTGTAATTTAACTACAAAATACAAATGTCGAACCTAAGATTCAAAGCAGTAGAAGCAGCTGGCTCACGCCAAATCGCTTCATTTGAAAAAGTTGAAACTAAAAAAGCAACTGACATCTACGGAAAGAATGTTTTTTCCGTAAACAAAATGAAAGACTACCTTCCTAAAAATTCATATAAGGAGTTAGTTGCATCCATTGAGGAGGGCCAAATTATTTCAAGAGATTTAGCTGAGCATATCTCACAAGCGATGAAAACTTGGGCACTTAATCACGGTGTTTCACATTACACACACTGGTTTCAACCCCTAACTGGTTCGACTGCTGAAAAACACGATGCATTCTTTGAACCTGATGAAAACGGTGAAGCAATTGAAAAATTTACAGCTGACGCATTAGTTCAACAAGAACCAGATGCATCGTCATTTCCGAATGGTGGTATCCGCAACACGTTTGAAGCTAGAGGTTATACTGCTTGGGATCCATCTTCTCCAGCTTTCATCTATGAAACAGGAGCTGGTAAAACACTCTGTATTCCTACGGTTTTTGTTTCTTATACAGGAGAATCATTAGACTATAAAGCACCTTTGTTAAAAGCTATCAATGCCGTTGATAAAGCAGCAACTGATGTCGCTCAATATTTTGATAAATCTGTTACCAAAGTCAATGCCTCTTTAGGTATTGAACAAGAATATTTTTTGGTCGACCTTTCTTTATATAATGCTCGTCCAGACCTTCAATTAACTGGCCGTACGTTATTTGGACACATGTCTGCTAAAGGGCAGCAATTGGAAGATCATTATTTCGGTGCCATTCCAGAACGCGTATTGGCTTACATGGTGGATTTGGAAAATGAAGCTTTAAAATTAGGTATTCCATTAAAAACTCGTCACAACGAGGTTGCTCCGTCGCAATTTGAGTGTGCGCCAATGTATGAAGAGATCAACTTGGCAATCGACCACAACCAATTGTTAATGAACCTCATGGAGCAAGTAGCTTTACGACATAACTTTAAAGTATTGTTACATGAAAAACCATACTCTGGTGTTAATGGATCGGGTAAACACAACAACTGGTCTCTCATCACAAATACAGGTATAAACTTATTGTCTCCGGGTAAAACTCCGAAGAATAATTTGATGTTTTTGACTTTCTTTGTCAACACCATCAAAGCCGTTTATGAATATGCTGATTTAATGCGCGCTTCTATTGCAAGCGCAAGCAACGACCACCGTTTGGGTGCAAACGAAGCTCCTCCAGCAATTATTTCAATTTTCTTAGGTTCTCAATTGGATGAACTTCTTGAAGAAGTTGAATCGGCCCGCGTCGCTAAAAAAGTGAAAGCAGAGGCGAATTTATGGCATGGAATTCCTAAAGTTCCTGAATTAAAATTAGACAATACAGACCGTAATCGTACATCGCCATTTGCTTTCACCGGTAACAAATTTGAATTTCGCGCGGTCGGTTCTTCGGCAAACTCCGCTTTACCAATGACGGTATTGAATGCAATCGTTGCTGCACAGTTGATCGAGTTCAAAACAGAAGTTGATAAACAAATCAAAAAAGGCACTAAAAAAGATCTCGCGATCTTAAACGTAGTCCGCAAATACATCAAAGATTCAAAAGCGATCCGTTTTGAAGGTAATGGATATAGTGAGGACTGGGAAAAAGAAGCCGAAGCTCGCGGTCTTTCGAACATCAAATCTACACCTAGAGCGCTTGACGTATATGTTAAAGAGGAATCTTTGGCATTGTTTGAGTCGCTCGGTATCTACACAAAACGTGAATCAGAAGCTCGTCATGAGATTTTACTGGAAAACTTCTACAAAAAATTACAGATTGAAGCTCGTGTGATCGAAGAAATGGTTAACAACCAAATCGCTCCTGCGTGTTTCATTTATCAAAATGAATTGATTGAAAACGTCAAAGGATTAAAAGACCTTGGTCTTGCTGCTGCGTCGTTCAGTTCTCAATTGAATTTTGTAGAACGTATATCATCACATGTCAATACCATCTTGGAACAAGCTGAAGCGATGCGCCAAGAACGTAAAAAAGCAAATCAAATCGAAGACGTTCGTGAAAGATCAATCGCGTATGATGAATTGGTTAAACCTTACTTTGATGTCATTCGTTATCATGTCAACAAATTGGAGAAAATTGTTGATGATAAAAAATGGCCTCTACCGAAATTAAGAGAAATCTTATTTTTAAGCTAAGATAACTTCCCTAAAACAAAAAGAGCCNNGGCTCTTTTTGTTTTAGGGAAACGTTCGCTATATCTTGCTCCTTATCTCCCCTTACAACAGTAGCTCCTATTTTTTTAATCGATTATCTTCATCATTGTTACCAGCCTTCTTATTGACTGACTTAATATTCATATTACCAAAACGATAAGAGACTGACAATCGGATAACCCGACTATCATATCCATTTCGTATACGATAGTATCCATTTTCCTGATAACTCGACAATCTGCGCTGACCTCTTGTATTCAACACATCATTTACAGCCAACTTCACATTCAATTTTTTGTCAAGAAATGTTTTTCCAGCACCTAGATCGATACCATAGTAAGACTGAAAACTAAATACCCCATAAACTGCTGGCGAAAAATAATTGGCTGTCAGCTCCAGATTTGTTGTTTTCCCAATTCGAATATCATGATTGGAACTTACCTGGAAAGATAACTTTTCCAATTGGCGTTGCGCTCCGGAGTGTTCATCCAAACTAAACTTATTATAAAAAGCGCTGGCATTGTTAGAAATACTCCACCATTTGAAAAGCTTAATGGGTATATTGACATTCATATTGTAATAATCAAAATAAGCCAGGTTTCGGTCTGTCTGTGCAATAGCTTTGGTCTCCGAATTGCTTTCTATGACCTGAGTGATGGCATCGTTAGTCCTTTTGTAGCCCAAACTCAATAAATAGCGTTCTTTAAAGGTATAATTTACTTCATACGAATTGGTATATTGTGGATTTAAATAAGGGTTGCCATACTGATACGTGTATTGATCCAAATAATACACAAAGGGATTCAATGCCCCATAATCAGGGCGGTCAATACGTCTGCTATAACTCGCACCAAGCTTATGATCATCATTTATCTGTTGCTGTACAAATATTGACGGGAAAAAATCAGTATAGGAACGTTCTGTTTGTTGCCCAAGCGTCACCGAGTTTCCCAGGGAGCTCGTATTTTCAACACGCAGTCCAGTTTGTACCGAAAATTTTCCGAACGATTTATTTAGGCTGAAATAAGCTGCAGCTATATTTTCATTATACAAAAACTGATTACTTTGACCATTATTTTGCACGAACTCGCCTTGCTGATCCTGATCTTCGTACAACAAATTATTAGCTGTTTTTACACGGCTATATTTTAAGCCCGCCTCAAGTTTCGTCGTTTTATTAAAGGGATGCAGAAAATCGGTTTTAAAAACTAATATGTTTGTCTTAGAAAGCATATCATTGCGGAAAATATTCGGTGATTTAAATTCCTCCCAATTTGCGTCCAGAAAACGGTTTCCAACGGTGCTATTGTCATTATTTTTCGAATATGAATAATCTCCATTAATGGTCAATTCAGTCCCTAAAGTATCAAATGTCTTTTTGTAGTTAAGATTATAAGTGAAGTAATGGTATTTAAAATCTGACAAATTGCTTCCTAATACAATCGAATCAAGCTTACCTTTTTGAGAGGCGATCAGATTACTTCCCGCGCGTGTTGAATGGCCATTACTTACGTTACCGTTAACCACAAATCCAATGACCTCCTCTTTTCCTAGGTTAAAATCTCCCGCAAATTTGAAATTGCGGCCTCGATAACGGAATTTCGAATAAGAATCCGAATTAAAAAAAGTCGTCCCGGTTTTGGTATCTACAGCTCTATCGATATCTAAATCATTAAATCCTAAGGCAGTTGCGTAGTTATAAGAAGAAAATAAGTTCACCCAATTGTTACGATGGTTTATTAGAAAGCCACCATCCGCCTTTGTATATTTACCTTGCCCTAAATTGAGGTTTAAACTAACATTACTTCCAAATTGCGTATTCTTCTTTGTCTTAATATTAATAATTCCTGCATTCCCTGCGGCATCGTATTTTGCGGGTGGATTGGTGAGTACCTCGATCGACGCTATTGCATTGGAAGCCGTATTTTCCAATAATCGCGATACTTCATCCGCAGAAAGATAAGTAGGCTTACCATCAATCATGATAATCACATTACTTTTTCCACGCAGATTGATCTTTTTGTTATCTAAAGTTACTCCTGGAACCTTTTGCAGGAGCTCCAATGCGTTATTCCCTGTTGCCAAAATACTGTTTTCGACATTGAGTACAACTTTATCGAGATGACTTTCAATCAATGGCTTCTTACCGATCACCTGCGCCTCACTCAACACTTTACTTTCCAGCTGTAAACGAATCGTATCCAGCATCTTGAGATCTCCCGTAATTACGACCATTTCAGCAGAATGATAAACAGCATACCCTACCGTGGACACACGTAGGCTATACTTGCCCTCGGGGATCGCAGACAACACAATTTCTCCATTTTCGTTGGATAAAGTTCCCTTTAATAAGATATCATTGGGCTTCCGAAATAGTGAAATATTTGCAGCCACAATAGGCTGGTTGTCTTGTCCAACAACGACTGTATGTAATCTTACCCCGTCAGACTGTGCTGAAACGGGTCCGGCAATAGAAAACAGGACTAAAAAAAGTGAAAATAAGAGCAATTTAATTTTTTGTGGTTTCATAATGTAGTTTCTTTAGGCTATCGATTAGATAGTCAACTTCATAATAATGACAACAAACCTCGTATATTCATTACACATTGACTAGTAGAAATAGATAGATCGTCCGATTCACTCGGTAGACAGCCAAATAACATCGGTAAACCATATCCTTCACTGATCGATGCTAAAGCCGGTAAAATCATCCCAGCTAATCTTGAATCTCCAAGAAGCACAGCGCAAGAAAAGCACATCGAATCAAAATAAAAATTCAAAAAATAAACAAAATTCAAAACAAATAAAATGTATAATACAAATATTAAGCATAATATTTGTATTTTTACGGCGAAAATTAGTAAACTGATTGATGAGCATTGAATCATTAAAGAAAAGATTCTACCTTTTTTATATCCATATTATCCGATTCATCCAGGGAGAACATACTGGCGATGCTTTGCGCAATGTATCTATCAGCATTTTGCCGAGTTTGGCGATCTATCTGTTGGGTGCACCAGCAAACGCAGCCATCGGTATTGGGGTGGGATCATTATTGACTACATTAACCGATCCTCCAGGTAATCGGAAAGATAAATTTTCTTCCGCTCTTGTTTGTATTCCCACTTTCTTTATTGCTTCGCTTCTTACAGCCTTTCTTTTTCCTTATCATTGGCCGCTGGTTATTTTATTGAGTTCCGCAGGCTTTATCTGCACTTTTTACGGGGTTTTAGGCCCCCGTTATGCCGCAATTGGGAACATGACATTGATTCTGATGAGCTTTGTCATCGGCATGGCCCCTCAACATCCGCTTTCAGTGAGCTTACAAATTACTGCAGGCGCCAGCATCTATTATTTCTTTAGTCTATTGCAGGCTTACATACAACCCTATCGCTCTTTAAAACACGCCATGGCCAATGGGTTTCACGGTTTATCTCAATTTCTATTGATACGTTCTGAATCTTACGATCCGGATATTCCGCTGGACTTGACTTACAGCCGCGTCGGAAAAATTTATGGTCAGATCAGTGAACAACAGGAGCAAATCAGATCCCTCTTATTCAGGGAAGAAAAAATCATAAGCCAACGCTGGCACAAAAGCAACTATTGGCTTAGTCAGGTCTATGGATTAATTGATTTACACGAATTAATTATTGCATTGGATCATGACTATGATGCCATTCGAAAAAATTTGCTGGATACCGGTAGCCTTCCCATAATTCGTCGTAGCATAACATTACTGGCCTTGGAAATCGATAGTTTTTCGCAGCCTAATAAAAGGTTTCGCTATGCAGAGCAGCGCTACGATAACCACAGTAAAATCAATGCGCTGTTGTTGGATCTAAAGGAGATTCAAGAACAACAGACTGCCCCAGCAGATGGTATTCTCGCTTCCATCATCCGTAATATTGAAGCTATTATTGAAGTTCTCAAACGGATTCAAGTTGCTTTTTATCAAAATCAAGAAATCAAAAACAAAATTGACACCAATGAGTATCAGCAATTTATCAATCGTCCTTTGCGTAATTTAAGTGATATCAAGAGCAGACTCAATCTCCATAATCCAATTTTCCGTTTTGCACTCCGGATGGCCGTTCTCTTCGGAACAGGCGCATTGATCGGCATTTCTTTCTTGGATTTTAAATATACTTATTGGATCTTACTCACTATTGCCATCGTTGCGAGACCTGCATTTTCAATGACCAAAACACGCAATATAGAACGCATACTAGGTACACTTTCGGGAATTGCCGTCGGAATACTCTGTTTGGTCTCCATTGACTTTCTGCCCGTTCTTCTTCAAATTGCCGCTATTGGATTATTTGGATTCTTCCTATTCAACCGATCAAATTATATGGTCAGTGTGATCTTTATTACGCTAGGCATAGTCATCGCATTAAACTTATTTGAAGGAAATATTAATATCATTTTAGGCAGTAGAATAATTTTTACTTTAGTTGGTGCGCTGCTGGCAATAGCGGGCTATTTTTTGATACCCGTACGCCAAAGCACGAGCATGGTCCACTTGGCAAAAGAGGTCGCATTATATAACCACCATTATTTTCAAATTATCAACAAACGCCTATCTGATGATCTGCAAAGTTCGTTCGACATTCGACTGGCTCGGAAAAAAGCACAGACTGCCATGGCTCTCTTTTCCGATGCGATCAATCAAATGAAGAAGGAACCTGAACACAAGTGGGTAGACTGGTCCCATATCCATCATTTTCAAGCACTCTCCTATCGCATCAATTCGCATTTGGTTGGTCTCTCCATATCGTTAGGTAGAAAAGCGAATCACGACATACAACAGGGTATCCACTGCAGAATTGATGCTTTAAAACCCCTTTTAACCGACTTAGATCAGCTGGCAGAAAATATCAACTTAAGAAAACCATAAAGGCAAGCTATGTATTTATGTATCAATATTGAATAACAAATATGCGATTACAGCTCCCGAAGTAACGCTCTTTTAAGTAAAAAAAACGTATTTCTTTTGCTTTAATAAAAAAGAAGTTTATATTTGTGTCGTCTTCGAAAGAAGATTTCTAATCAACACCTTCCTTAATCAGTAGGTCTTGATTTATAAAGAAGTGGCGAGAGACTGGCTCAATGACCCACTGGCAACCTTCAATTTGCTTGAAAAGGTGCCAATTCCTGTCCAAAATAATATCGTTTTGGAGCATATAAATGATATAAGACAATGCTTATTAAATTACTGAAATCCATTAAAAATTCAGGTTCAATACAACTGAACCTTGCGAACAGCAAAAGTGTACTACATCGTAAAAAAGTATCGATGCGAATGCGTATGCATACACACTTCCCTGCTTGTTAAAAATCATTTCCTTTTTCTTGGATAACGATTTGACAGACCTTCCAAGTAGGTGTGTATGCTTCTCTTTTACCTTTACAAATTCTTTTTTGAAACCTTAAAATCTGATCTATTATGTCTTCTAACAAAAATTTGAAATTCGAAACACTACAGGTTCATGCTGGCCAAGTCGCTGATCCTACCACAGGATCCAGAGCAGTTCCTATATATCAAACAACATCTTTTGTCTTTGAAAATGCAGAACATGGGGCCAATCTATTCGCATTAAAACAGTTTGGAAACATTTATACCCGGATCATGAATCCAACTACGGATGTATTTGAACAACGGATTGCAGCTTTAGAAGGTGGTGTTTCCGCAGTCGCAGTTGCATCTGGTCAGGCAGCGCAGTTTATTGCATTAAATAATATTCTTGAAAGCGGTGACAATTTCGTTGCAGGGTCCAACTTATATGGAGGTACATTCAATCAATTCAAAGTTGCATTTAAACGGCTAGGTATTGAAGCTCGTTTTGCCACCGATGCTGAAGCTGATAAAATAGAAGCGCTCATTGACGATAAAACTAAGGCAATCTATGTCGAAACAATAGGGAACCCAAGCTTCAATATTCCTGATTTTGAAAAAATTGCCGCTGTAGCCAAAAAATACGATTTGCCATTAATTGTTGACAACACATTTGGAGCTGGGGGTTATTTATTTAAACCTTTAGAGTATGGCGCAAATGTGGTCGTTGAATCGGCAACGAAATGGATTGGTGGGCATGGAACAAGCATTGGCGGCGTCATCGTTGATGGAGGTAACTATAACTGGGGAAATGGGAAGTACCCACAATTTTCTGAACCATCTGAGGGCTATCACGGATTGGTCTTTTCAGATATTTTTGGTGAAAATGGCCCATTTGGCAATATACAATTTGCAATTCGCGCGCGTGTAGAGGGATTGAGAGATTTTGGACCAGCACTCTCTCCTTTCAATTCATTCTTGTTGTTACAAGGCCTTGAAACATTGTCTTTACGTGTACAACGGCATGTCGACAACACGTTGGAAATCGCTAGATGGCTTGAGGCCCACCCTCAGGTAGAAAAGGTAAATTATCCAGGATTAAAAAGCTCTCCAAGCTTCGCTAATGCGCAAAAATATCTTAAAAATGGGTACGGCGCAGTGCTTTCTTTCCAGCTAAAGGGCGATGCAGCACAGAAAGCCAATGACTTTATCGACAGTTTAGAATTAATCAGTCATTTAGCTAATGTAGGCGATACTAAATCGCTGATTATTCATCCAGCCGCAACGACCCACCAACAATTGAGTGACGAAGATCAAGCGCATGCGGGTGTGTTCAAAGGACTATTGCGCCTGTCAGTGGGAATAGAACATATTGATGACATCAAAGCAGATTTACAGCAAGCTTTTGATAAAATCAACTAATTAGACTTTAGTCGGCTATAAAATTTAAATGTAAAATGAGTAAGCATATTTATCTGCACCCGAAGCCTTTTGTATTTGAAAATGGACGAGAGCTTACTGATTTACAAATCAGTTATGAGACGTTTGGCAAACTTAATCCAGATCGCAGCAATGTGATCTGGGTATGTCATGCCCTAACGGCCAATGCAAACGTCTTGGATTGGTGGCCGGGCCTTTTTGGAACCGATGACTTATTTGACCCGAGCGGCTATTATATCATCTGCGCCAACGTCATTGGGTCGGCCTATAGCAGTAGCAACCCATTGTCTATTAACCCATCCACTGGGCACCCCTATTATCTATCATTTCCGGAGTTTACGGTAAAAGATTTGGCCTGTGCACACCAATTTCTTGCTGACCATCTGGAAATCAAGCGTATTAACGTTCTGATCGGGGGCTCATTAGGGGGGCAGCAGGCATTGGAATGGGCGGCGTCCAACACAATCGCAATCGATCATTTAATCGTCGTTGGCACAAATGCTGTTCATTCACCATGGGGTATTGCATTCAATGAGAGCCAACGCCTTGCCATTACAACCGACCGCACCTTTTATGCCAACCATCCTGATGGCGGTGCTAAGGGACTAAAGGTGGCACGTTCAATGGCATTGCTGTCGTACCGTAATTATACAACCTATAGTAATACGCAGAGCGAAAATGATAATAATAAGCTAGGCGACTACAAAGCGTCATCTTATCAAAACTATCAGGGGGAAAAATTAGTAAACCGCTACAATGCTTACAGCTATTATTTCCTGACTAAAGCAATGGATAGCCACAATTTGGGGCGCGGTAGATTGTCTATTGAATCTGCATTAGCAAGCATTAGCTGTCCAACATTGGTATTAAGTGTCAATACAGATTTATTGTTTCCTCCACAAGAGCAACAATTCATAGCACAGCATATTCCCAATGCTCGTTACGAAGAGATTGAATCAACCTATGGTCATGACGGCTTTTTAATCGAAACAACAAAACTAACGGAAACTATTAGCCACTTTCTGAGAGCGGAGAAAGCATGTGTTCCTGAATTAGTATAAGAGATTGAACAATATAATAAGAGAATATAAGAAGAGATATGAGCAATAAATTAACAATAGGGATGTTTGGATTTGGTGTTGTAGGCCAAGGTCTTTATGATATTATCAAAACCAAAAATCTTAATCTGGAAATCAAGAAGTTCGTCATTAAAAACGGTAATAAAAAACGCTCGCTACCAGCGGAGCTGTTTTCTACTGACGCGGAGGCAATTTTAGGTCATCCAGAAATTAATACTGTTGTCGAACTGATTGATGATGCCGAAGCAGCTTACCAACTAACTGTTCGCGCACTGAAATCGGGAAAAAATGTGGTTTCAGCCAATAAAAAAATGATTGCGAGCCATTTGGAGGAACTGGTCGATATCCAGCATGAATATGGCACAAGCTTATTGTATGAAGGTGCTGTTTGCGGAAGTATTCCCATTATCCGGAATTTAGAAGAGTATTATGATAATGAACTACTCCACTCTGTTAGTGGCATTTTTAATGGATCTTCCAACTATATTCTATCTAAAGTTTTCAATGAAAATCAGCACTATGCAGATGCTTTGAAGAAAGCACAGGAACTCGGATTTGCAGAAACAGATCCAACCTTGGATGTAGGTGGATTTGACCCCAAATTTAAAGTATGTATTGTTGCTTCACACGCGTATGGGATCTATGTCAAACCAGACGATGTCTTTAATATTGGTATAGACAAACTCGGGCAACAAGATATTCGTTTTGCAAAAGAGAAAAATTTCAAGATCAAATTGATACCGACTGCAAAAGAGATTGACGGCGACAAGGTTGTACTTTATGTATTACCACGTCTGATAGGTAAAGACAGCATGCTCTATAATGTGGAAAATGAAAACAACGGTGTATTGGTTAAAGCGGCATTTGCAGACGAACAGTTTTTCTACGGTAAAGGGGCGGGTGGTCATCCAACTGGTTCTGCAGTATTGTCAGATATTGCAGCCCTTCGTTATGGATACCGTTATGAATATAAAAAACACTTAGAATCCAGCACATTAAGTTATAGCCAAGATTATTTAATCAAAGTCTATTTGAGATATGCTGACGATGCACTGATTGAAAAGTTAAACTTCAGTGAAATCACAGAACGATATTACGCATCAGATTTCAAATATGTAATCGGTCATATTAATCTTCAACAAATTGCAGCTCATAAGGCAGATTTGGATCAAGATGGCAATTTTATTGCCGAAATCGCGTAGGCAATCAACAAACCAACCTACCTGAAAATAGCCCCGAATGGGGCTATTTTTTTATTGTTTAAATTTAGTTACCTTTCAACTTGAGCTCTAAAATCCCACCTTCCATCAGACGTTCGAAAGGAAGTTGCCAACCTTTCCACGGGCGATTATTCCACCGAACCTGATCCACAATATAATTATTGGGCTGCTCTTTAGTCACCTGAATTATAAATTTATTTTTTCGCAATTTCTCCGGTAATTGTATCGTTACCCGATCGAACAGAGGTGCGCCAATCTGAAACGCTGGCTGTTCGGTGGTTAAGCTCCGTACATCAAATAGCCCTATACTGGATAAGACATACCAAGCTCCGAGCTGGCCTTGGTCTTCATCCTGTCCATAGCCATAGCCGTGTAGGGCATCCGTACCATAAAATTCATTGCAAATTGCCCGAACCCATTTCTGACTTAGGTCAGGTCTACCAGAAAAATAGAACAGCCAAGAGATATGCAGGTTCGGTTGATTACCATGATTATAGAGACTTTCAATTCCAGCAAAAGCATCAATATGGGTGCCCCCTCCAAAAACGTTCTTCTGTGACACCGTAAAGATACTATCTAATCGTCGGTTGAATAAATCCTTTCCTAACAACTTAACCAATTCTTGTGGAACATGCGGAAGGTAAAACGTATATTGCCAAGCATTTCCTTCCTGAAATCCACGCCATGATGCATAAGGATTAAAGTTTGATATAAATTTCCCTACACTATCCTTTGGGCGCATAAACTTCGTTGTGGCATCGTAAAGCGTGCGCCACCCGTCAGATAATTCCTGAAATTTAACATAATCTTTTTGGTGCCCCAATGATTTTGCAAATTGTGAAGCGGCTCCGGCTGAAAAAGCATATTCCAATGTGTGGGAGGCGCCAAACGGAGAGCCGCTAGTCATTAATTCCGGACTCACACTATTGTCTTCAATATAGGGCGAATAGCCTTTACGGACAAAGACTCCGACATCTAACTTACCTGCTCCTGGCAGACGGTCCTTCGCTTCCAATTCATTTTTGCGCACCGCAGTATAAGCAAGATTCACATCATAGTCACGAATACCCACATTATAGGCCGCTGCAATTGCCAAACCCGTAAAATTAGTTCCTACACCCGAAACGTATTTACTGTTGGCAATACCGTCTCCTAACCAACCTGCATCGCGATAGACCAACAATTGACTCTGAATCCAGTCGTTGTAATAGTCTGGATACGCAATAGACCACAACTGTGTCAAATTCCAAAATGCGCCCCAGATAGCATCGGTATTATAATGATGATGAATCGGTTGCCCTTGCTTATTTAGGGCAATCTGCCCCACCGAGCCGTCATTTTTGGGATATGCACCATTTACATCGCTTGCAAGCCCACGGCCAAGTAAAGCATGATACAATCCGGTATAAAATTTAATGCGGTCGTCTGCTTTTCCCCCTTCCACCAAAATTCTTCCCAGTTCACTATTCCAGGTTTGCAAGGCATTATTCTTTGCAGCATCAAACGACATATCCTTCGCCTCTTTAAGCAAATTCAGTTGTGCGTTTTCTACAGAAGTATAAGATAAACCCGTCTTGATGTATATTGATTCGCCTGCTTCAGTGCCAAACTTCAGATATACTCCAGCTCCTTTTCCTTTTATGCGCGTATGTTGGTCAAAAGTTATAGAATCTCTAAATGTCCCAAAAGACTTCGGTTGTTTATTGATCTCCGCAAAGAAAAACATTTTGACCGTAGCCCCCTGCTGATATTTTTGTACGTATACAGGATTGGTGACTACATAGCCCCACACGTGTTGTTTGTCGTAATTGACCTCAGCATCCACGACTGGCCCACTTTCCCCCATCACATGGCCAATATCGAAAATAAGGTTGGCTTCTTCCGTTTTTGGAAAAGTATAGCGGTGAAAACCGACACGCTTCGTTGCCGTAAGCTCAGCAAGTATATTATAATCTTTTAGCTTGACACGGTAATAGCCAGAAGTGGCAAATTCATCCTTCTTGTCAAAATCGGAACGATAACCGCTTTGTGGACGATCAAGTTGACCGGGCATTGTCTTCAATTTTCCAACGGATGGTGCAAATACCACTCCGCCTACCTGAAATTCGTGAAAATTAGCAAAGCCTTCTATTGAAGTATGCCTATCGTCATAACCCACGGCCTCCCAGCCCGACTTGTTCCCATAGCTTCCATTTGTGCTCGGAGCGAGCTTAGCCATTCCAAAAGGTACGGCTGCTGGTGTATAAAAGAAATATCGACTATGGACGGATCCAATATTAGGTTTTACAAAAACGGTCAAATCTGTTTTCTGCTGTGCGAAAACAGCCGCCGTACTCACATATAAACTACAAAAATAATAAATGATACGCTTTACCATTGTTCTCAATTAGGTTCTACAGCAAACTTACAAAAAAATACAGTATGTATAAACATGAGTTAGATTTTCTTACCTAATTTAACGACTTAACAGATTACATCGCAACGCCTAAATTTGTAAAATTTTAAATACTAATCAAATAAAACACTGTTAAAGTCTATATACTGACATTTTTCCATAACTTTGATTGTACATACATATTAAAATATAACCAGTAAATAAATTCAAAAAAAATACACATCGAACGGCTGATCTTCGATCACAAGCCTGAAATAAATACAAATTAACGTTGAAATAAATACCAATGATTGACAGGTACACTTGTCAATCCATTAATTACAATACAACCACAATGAAAAAAAACACCACATTTTTTAGTCTAATACTTCTGTTACTCGGAACCCAACTATCAGCACAACAAACAAAACCAGACCGTATCGCGCAACTTAAGTTAGCAAAAAGCATTCTAGCGGATCAAAACCTAAAATATGTGGACAGCCTTGCCCGAGAGGTCATCAAAGAAGGTTTCAATGCGGGAAGTGGCTACTCACAAATTTGGGCCAGAGATCTCAATACATTCATCGAAACCGCATTGGAAGAGCGGTCCCAAACGGACATTAAAGGGGCTATTTTAGTATTTTTTAAGATGCAACAGCCCAATGGCGAAATGGTAGACGGCTATGTACTAAAGAAAGACTTTACCTGGCATGATGATACACCCTATTATTCAAAAAACGCTCCTGATCATGTGGGTTTTAAAAACACGGTAGAAACCGACCAGGAAACGTCACTCATCCAATTGTTGGGTAAATACATAATAAAATCAAAGGATTACAGTATCTTGGAGGAGTCTATCGGTGGAATTTCTGTAAAAGACCGTATCCAACTTATGTTGGATTATCTGAAAAAGGAACGGTTCAACCAAAAGTATCAGCTACTTTGGGGTGCGATGACAGCAGATTGGGGAGATGTACAGCCCAACGACAGCTTTGGTTGTGATTGGAATGACCAACTTTCCAATGAGGCAATCGATATTTATGACAACGCGATGTTTATTATTGCATTGCAGACCTTAATTGAAATCCAGCCCAACTCTCCCAAGGTGGCGGAATGGAAAGGATTAAAAAAGAGTCTCGAAACGAACAGTAGACGTTATTTATGGGATAAGAAAAAACAAAAATTCATTCCGCACATATACCCTAAGACATCACCTATTCCTAAAGCATTTGATGAAAATACGATCCATTATCATGGCGGCACCGCCATCGCTATAGAAGCGGAGCTAATGACACCTTCAGAAATAAAAACAGTCAACAAACAAATGCTTGAAAACGTGCGGTTATCTGGCATGCCGAGTATTGGATTGACCTTATACCCAACCTATCCAGTTGGATTTTTCATCGGCGGAATGGCTCAGCCTTACCAATACCAAAATGGTGGTGATTGGACCTGGTTTGGCGGACGGATGATCCAGCAACTCGTTTTAAATGGCTTTTATCAGGAAGCCTATACCGAACTCCAACCGATGATCGATCGGGTTGTGAAAAACAAAGGATTTTACGAATGGTATGGTCAAAATAACGTACCCAGTGGATCAGGAAAATTCAAAGGTTCAGCAGGCGTGCTGAGTAAAGCAATAACTCTCCTAGAAAGCTGGGCTGAAACTACCCTGGAAAAGAATCATTAAAAGAATAAATAAATTAGCTATTCACTCATCCAATTGATCCATTCAAAAAGGATGAGTGAATTTCCTAATAATCTCTTCTGCTTTCGACAGTATAGGTAAAACTTTCCGCGCGGTAGAACCCCAAATTATATTCAATAGGCTTCCCAGATTGGTCAAATACAAAGCGCTTGCGGGACAGAATAGGATCACCGATATTAATCTCCAATTTATCAGCTATAAATTTATTCGCGGCCATCGCATCCAGCTCTTCCTGAGAAAGATCTGCAATGACATGATAATCTGCTTCTAAGATCTCATATAAAGGTCTCTTAAAATCTTCATCGCCGTTTAAACCTATACGCGGATGGAAGTAAGAGATAAAATAAACAAATGGGTCATCTTTCTTTCCTCTCAGACGTTCTAGTTTTAATAGCTTTTGGCCCTCATCTACATTAAAAAACTTCGAGACTGCTTTGTCCGGAACAACCCAGCTGACGTGAAGCTCAAAATTCTTTACCTCAATTCCTCGGTTTTTCATCTCTTGTGAGAAACTCAGCCAATTCTTGGATTTGGAACTAAATTTGGAACTAGCCACCTTCGTGCCTATTCCCTTCTTTCTAATGAGCAACTCCTCGTAGACTAGTTTATTGATCGCCAAACGCAAAGTAGAACGGGAAATTGCCAATCTTTTTGCTAATTCAATTTCGTTGGGCAATAACTTACCCTCTATATATTCAGGCTGCTTGATTAATTCGCGTAACAGATTCTCTGCTTGTATATGCAGCGGAACAGGGCTTTTATGATCTATTTTTAAATTCATCAGTTGGATTGCTTGTGCTAAAATAAGATTTTTTGAATAATTAAAAAAATAGATATATGTTTGTATGTATATACATATTAATATAAACAGCAGATGTCAAAGAGATTTATCATCATTTTATGTATCGTTTCACTTGGAGGACTCCTTTTCGGTTTCGATATGGCTGTAATTGCAGGTGCATTGCCATTAGTAAAGCAATTTTTCGGACTATCTCCCGCTCAAGAGGGCGTTTTTGTCAGTTCAGCCTTGCTAGGCTGTATTTTTGGTGTATTTTTCACAGGACCATTAACAGATAAATACGGCCGAAAACCAGCGTTTGTTACTGCTGCACTGCTCTTTTTATGCTCAGCAATTGGCTGTGGATTCAGTCCTTCTTATAGCATATTAATTGCAAGTAGAATCATTGGGGGCTTGGGTGTTGGAATAGCATCAATTGTTGTCCCCTTGTATCTCGCGGAAATATCGCCAAGTAAATTTAGAGGAAGATCAGTCACCTGTTACCAACTCGCTATTACATTCGGTATCCTTTTTGCGTATATCAGCAATTATTTGATTCTCGAATATAGCTCTGCACAGCAAAATGAACTCTGGCGAACTATGTTTTTAGTTGGTGCAGTACCGGCTTTATTGTTATGCATCGGAGTTTACTTTATTCCTGAAAGTCCACGTTGGCTATCTAAAAATGGGCGGAACACGGAAGTTGCAGCAATCAGTGACGCATTAGGACTATCGGATATACAAGAGTTCGGCAACGTTTCCTCGAAGGGAAATCTACGTGATCTCTTCTCGCCTATTTATCGCAAGGCCTTCCTATTGGGCTTATTCCTTCCTTTATTTTCACAGCTGAGTGGCATAAACGCAATTGTCTACTATGGTCCGAGCATATTGCTTGAATCTGGTATTTCATTAAATAATTCCTATCATGCTCAATTATTCTTTGGAGCCGCCAATGTGTTATTTACTTTCTTTGCCATCTGGAAGGTTGACAATTGGGGTAGACGTCCCTTATATCTTTTGGGAACGGTAGGGGCTACCCTGAGTTTGCTGGTTACTGGATATCTTTTTAATCAAGGTCAAGTCAATAATATCGCATTGATTATCGCTATACTTTCGTTCTTATTTTTCTTTGCTTTTTCCATTGGCCCACTAAAATTTGTCGTCGCAGCCGAAATCTTCCCTAATGCCATCCGGGCTCGTGCCATGGGTATCAGTATTATGGTGATGTGGATTTCCGATGCGACCGTGGGGCAACTAACGCCTATTCTTCTCGCTTCCTGGGGCGCCTGCTATACGTTCTGGTTGTTTGCACTTTTCTGTGCCATCGCATTCCTTGTCGTACTTGTATTCCTTCCGGAAACAAAGGGCAAACCTTTGGAGGAGATTGAAAAATTCTGGATTGATAAACACTACAAAAAATCGACAAACAAGTAAGCAAAAGCTATTTGCTCTAGCATTATTCATTGGCAATAAAAATTTACATCAAAATGTATTCCAATACGCAAACCAAAACTTTTCAGTACGAAATCACACCGAAGTTTCCGGTTCAAGGAACATTATCAAATTCCTACCCGAATCTTGTTGCACATCTCATTACACATAATATACATAGCATTGATGGTTTTGTAGGTGTTGACTGGGATACAATTATCCCCAACCTGAAGCAAGAACTTGAAAAACAGGGCCTAGCCCCACGATTTATTGCCATGGATTCAGCTTTAAAAGCCGAATCAGCGATCCAGGAGCTTGTCGGACCATACCTCGGTGGCGACGATCCATTATTTGGAAAAAAAGCCAGGATTCAACTCATTGAATGCTTTGACACCCAAAAGCTTGCGGACCTTCAAAACATACGAGCAAACTCCGAATCAAGACAAGCTGAGTATACCATCTTTTATGGCCCTGGAGCATCGTTAGTCGATACGTCTAGTCAGCTGATGTTTATTGATCTGCCCAAAAACGTGCTAATTCAACGTATGCGTGCGGGAGAAGCTTTAAATTTAGGTTGTTCAACACAGACCAATCAAAAGGAAACCTACAAGCGTTACTATTTTGTCGACTGGGAAATATTGAATAGACATAAAAGGTCCATCCTTTCCCGTGTCGAAATTCTTGCCGATCAACAATCGTCCCATAGCTTACCATGGATCACACGGAAAGATCTACGCGATACGTTGCGAGCCATGTCCCAAAATTACTTCCGCGTACGACCAACTTTTGAACCCGGCGTATGGGGTGGACAGTGGATGAAAGAGCACCTTTCAGGCATAGATCAGCATGTCAAAAACTATGCGTGGTCCTTCGAAATGATTGTCCCTGAGAATGGCATTTTGCTCGAAGCAGATGGACATACACTCGAAATTTCATTTGATCAATTGATGTTTCAAGAAAGTGCCAACGTACTGGGGCATGCACAGCAACGTTTCGATGTTGAATTCCCAATACGCTTCAATTTTCTGGATACCTTTAATGGCGGCAACCTATCCATTCAATGTCACCCTAGTCCAGCCTATGCAAAAACAGAATTTGGAGAAAACTTTACACAGGACGAATCATACTATATCGTTGATAGAAAAGAGGACGCACAAGTGTATCTGGGCTTTCAGCAATCCATTGATGCAGACAAATTTCGCTCAGCTTTAGAAGAGAGCTTCCATACTGGAACAGCCATAGATATCGAGCAATACGTTCAAAAATTCGAATCCAAGAAACACCAATTGTATTTGATACCACACGGTACCGTACATTCTTCCGGCGTGAATAATCTCGTACTCGAAATCAGTGCAACACCTTACAATTATACCTTTAAAATGTACGACTGGTTGCGTCCGGATTTAGATGGGAAACCACGCCCATTAAATATTGATAGAGCATTCGCCAACCTCAATTTTAGCCGAAAAGGTGATGTCGTAAAAAACACACTACTCGCTCAGCCCACTGAAGTAGCCCTTGATGCGCAAGCAACAAGAATACATTTGCCAACGCATGAAGATCATTTCTACGATGTTTTTAGATACGAATTCGATGAGGATGTTGCAATTGAAACACAAGGACAGTGTCACATCATGATGCTTGTGGAGGGGGAGGCAATTGAGCTGACGACAGCAAATGGCATGAAGAAAGTCTTTCATTATGCAGAGACTTTTGCTGTTCCTGCTGCTGCTGGATCCTATACATTGCGTAATTTAGGAAACGATAAGGCAAAGGTTATCCAATCTTTTGTCAAAGAATCCAAATGTTAATCAAACCATTTACTATAAACTAACAGCACAATGGGAACTATATTTTTTGCATTATCTTCGTCTCTCCTATTACTGTCCTGCCAAAATGCTGGCGGTAAAGTTTCGACAAACAATTTACAGGACAGCATCCAAAAAGACAGCAGTTTCAATCTTGTAAAAGATATGGCTACGAACGTCATTAAAAGTGGATTCAATGCGGGGGATGGATACAGTGAGGTGTGGATTAGAGATTACAATACATTTATCACCTTAGCAACAAAAGTACATCCCCATGAACAGATCAAAGATCAATTAGCTTTGTTTTTTAAGCTACAAGGTCCTGATGGTAATATTGCCGATGGTTTTGTCAAAAAATCCAGCTTAAAAAATGGCGTATCGGACTATTATACCATCACTAGTCCCTTAGCTCCTGATTATGCAGCACACAAAAATACAGTTGAAACGGACCAGGAGTCTTCTTTAATCCAAGCGGTACATAAATATATCGCTGCAACGAAAGATAAGGCTTTTCTCGATGGAAAAATTGGAAATTCGACTGTAAAGGATTGCATGGAGCATGCTTTACAATTTTTATTGGGCAAACGTTATAATGCTACTTATGGTTTACTTTGGGGAGCAACTACGGTCGATTGGGGTGACGTTCAACCTGAACACGATTGGGGTGTCCACCTCGATGAAAATTCGCATATTGCTTTGGACATCTACGACAATGCAATGTTTTTGATCGCGCTTGACAATTACATGGATCTTTTCCCTGAGAAAAAAGAAAAGTGGGGAAAAATCAGAGCGTCTATAGCAAGTAATACCATGAAACACCTTTGGGATGAAAAGAACCAAAAGTTTATTCCCCATATTTATATCAAAGGCTCTCCTTTTGCGGCTGATTTTGATGAAAATCAAATCTATTATCATGGTGGAACAGCAATTGCTATTGAGGCTAATTTGCTCAGCAAAGAGCAAATAAAAGTTTCATTGGATAAAATGATTAAAAATGTAAAGGACGCTGGTGCAGCAACAATTGGACTTACTGTGTACCCGACTTATCCGGCAGGCTCGTTTAAGAACAAAGGCATGTATCCTTACGGTTATCAAAATGGTGGGGACTGGACCTGGTTTGGTGGTCGTATGATTCAGCAGCTCGTTAAAAATGGCTTTCAACAGGAAGCTTATACGCAAATACAGCCGATGCTTGCCCGTGTTATCAAAAATAAAGGTTTTTATGAATGGTACACAAAGGATAACAAACCAGAGGGTTCAGGAACTTTTAGAGGTGAAGCAGGTGTTCTTTACGATGCCATCGAATTATTGGAAAATATAGAAGCAAAAAGATAAACGTTTCAACAAATATGCGCCCTTTTCTTCTAAACACTTTTGAATGCAAGTTTATCTTCTATCTATAATCACTTCGCATTCGCTGTAAAGGCAATTACGTTGGAAAAATAGAATTATTTTAGCCGTTGGACAATAGTAAACCTAAAAATGTCTGCACGATACTCAATCGCATTGCTCATCAATTTCAATAGCATTAAGAGCGAAAAAAAAGCGTTTCAAAAATTATTTGAAACGCTTTTCAGTATGCTAAAGCGACTGCCTAGGTAAGTTCGATCAAAAACTCTTCTTTTGGAAGTCTAAACTTTTTCAATTTCAACAACCAGTCTTCCCCTTCCATACGATATCCCAAAGGGAGCATGGTCGCGCTCTTCAACCCAAGTTTGTCCAATCCTAGCAATTGATCTAACTCCACATTTGAAAAACCTTCCATTGGTGTTGCATCAATACCTAGTTCTGCTGCTTGCGCAATTGCCAACCCAAAAGCAATATAGGCTTGTTTTGCCGCATGCGCAGCCTGCTGCTCTTCGGTAAAAGTCGCCAATTGTGCTTTTAAGTTATTCTTATATTCATCTGTTGTATCAAGTGGTAAACCACGTGATGCATTCATTTGGTCAAAAGTGCTGTCAATTCGCTCGTCAGTATATTTATCCCATCCTGCAAATACCAGCAAATGCGAACTATCAGCAACAATCTGTTGCCCCCAGGCTATGGGTACTATTTTTTCTTTTAATTCCTGATTTTTAATCACGATTACACGAAACTGCTGAAGACCCGAGGAACTGGGTGCCATTCGTGCAGCTTCCAAAATCTTGTCTACATCTTGTTGAGCGACCTTTTTCGAAGGATCGTATTTTTTTGTGGCATAGCGCCACTCCAGATTATCTAACAAAGCCATTTTTTCCAATTTAAATGATCTATAGCAACTCATTAAAGTTATGTAAAGATACATAAAAAATCAAATGTCTAAACATCAAATTTCAGGGATCAAACTGTTGACATTCTTAAATATGCTTTACCATCCGTCCTCCGTAACCTTAGTTGTTAAAATGTCGTATATTTGCTTTGAATAGGAATTAAATCGCTGTTTTAATCGAATTCAATTAAGAATTTTATATCGGTTTATATTCCAATAGAACCACATGTTCTGGGAACAGATCTTACATGTTCACAATAAATATTAGCGATGTCCATAACGAATGAAACCGAATTAACAGGCATGCAAAAAGCTAGCAATGCTGTTGCAAAGACGTTAAAATCCATGATAGAATATGCTCAAGTGGGAATGTCTACGAAAGAGCTTGACGAATATGGAGCCGAAATATTACAAAGCATGGGTGCAAATTCTGCTCCAGCACTTACGTATGGATTTCCTGGCTATACCTGTATTAGTGTAAACAACGAATTTTGTCACGGAATACCGCATGCAGAAAGGATACTGCAAGAGGCTGATTTGATCAATATTGATGTATCTGCAGAGCTCGATGGCTATTGGGCTGATAATGGATGTTCCTTTGTTATCGGAAAAGATATACATCAACATGAAAAATTGGTAACAGCGTCCAAAGAAATTCTTCTAAAAGCAATCAATAACATCCGTGGCGGCGTAAAAATAGCAGACATTGGGCATCTTATTGAAACTGAAGCTAAAAAAAGGGGGTATAAAGTTATCAAAAATCTTGGTGGACATGGTGTAGGTAAAAGTCTGCACGAAGAGCCTGATGAATTGCTGAATTATAAAAATCGCTTCGACCAACGCAGGTTTCGTAAAAACACTGTGGTTGCTATTGAAACCTTTATCTCAACAGCATCAACTTACGCGACTGAACTCAGTGACGGCTGGACTATGGTTGGCGATAAGGGCGGTTTCATGGCTCAGCATGAACACACGATTCTGATTACTGATGGCTCCCCTATTATATTAACTGCAGAAAATGCAATTTTTTAGTTTTCAATAGCTAGATATTCTTCAACCATTTTGAATAATTTATTGAAAGCGACTAAAATGGGGCATTTTTTTAAACCAAGAATTTAGCCTATGAAAAAGTGTATAAACACTCCACTTAACCTGAGCGATGGTAAAAAAAATTAGGGGCCTCTCGTAAGAGAAAACCCCCAAATAATATATTTTTTATGGCTAAATTTATTAATAGCAAGTTCAATAATATCCTTTTAAGTGCTACTTTAGTAAAGATAGATTTTACTTTTCAAGAAAAAAGTGATGAAAATCACTTTTAATAAAAATTTATTCCCATTGTAAACAATCAACCTTTTGCTTCGCTGAGCGGCAAAGAATATATAGCCAGTAATGCCCTGCGAAATCTGACGAAAAGTGGCAATGATAATAACATGGAATGAACTTCTAAAGGGATAAATGTTTTACATAATTTGGTTCAAAAATTCAGCAACAAAAGCTAACTTCGCTACATATACTCATCGCATACAAATGAAAATTTGAAATTGGAGCTATCATGACATTGAAAGAACTACAACACAGTAAAATATATGGTGCAAATAATGGTGGAACGCCATTAATTGTGCTGCACGGTCTATTCGGAATGGCAGATAACTGGGGATCCTTTGGCCGTAGTTTCGGGGAGAAAAGACAGGTACATTTACTCGATCTACGTAACCATGGCCGTAGCTTTCACAGTGACGAAATGTCAATAGAAGTGATGGTAGACGACCTTCTTACTTATCTAGGGTCCATCGGAACAGATAAAATAGCACTTCTGGGGCACTCTTTGGGTGGAAAAGTGGCAATGCAATTTGCTATCGACCATCCAGAAAAAATTGAAAAACTGATTATCGCTGATATAGCTCCCAAAGCTTATCCTCCACATCATGAAGATATCTTCGATGCATTGTCTGCTGTAGCTATCACGACGTTAGAAACTAGAAAGGATGTACAAGATAAGATTGAGCACTATTTAAACGACCCTGGTGTTATCCAATTTTTATTAAAAAATGTATATATCAGAGCAGATCGAAAATTAGATTGGCGATTTAACTTGGATGTTTTAAAAAATAAATATACTGAATTTATAACAGTAGGGGTAAAATCAGGGATATATAGCGGCCCCACTTTATTTTTAGCGGGCGAGAAATCAAGATATATATTACCGGAAGATAAGGCAAAGATCAAGGAACAATTTCCAAATGCTGAGTTTAAAACAATACCTAATGCAGGTCACTGGGTTCAAGCCGAAAATCCACAGGTGTTTGACGCTTTTGTTGATGAATTCTTAGATTAGTAAATTCACAAATAGCCAATGTCTATCCCTGTTTGCCAGTTAGTAAAACCTGACGTTCTAGGCAGACATTGGCATTTTTATTTCAAAGCCGTTGAATAGGTTTTTATTGCTCGATCGCGAGCCATTTGGTGGTCTACCGTAGGCTGGCAATAATCTGCAGTACCAAATTCCGGTACCCACTTTTTTATATATTCCTGATTTTTATCAAACTTTTCCGCCTGCAGAGCCGGATTGAAAACCCGAAAATAAGGTGCAGCATCACAGCCACTCCCAGCGGCCCACTGCCAGTTGCCATTGTTGGCAGACAGGTCATAATCATTTAGCTTTTGAGCGAAGTAAGCCTCCCCCCACCTCCAGTCGACCAATAAATGCTTGCAAAGAAAACTTGCCACGACCATTCGTACACGATTGTGCATATAGCCTGAAGTATTCAATTGTCGCATGCCTGCATCGACCATGGGATATCCGGTCTCTCCCTTGCACCATTGCAGAAATTCCTCTTCATCATTCCGCCATGGTATAGTGTCGTATTGCTTTCTAAAGGATTCGGTAACGACATGGGGATAGTGATAAAGTATCTGCATAAAAAATTCACGCCAGATCAACTCAGATAACCATGTTGCATTATGTTTTAACGCAAATGCAACACATTTACGAACACTGATGGTTCCAAAACGAAGTGCTATCCCCAATTTGGTGGTACCCGTTAAAGCTGGATAATCGCGTGTTTCATCGTAATGGTCTATGATACTGGCATCCAGATGCGGTTCTTCAAAAATGAGGTCTGTTTCTAAGAAACCCATCTGTTTTAACGGAATGATTCGCTGCTGTTTTTGCTGAAAGAAAAATTCCGTTCCATAAGTATAGGAACGATAATCGTCGGGGCTCAATTTCTCCCGCCATTTTTTTGCATACGGTGTATAAACCGTATATGGCGTTCCATCATTCTTTAAAATGTCTCCCTTATCAAAAATTACCTGATCTTTTATAGCTTTGAAAGGAATTTCAATCGATTTGCAATATTCGAAAATTTCCTTGTCCCTACGAATTGCCTTCGGCTCATAATCTCGATTACAATAAACTCCCTGGATGTCAAATTTTTCAGCTAGGTTTTTAAAAATATTGATAGGTTTACCGTAAAATGTATTTAACGAGGCACCACTTTCTTGCAGTACAGCATTGATATGCGTTAGCGCTTGATGAATGTAATGAAGCCTACGGTCCCGTTTATCTTCCAATTGCTCCAAAATTTCCTCATCAAATATGAATATGGGCAATACAGGGATTCCAATCGTCAGCGCGCGAGCAAGACCGCTATTATCGTCTAAGCGTAAGTCCCGCCGAAACCAAAATATAGTAACTTTAATTTTTTCCATAAAATGACGAATTTTCCATTCCCTAATCTTAGCTAACAACTCTTCGGCACAAATGGTCAGTGCAGCAATTAGTCATCATTAATGCTATACAAACTAAACCATCAAGAGTAATAGATATGATGCCTGATGGTTCAGGGTTGAAAAATTATATTGGATTAGTTTTTCAAACTTGCCATATCGATAACAAACCTATATTTAACATCACTTTTCAGTAACCTGTCGTAGGCATGATTGATATCCTGCATTTTAATTAGCTCGATATCGGATGTAATATTGTGCTTACCGCAAAAATCAAGCATCTCCTGCGTTTCTGCAATTCCACCGATCATCGAGCCTGAAAAACTTTTACGCGTTGGAATCAGACTAAACGGAGCGACGGGTAATGGATGTTCTGGAGCACCGACAAGGGTCAGTGAACCGTCCCGCTTCAATAAACTTAAATAGGCATTGATGTCATGCTGTGCCGAAACGCAGTCTAAAATGAAATGTAATGTTCCCGCATGCTCTTTCATTTGTTCTGCATCGGTTGATAAGATGACTTCATCAGCACCTAACCGTTTAGCATCGTCGACTTTCGAAACAGAAGTTGTAATCACAACCACTTGAGCGCCCATTGCTTTGGCTATTTTGACACCCATATGTCCCAAACCACCAATACCAACTATACCAACTTTTTGTCCTGGTCCGACATTCCAATGTCTCAACGGGGAATAGGTAGTAATTCCGGCACACAATAAAGGAGCTGTTGCTGCGAGGTCCAAATTTGCAGGGATATGAAGCACAAAACCCTCATCCACCACTATGCGTTCGGAATAACCACCAAACGTCTGTTTGTTGAGATGTTTATCGTGTCCATTGTATGTTTGGATATTTCCATTTTCACAATATTGTTCCAGCCCTTCTTTGCAACTTTCACATTCACGACAACTATCTACCATACAACCTACGCCGGCTAAATCGCCGACTTTAAACTTGGTTACAGCATCCCCAACTTTAGTAATTCGTCCTACAATTTCATGGCCGGGTACATTTGGGTAAACAGTCCCACCCCACTCGTTTCGCGCTGTATGTAAGTCAGAATGACAAACACCACAAAATAAGATATCAATCTCGACATCTTTTCCAGTGACTTCACGCCGTTCAATAGCCATCTGTTGCAGCTCGGCAGCTGGTGCGCTTGTGCCAAACGCTTTAATTGAAAATGTACTCATACTTGATAAAATCGTTATATTATTTTTGAATAAATGCCTAAAATCCCCATAGCTCCTAAATCCATCCACGCGATAAAAATAACCACTGGATGTGAAAAATGTTTTGAAGGAATTAAAGTAAAAGTAAATAGTAACTTTTAAATTAGCATTATTCGAAGGCTCAAATTGCAGTTTCTTTATGGCTCATCACATACTGGGTTAAAAAGCACTTTAAATATACGAAGTGTTATAAACCAGATGCACTAATCAGTATCCTCTACTTGTACAAATTGCATTGTCAAACCTTGCTGCTGACATATATTCAGAATAGAGAATTCTAGTCGGCTACTCATCCGAAGGACAAGCAGAAATTGTTGGTCATCCAACATGAGATCAATATTTTTTATCTCAGGGAAACTCTGATAGAGAAAATGATAAATCTCGCTGGCTCTCCATTTTAGCTTGCGAGACAACGAATAAACTACTTTATACATATTTAGATTATTTCAAAATTTTAACGGCAATTTGTTGTAGGTGATGGCTCAAAAAGTGCATCTGCTTTAGTTCTTCAATGTCCCGGGCTAGTCGAACTTTTTTATTTTCATTTTCCAGCGCAAGAGCAAGCCCATCCAACCGCTCTACATCACTGTTGATTAATAAATAACAATCTATATCTGGATCCAACAGTCCCATAATCTCAGTACGGCCGGCTTGCTCTCCCTCCACCATAATCAAAATGCACCTTTCTGATGCAACACGCTTTACCGACTTGCCCACTTTTGCATTTAATGCCACAGTACTTTTCCCCATATATGTTTTTTATTAAAAGAGTTTAAAAATTAATATAGACATATTTTGTATTAATGTCGAATCAGAAAACAAAAAAACAGCAGGTATATTCCTCACTATCCAAAAAATTTTCCTTATTGTAAAACTATTAGCGAAGCCCCTTGACACAGATACTTGTTAGCCAAGAAAGTCGGGCTTCAAAATCTGGAAAACGATCAAAGAGTAAAACTTCCTGCTCAAAACAACGCGATGTGGTCACTAACATTTCCGATAAGAATAAGATGTCATTTTCGCCAAGTGGCTGAATCTCCTCTTTCTTAATGGCCAATTCAATCATTTCACGGATCAGCTTGATTTCGTCATCCAACATGTAACGCGTTTTTGAAACCATCAAAGCTGGATCTGACTTCATGTCTTCAAATGCGAGATGAAAACGCTTAGTGATTAAGTTGATTTGGCGCAATTTTGCCTGTAAAAAACCAACTAGGTTATCTTCCAATGTAGCATCTCTATGATATGTTTGACTCGCAACTTGAAATACTTGTTGACACAGGTACTCCGCAATTGCATCGAACACGTCCATTTTACTGGTAAAATAATAATACAAAGTGCTCCGCCCCTTTCCACAAGCTTTTGAAATATCCTGCATAGAGACTCTTGCAAATCCATATGTTTCAAACACTTTCATGGAAGATAAGATAATTTCTTCTCTAATATTTTCCTGTTGACCTGTCATTGTTCGACAAATATATAAAAAATGTCGAAAACAAAAGTTATATCATTATTTTTTTATTATGGGTATTGATTTCCTTTATCTGCTTTTGTTATTCTTTACTGTTCCTATTCTTTGGCGAATCGAGAAATGATGATAGATTTAAAGCTAGTGGATTTATCAAGACTGAGTGTCTAACCATTTGTACGTCTATTCATTGCCATGAGGGATATAATCTGGTAGATAAACGTGTTCTTTTCTCATCGTTTGGATATACATTTTACCGTAAATCTCCAAACGGATATCGACAATTTCAGTGATTGCAGGTTTATTGTCTTCATCTTCCCCGAATGAGAAAATCTGTTCTTCCCGTCTATTTTTTTTTAGTAAAAAATAATAAAAATCTTCGCTTTCCCAACCTTCTATACTGCCGCCGACATCATTCTGAAGCTTTAGTGCTCTATAGTTTTTTTGTAAATAGCGATGAATTTTATCAAAATCATCGCTATTTTTTGAGCTCTTCATCGCATTTAGATAAGCAAATTTACCACCTTGATCTTCCGCCATCGTTAGGGAAGGAAATGAGACTCCGTTAAAGAGCGCTATGGTATCTTTTTCTTCATTGTAAGAAACAGTGGCATAACGATATCCAAAATTTTTGACTGGCTTTAACTTTCTTGTCCCCCAACCACCGGTAGATTCCAGGTAAAATGCGGTCGGTAGACTGCCTTCCGAATTGAAAATAGCCAGGGTATCCTTTTTAAATATAGCAGTTTCAAAGATTTCCTTTAGCCTTTTTTTATCCATATTTTTAACATCTGCATGCAACAATTCCTCACTCCTCTTTATTTTGGGTTCATAAAATCTGGACACATTGAATGTTTTATCCATTTTTTCAAGTATCACCCTATCCCCGTTTTTCGGTTGACAGGAATACAGGATACCAGATAAAAAAATCAGACAAGATGTAGCTTGGAATAGAAAGTGAAATGGCCTCATGGGAATTATCAATCAAATTATTTTTTTGAGTTACGATTTTAATACGTCGTAAAGATCTTCAAACTAAAATAAATTTGTAGTTATTTGCAAATGAAATAGGGCCATATCGCCTATTATCTGAAGTCGTCGGGGACTTACAATCAGTCTTTCGGTAACAATTGATCGACGTATTCTCTTATCTCTTGTGGCAACATGAGGTAAACTGATGTTTTCAGATTTTCTTTACTCGGCACGCCATCGATAAAAATATTTTGAAACCCTTCATTGAGCCATTTTCCTTCATCTTCCAGGTATCCACTATATTTGTTGTTTAAATTTTCAATAATACTACTCATGTTTTCCGTCATTTATTCTATGTTAACTGCACCTACGCTATACGATAGGAAGATATCAACATTGGTGCCACTCCAAGCTAAAATTTTAAAATTTAATGATCAAATAGTATATTTTAAGTTTTCTTAACATTTACTTTTTCTGACAAAACGTAACCTTTACGCATTGCCTATTAATGCATTTAAACAGAGTAAAAAAGTAACGCAATTTGCTTTAGTCGATATTATTTTCGACTTTTATAAATCAATACGCTGATTTGTATTTTATTCTATAATTCACCGATTATTTATGATATTAATAGCAGTTTTACTTCCTTGGTTATCATTCTTTTTGCGCGGAAAGATCCTAAGCGGTATCCTCTGTTTGATTCTGCAGATGACCATACTGGGCTGGATTCCCGCAGCTATATGGGCAGTTGCATCCCGTGTCGATGGTAAGAATAAACAGCGCATACGAAGGTTGGAACGTTATATGCATCATGAACGGTAAAGCTTTAACACCCCCCACCTATAATTGATTAATCTAACTAGTAGGCAGCTTTCTGCATGTAAAATAAGAAAATAACTGAGCTGTATAGTTCATCTATAATAGGGTCTGAAGTCTCATCAATATATCTATTAAGGATGAAACACTGTGGTATATTTATTGTATGAACATCATGAAATTTAAAACCTGATTCATATGAGAAAATTAGCATGTATAGTAGCCGGCCTTGTTACTTTAGCCGCTTGTAACAATGCTCAAAGGGACAATGAAACCACACATTCAGCGACTGACAGCGTGAAAGGAGAAACGCCATCAATCGGCGGCAGCAAGGATGAGCACGGCTGTCTTGTATCGGCAGGACAAACATGGAGTGAGATCAAGCAGGGCTGTATCCAGGTCTTTACTATTGGCTTTCGCTTAAATCCGGTTGATGTAGAAAAAGGAAAAGCCGTTATAAGTGCCTTCGTTGTGCTAAGCGAAGATAAGTCAAAGGCAGAATTATTTTTACCTGAAGCCAGTAAAAATAACATTCTCCTAGATAAAGTTGATAATGACATTTACCAAAAGGATAGCTATCGATACGATGCCAAGAAATCAGTGCTCTATGTCAATGATGCAATCAAATATAAGGGTAACATTGAGTAGGACCATCGACCGAACCTTTGCGTAGATAAAGCTGACTGATTCGTACATTCGCCGAATCAGTTAGTGTTTTAACTTCCACAACTCAGATAGAACATCGGAATTCCCTCTTCATCTTTTTCAATTACATCCAATCCTTCAAAAAAGACATGGTCTCGGAGTTCTTTCTGAGCGATTTGTTGCTCCAATTGATAAAGCAAATCCAACGCCGTAAAATATCGGCTATTTGAAGACTTTAATTTTGCGCACAATTCTACCTGGTAAAATCCAGCGTGATTCTTATCTTCAGAAAAGGCCTCTATCTCATTGTCCAATAAATATTCATTTTCTTCTAAATCGTTCATACTCCGTATCCATACACGATAGCAGACCTCAATTTGTGCTTTGTCAACGACAATTTGATTCGGGATCCAATGATTCCATTTTTCAACTGTACCTTTTTGATACGCGTTAACTTCATTTTCAAATTCTTCGATATGAAGATATTTTTTCAGCTGGAATCTCCAAGTCAAATGTGTTAGTATTCCAGACGGGCTTCCTGCACGCCATGCTATATTATTCCAGGGACTTCCTTTCTTTTCCCTCAAATATCCGATGTATCTTTTCAAATAAGATTTCCTGATTTTGCTAGTTAAACCTACATGGTTCTCTCCTTCTAAAAAATAATCGGCAAATAAAAACCAATCACCAAAATGCTTTTTCGCATAGTGCGACAAATTCTTTAGAATATTTGAAGCCACAGGTTTTGAAAGGTACCCAGCGTCGGTTGCAGATGTAGTAATATAACTTATTATAGCAATAGCAAAAGCATCTACCCCTACTTTGGAAATGTTCCAAACATCTGTATCAATTTGACCATTTTTTTCCTCCAATGCGGTTCCTCTCTTTTCTATGCCAAGCAAATTAAAATATGAACTCAAACTATCGAGACAACTTTCCGTATCTTCGATAGCAAAGTCACTTTTTAACAGTCTGATAAAATCATTTTTGTATTGATCAATTTTTGGATAATTTCCAAATTGATATAAGTGAAGAGGATAGCTCCCGTCATCGCCGTTACTTCCGGATACGGTAAACCAGTCTCCAAAAACAATCACCCTAAATGCGGCTCCAAGTGCGTTACCAAACTGTTCTTCATAAGGAATACCCAAGATTATGTTGCTATCGATCAATGTGCTGTCAGCCTTTTGTTCCTCTCCAGCTTTCAAACTGAGTTCTTCTTTGGGCTCATTTACGCCAAGCTTCGCTGCATTTAATAATTCTTTAAAAAATTTCAACATAATCCTATGGCTATTAACTGCATAAAAACTTACTTGCTATACTTTGCAACTAAAGCATAATCATAAGGGATCTGCATGGATAATTCGCGTGCCTGCCAAATATCTCCTTCCGACGTTTGATAAAAGTCATAGGCATTTTTCATAAAATTCTCTCCGTTTGGAGCTTCAACCCAATCTTTCTTCTCTCGATTATACAGTAAAATCATGCAACTTACGCAGCGATAATAACCTGATATGTTCGGATTTTGATAACAGGTTCCAACTTTAATATTGATCTTTTGATTGATAATGACATCAGTCAATTTCCGATCTGTGAGATGAATTAATGCGATCTGCGCGTCTTCATGGTCTGGCGCCAACTTCGTGGCCACTAATCGTCCAAAATCGGCTTTTTTAATTCTTTCGATTTCCAATGCCATAAACTCCGGCGATACGCGATTTGTATCCACTGGATATAAGTCATTTTCTGGAGCGGCCGCAACCACATCGGTCATAGCGGATTCGTTTGTTACAGCAGCAAGAAGTTTCTTATTGTGTTCATAATTTCCCCAATCCGTCTTATCATACGTCATCCACTGCTGCATTTTATACAACAAAGTCTCGTTTTTATTGACTTTCACAAAAAAGGCTGTCACTAAAAATGCAATGAGCAAAATAAATAGTACAAGTAGTATTCTTTTCAAACCAAAATTATTTATTGTTAGTATGCTATATATTATTAAATGCGTGTAGCATCTTTCATTTGATGCTATAAATCTGCATATAATTATTCAATCAGTACATCTAGAACCTATATTAGGTCAAATTTTGACGATATTTGTAGCTCAATATTCAATATTTGAAATAACTTAAAAAAAAATTAAGCGATTGCTATGGTTTGATGGCAATGAGTTCTATGACTTTTTCAATCGGCCTGCCAATTATTGCGACACCGTCCTTTACCACGATGGGTCGCTCAATCAAAATAGGATGCGCGAGTAGCACATCTATCCATTGCTCATCCGTCAGTTGACGGTTTTGAAATTTCTCTTGAAACACCGATTCTCCTTTTCTAATGAGCTCAAAAGGTGTTATCCTGAGTTGCCCCAATAACTCGACTAATTGTGCCTTCGTCGGCACTTCATTAAGATAATCGTGTACCTCAAATTGAGCGCTATGCTTTTCTAACAGTTTCAGTACATTGCAGCTCTTGCTACAATGTATATTGTGGTAAATTTTAATCATGGACGCAACGTGTAAAAATTTCATCCCTCAGAAACCCCATTCTGAACACTCCAAAAATAGCAACAAAATCATGAATCATTCGAGTAAGTAGCGCATTGCCGCTTTAGAAAAGACGATAGTTTACCTAAATGGATAAAAATAACGGTAAAAAAAAGTCTGAAACGTCTGGTTACAAATATGATAGACCTCTATTATGCACATGGTGTAGATCCGAATCTAGCGGAAAATGCTGGAGCCATTGACGTAGAATTATTGGATATTATAAAATAATTATCCATCGGAGACATTAGTTTTCATTGGAAGCCGCACTGCGCAATGAAAAATAAAAAGAACTTCCAGCACCATAATCACTTTCAACGCCGATTTCTCCCCCCTGTGCTTCTATAAACTCTTTACTGATACTTAAACCAAGACCGGTTCCCCCTTTCTTAGAGCCCGGCACACGAAAGTAACGTGCAAAGATTTTCTCGAGGTACTTAGCTTCTATTCCTTGTCCATTGTCTTTTACGGTAAATCTGGTTTTAAGTCCTATACTTTCAACGGCTATATGGATGACAGAATCTTCGTAGGAATATCGTACTGCATTGGAAAGGAAATTTGTCAATACCCACGCTGTTTTTTCATTGTCAGCAACAATGTACTTCGCCGTCGGCGCTACTTCAATAGTAAAATGAATATTTTTCTGGTTGGCAGCAAATTGATTAGCCATGACTGCGTATTCAATAATAGGCTGTATTTCTGTCGTATGTAAATTAATCTGAATAGAACCGCTTTCAACTTGGGTCATATTTAACAGTTCGCCTGTAATCTGAAGTAAGCGGTTGGAATCATCCTTTATTCCATTTACAAGCGCGAGCTGTTCGGTATTCAACGGGCCTATTTGCTCGTTCTCCAGCAATTGAACTCCCATCTGAATCGCTGCAATAGGTGTTTTGAACTCGTGAGAAACGGTGCCGATAAAGTTTGTTTTTGCAAGATCAAGTTCCTTAAATGGCGTAATATTCTTTAGGATAACCACCTGCCCAATAAACTTTGATTCCAGTTCACCTGTCGGCAAAACATTGATATCGATAACATCTTTCTCAAAATAGCTTTCTCTATCGTCCGCATAAATTTTAACAGCATTCTTTTCACGTTGCTCCACAGGAAGGAATAGGTCTTTAAAAATATCTTTAGCAAGATCATTTTCATCTGAAACCGCCAAAGCAGATCTTCCGAGAAGTTGATCTTTATGTAGATTGGTGATGCGAAGCGCTTCCTCGTTGACAAAAATAACACGTCGCTCTTCGTCGAAGCCTATCACCGGATCATGCATATGATCAACAAGAGACTCGATTCGACTTTTTTCCTTTAAAATTTTTTCAAGTTTACTTTCAGCGTATTCTTCCAATTTCTCTGCCATGGAATTGAATGAAGCGACGAGTTCAGCAAACTCACCTCCGCTCTGTACCTGAATTCGTTCTTTGTAGTTCTGTCCTGCAATCTGTCGAATACTCGCTGTCAATTTTGCTATGGGATCAGCTATATTGGATGGCAAATTGACCAGCAATATAAAAGCAATAATAAAACAGAGTGCCCCAGCAAATGAAATGACCAGAATGGCATGTTCTGCGGTGCGATCCGCAACAATACTCTTCCGAGAAATTGCCGTCATATTTTGCTCCATTAACAAAGCAATATCCTTTCTGATGGACGAGATAATAGTGATGTCTAAGGGATTATATTTCAGTTTTAAAAAATGTTCAGCAATCGCGTTCGTTGTTTGTTGCTCTCCGACTTCAGTAACATTTCTCCGTTGTTTGTCAAGGTTGACCTCGAAGTTCTTAAAAGCAGTTTTTTCTACAGGAATTTCCTCCAGTGCCAATAACATATTTTTGGCATACAGCAGCGTATTATAGTTCGCCGTCAATATATTTGCGGTATCTTTTTTTAATCGGTTCACATACCAGCCACTTAACGCGGCAAGTAAAAAGATCATGAGAAACAGTGCCCCCACACCGAATGTAAGTTTGGTTTTTATTTTCATCTTATTCAAAATTGGTCTTTATCATTAAGACAATATTATCAGATCAACATCTTCAGTAGACAGCTGTGCCAAAAGTTTGCTAAAAATATCTCTAGCCAGTAAAATCCTCAAAAGGGACAACCGCGGTTTCCCAATACAAACTGTAGTGATCTTACGTGTCACACAGAGGGTGATGATCTCCTTGGCTACGCTCCGGCTTTCTACTTTAATAATTTCCCCTCCTAGTTCTGTTGCCAATTTGAAATTATTGATCAAGTGCCGTTGTTTATTCAACGCAATCCGATCGCCGCGTTCTTTTGGTAACTGTACATATAGCAAAAACCAGCTACTGTTGTAATATCCTGCCAATCTTGCTGTCTTTCGGATGACGTTTTTTGCTTTTGTTTCATTGGAACTTATACAGGCCAAGAAACGTTCCTTTCGCACCCATCGCTGGGGCTGCACTTCGGTCTCTACTTTGCGCTGGACCTGGGAGGCCACTTCTTTCAATGCCATCTCGCGCAACTGCAAAATATGCTCACTTTTAAAGAAATTTTGAAGTGCAGCCTGAATTTTTGAGGCATCATAGATCTTGCCCTCTTTTAGACGAACAATAAGTTCCTCTGCGGTGAGGTCAATATTAACGACTTCGTCTGCAGAATCAATAACACTGTCGGGAACTCTTTCTTGCACTTCGATCCCTGTAATTGCTTTGACTTCTTCGTTTAAACTTTCGATATGCTGGATATTAACAGCACTGATTACATTAATCCCTGCCTCGAGAATTTCTATGACATCTTGCCATCGTTTGGCATTTTTGCTGCCTTCAATATTGGTATGTGCCAGCTCATCGATAATGACAACCTCTGGACGTGAATTCAAAACAGCATACAGATCCAATTCCTCCAACTGCTTGCCTTTGTAAAAAAGATGACGCCGAGCAATAATCGGAATACCATCAAGCAATTGATGTGTATCCTTTCGATTATGGGTCTCAATATAGCCGATACGCACATCGATTCCGCCCTGTAAAAGTGTATGTGCATCCTGTAGCATGCGATATGTTTTTCCGACACCAGCACTCATTCCAATATAAAGTTTGAATCGCCCTCGTTTCGATTTCCGGATCAGATCCAGAAAGTGCTCAGCGCTTTTCCTTTCTTCCATGTCTAATACCTTTCATTGTCAAAAAGTTCCTGCCGATGTAACACAAGGCAGGAACCTTTGTTTTTAAAAACTAACCGTTAGTGCCGTGACAGCCGTCACGGTATTTTTAAGCAGCTGATTTGACCGATCAAGGAACATAGCATCTTTATTCCTGAGGTTGCGCAACTCTGTACGCCAAAGAACATTTGGGAGAATCGCATAATCCGCATTTAAAGAGTAGCCAAATGTTTGAAAGCCCTGAGCTGTTCCAGTAGAGACAATAACACCATGTTTATCGTTGTAATATTCTCCTCTTGCTGTTAAGCTAAATCTTTCAGTCGTTGCGTATCGTGCAATTAATACAGGCGTGTACCATACGTTGTACGTTGAGCTCCCCTTTGCTTTTTGTTCTGCCCCAATATCAAATCCCACTGTAATGCCTAGCTTTTGGTTCATTTGATAGATTGCATACAGGTTATGGAAATAACGCATCTGTCTTACACTATCCGCTTTATCGCTGCCGATAAAAGAACCGCTATTAATGGTCCATTTATCTGTGGGTTTATAGACCAATTGATGTCCAAATGCAGGCAAACTACTGCCATCTACACGTTGAATACGCTGCCAGCCGTTTAAAACAAGCCCACTTAAAAACAGTTTTCCAGAAGCAGATGTGTACGATATTTTTGCGCCAGTTTCGAAATATGGCGAATTATCAGCAAAAATACTTCTCGTTACCGTCCAATTGTCCTTTCCTATAGCGCTTTCAAAGCCCAAATGGGAGGAAAATATTCCCGCATCGATCCATAGATTATGCTTTTTCGAGATGCGAACACCAGCATTCGCTTCGTAAATATTTTTTAAGACGCCAGGTTCCGCACTATAATTGGCATTCATATATGTACCGACACCAAAAGCAAGATTTGCACGGGTATTCGTTGTTTCGTATGCAGCTTTTAAAAGTGCCAAATTTATGTTTACTTCATTCGCTCTGTTATGGCTATAAACAAACCCGGGGCGGGTGTTTCCAATTGGATTATTAAAGTCCCGAAGGTAATATGCTTCAAGGTAACCGCTAATAGCCAATGAGATATTTCTAGTCGTATCCTGCTGTGCAAATAATTGTGTTGTGCCTAGTAACATAAAGGCCAACATCGCGAGTTTTTTCATATATATCGTTGTTATAAAGTGGATGTCAAGGGCTCCTCCGGTCAATTTTATTTTTCAGCCATCTTATCCAATGCTATATTTAGTTCAAGGACATTGACCTTTCGAGGTCCGAATATATGCCACAAAGGTGCCTGCACGTGGGCATCGACAAGAGACTGTAAGCTATTGACAGATATACCTCTCGCTTTCACAATACGGTCAATTTGTATTTTTGCTGCTTCAACGGAAATATCGGGGTCCAAACCACTACCGCTGGCTGTAACGATGTCTACAGGTACCTGTTCGCGTTTTACCGTAGGATTGTGCACTAAGAAAGTATCAATACGGGATTTCACTTCCAAAAGGTATTCTCCATTGGACGGACCTTTGTTGCTTCCCCCAGATCCTGCTGCGTTGTAACCGACTGCTGAAGGACGCGACCAGAAATAATCATCGCCTGAAAAAGCCTGGCCAATATTCCTGTAATACGTCTGACCATTATGTTTTAGGATTTCGCCTTTTCCACGATTGGGTGCTATTTGAGCTATCGCCCATACAAGGGCTGGATATACAACTGCCAGTAGGAGCAATAAAATCATTGTAATCTTTATCGCTGGATATAGATGTGTTTTCATTTTCTTTTTTGATTAAAATTTATTAGATGAATAGAGAAACCAGTAGATCGATGGCCTTGATTCCAACAAATGGAACAAGTACCCCTCCAAGTCCAAATACGAGCAGGTTTCGTCGCAACAATGCACTTGCACCGATCGGTTTGTATGCAACACCTTTTAATGCTAAGGGAATAAGTAATGGAATAATAATGGCATTAAATATAACGGCAGATAGTATAGCACTTTGGGGGCTACTGAGCTGCATGATATTCAAGCCCTGAAGTGCAGGTATCGCTGCAATAAATAAAGCTGGAATAATTGCGAAATATTTGGCGACATCATTTGCGATACTAAAAGTCGTCAAAGTCCCTCGCGTCATCAGCAATTGCTTACCTATTTCTACCACTTCAATCAATTTGGTGGGATCGTTGTCAAGATCGACCATATTGCCGGCTTCTTTTGCAGCTTGTGTTCCACTATTCATCGCTACTCCAACATCGGCTTGCGCAAGTGCCGGGGCATCGTTTGTGCCATCCCCCATCATTGCTACCAATCTCCCGTCGAGCTGTTCTTTTTTAATGTAGTTCATCTTATCTTCAGGCTTAGCCTCTGCAATGAAATCATCTACGCCTGCTTTTTCAGCAATATACTTGGCAGTTAGCGGATTGTCTCCAGTCACCATAACGGTCTTGATACCCATTTTTCGCAATCTTTCAAATCTTTCGTGTATCCCGGGTTTTATCACATCCTGTAATTCTATCACTCCCAGCACCTGTTCATTCTCGGCAACGACCAGTGGTGTACCACCGTTTTGGGAAATAAGCTTCACGCGTTCATCGATTTCCGCAGGAAATCGATTACCAGCTTTTAAAACAATATTTCGAATAGCATCAGTGGCACCTTTACGAATACGTGTTTGTGCAAAGTCTATTCCTGAGCTGCGGGTCTCGGCGGTAAACTTGATAAATTCGGGGTTTTCGACCTTATAGCTCGAAGGATTAACCTCCGCCAATTCTACGATTGATTTGCCCTCAGGTGTTTCATCAGCCATCGAGCTCAACGTTGCCGCCCGCACCAACGATTCCATCATGACACCATCTGCAGGGTAAAAGTTTGTCGCCTTACGATTTCCAATGGTGATTGTTCCGGTTTTATCCAGCAACAATACATCAATATCGCCAGCTGTTTCAACGGCTTTACCGCTTTTCGTAATGACATTCGCGCGAAGTGCCCGATCCATACCCGCTATACCAATTGCCGATAGAAGACCGCCTATTGTGGTGGGAATAAGACAGACGAAGAGTGAAATAAACGACGCTATGGTGATACCGACATTGGCATAATCTGCAAATGGTTTTAAGGTTACGGTTACGATGATAAACACGAGTGTAAAACCTGCTAGAAGGATCGTCAATGCAATCTCATTCGGCGTTTTTTGTCGGCTAGCCCCTTCTACCAAAGCAATCATCTTATCTAAAAAGCTTTCGCCCGGTTCTGTTGTCACCTGTACAACAATTCGATCCGACAGCACCTTGGTACCACCGGTAACTGAGCTTTTATCTCCCCCAGCCTCGCGGATTACCGGTGCCGATTCCCCTGTAATTGCGCTTTCATCAATGGTTGCCAATCCCTCAATAATCTCACCATCCAATGGAATTACATCCCCGGCTTGACAGACAAAGACGTCACCTTTTTTCAATTGTGCGGATGAGACTACCCGGCCATCGCGTAAAGTTGCGGGGGTTTCCTCCCTTGTTTTCCGCAAGCTATCTGCTTGCGCTTTACCCCTGGCCTCTGCAATTGCCTCTGCAAAGTTGCCAAAGAGCAGGGTCAAAAATAGAATAACGAATACCGTAAAATTATACCCCAATGTACCTTGTGATTTTTCTCCAGCCATTATCCATAGACAGACCACAGCCATAATCAATGTTCCGACTTCTACGGTAAACATCACTGGGTTACGGAACATTATTTTCGGATTCAGCTTCACGAAAGATTGCTTTAATGCTTTTTGGACAAGTTCTTTCTGAAACAATGTTTGTTGATTGCTCATTTTAAAGTGCTTTAATTTTACGTATTACATGGAAAAATATTCCGCTATTGGACCCAAGGCCAGTGCTGGGAAGAAAGAGAGCGCTGCGATAATCGCAATCACGGCAAATACCATCAAACCGAATGTACTGGTATCTGTCTTTAACGTCCCCTCTCCTTCTGGTATGAATTTCTTTTCGGCCAACATTCCTGCAATAGCTATAGGGCCTATGATCGGTATAAAACGGCCGAGCAACAAGACGATACCCGTCGAGATATTCCACCAAATTGTATTGTCTCCAAGCCCTTCAAAGCCACTTCCATTGTTCGCCGCAGATGAGGTGTATTCGTACAATATTTCACTAAAACCATGGAATCCAGGATTGTTCAATGTAGAAGCACCCTGGGCTGGAAATGCTGTCGCAAGTGCTGTACCGACAAGGATTAGAAAAGGATGGGCAAGAGCAACAATCATGGCGATTTTCATTTCGCGCGCTTCCACTTTCTTACCCATAAACTCGGGCGTACGCCCTACCATTAAACCGCTGATGAAAACAGCGAGTATAATAAAAATAAAGAAGTTGAGTATTCCAGCTCCCACACCACCATAGAAGGCATTTACCATCATGGCTATCAATTCGTTCATTCCAGATAAGGGCATATAACTATCATGCATCGAATTGACAGAACCTGTCGAAATCATCGTTGTAACGATACTCCAAAACCCAGATGCGGCGGCACCTATACGTACCTCTTTTCCCTCCATAGCTCCCATCGATGTGTCAATCCCCATCTGTGCAATAGCTGGATTTCCTGTAACCTCCATTTTTATATTTGGAATGACCAGCAAGAGAAAACCAATGGTCATTACACCAAACATCATCCATGAAAATTTGCGTTTGCGAATAAAAAAGCCAAAGGCAAATATCATGGCCATCGGGATAATAAACTGGGCGATCATTTCAACCATGTTGGTCAAATAATTCGGATTCTCGAGTGGATGCGCGCTGTTCGCGCCGAAGAAACCACCACCATTTGTACCCAGATGTTTAATTGGAACGAAGGCAGCTACTGGTCCGCGGCTCACCTCTACAGTATCTCCGCCCATTGTCACCATACTGTCCTTACCTTCGAAGGTCATAGGCATGCCTTGGAACACAAAAACGGTAGCAACCAACACAGAAAGAGGCAGTAAAATACGGGTACATGATTTTACAAAGAAATCATAAAAATTACCCAATTGGGTTGTTGTTTTATCCCTAAAAGCTTTGAAAATAACAACTGCGGCAGCCATGCCAACACCAGCTGTCACGAACTGAAGAAACATGAGCCAAATTTGTCCAAGATAGCTTACGCCAGATTCACCCGAATAGTGCTGAAGATTACAGTTGACCAAAAAGGATATACTGGTATTAAAAGCCAAATCAGCAGTCATTCCTGGATTTCCATCGGGATTCAAAGGCAAATGCCCCATATTCATTAGGATAACCATACTCAATAGAAACCAAACCAAATTGATAGTCAAAAGAGCAATAAGGTGCTGTTTCCACGTCATCTGGGAAGTAGGTTCAATTCCTGTCAGTCGATAAAAAAATCTTTCAATGGGCTCAAAGAATGGATCTAACCACGTCTTTTCATTGCCATATACCTTAGCTATATATTTTCCCAGGGGAAGTCCAAGCAGCAATGTTACGATGAACATTACTATGATTCCAAGAATCTCTGTATTCATTTCTTTAATTGATTTGTATAAAAAGTGTATCATTTCCCATCTTTAACTCACACCATCCCCCTTTTTCCATTTCATGGTAGGGTAGCGCACTATTACATGAGTGACGATATCGTATGAGCAATCTCATTATTAGAATTTTTCAGGTTTTAGAAGTACATAACAGATATATCCAAAAACCAGTAGTGCTACAATAAATAAAGCTGTCATTTATTTTGATATGAATAGATTATGTATTTGTTGTCCTTTACGGATTTCTAAAAAAGTTACGGGCAACCGAGCTTCGATTACGGTCCATGTATGAACGGTACTGATGCGTTGAAGACCTCCCAAGGATCTTACAAAAAGGTTTTCCAAAATATATTTGACGTAATGGTTTCCATGGCCGTAAATCGTTCCGAGAAACTCGATATGCTGACAGATTTTGTCTGTGCTGCGCACGGTAATCAAGTGTCGAAGATGATTAATCACAGCCTGCAAGACGCCGGCAAAATTGTGCTTCCGAAGCAGGAAATTAATCTCTGATCGAATTTCCTTATAATGAAGGGCCATATACAAACCTGCCCTGTATTGATTTAATTTTTTCATGTTTGAATAGAACTATACTTCAAAATCTAACCGACATAGAGCTGAAAAACCATCGCAATAATTAGCACCATTAAAATAATCTTCGCTATGCGGTCTCCCGATATATTGTGCGGCGATACTGTACCTTTATTTTCTTGCTTCTCTTTCATATGATCTCTTCTATATTTTCTCAAAAAAATCCACCATTTTGTAGAATAACCAGAAGCAAAAGATTCCAGTTATGAGGAGTATGATTGTCATTACCATTGTTAAATTTTATTAGTGATTCGCGATTTCTTTTTTTTTAAATTTCCATTACATACTAGAATTTGTGACAATCACTCCTTTGGAGGACTTTTGCCGCAGGTTATTCTTTTTCGTTCTGTTCCCATTTGTATTGTCATTTGTCCCAATAAGCCAAAGGTTGTTCCAGTATGCCAAAAGACAGCATAAACAATTATTAATCAGTGAATAAAAAAACAAACACTCCGAAAAGCATTTGGAAACCCTATCATTTTGATCGGGTCCTTTTATCAAAATGAGAATGACTATGCGGAAAATGTGATCAAATTATTATAATTTGTACCTTGTCTTACACTTCTGAAAAAAAGGGGGCAAGTTAACGCGCTCTGTCCAACCGACTGACTAGACAGTTATGGTTTCAACTGGCTAGACAGTAAGGTTTAAAAATTGATAAATGCGTATGCTAAGAGGCGTTTTTTCGATTGTATAATCAGAAGCACTGTGTAACTAATTTGCAGAGAAAAAGCAGATTGTTGCGCGAAGTAAGTATTTAAAATTATCTTAGTAGAAACGTAACAAGTGAAGACACTATATTAATTAGCGCTTAGCTGTTGAAACATAGAATTACCAAACGAACACTTATAGAAATAAAACTATGATAGACTTAAACCTTTTTAAGAAAATTATCTTATCGGTCTTTATGGGCTTTGTTTTACTATCCTGCCAAAGTGAAAAAAGCAATCCCAATACATTGACAGAAGAAGAGCAAAGTAATGGGTGGCAACTCCTATTTGATGGTACTACACTCAACAATTGGCATACGTACAACAATAGTAAAAATGCGCCTACAGCGTGGATCGTTAAAAATGGAACGATATACTGCGATCCAAAAAACGAAAGCCAAAAATATGATTTAGTATCGGACAAGGAGTATAAAAACTATGAGTTTAAGTTTGAATGGAAACTGGAAAAAGAAGGAAATAGCGGTGTTTTTGTCAATGTACAGGAAAAACCGGATATCGATGCGACCTACCATTCAGGACCAGAGTACCAATTGTTGGCCGATTCTCATCCTGATTTTGATAAGCCATTAAAGCGTTCGGGATGTCTCTATACATTTCTACCGCAGCAAAACTTTGTCAATGTTAAAGCGCAAGATGCTTGGAATGAATCAAGTATCATCCAAAAGAATGGAAAAGTCACTTTTTACCTCAATGGTAAAATCACCGCTGAAATGGATTTTAATTCAGCAAAATGGAAAGATTTAGTAAAACAGAGTAATTTCAAAGATTATCCGGAGTTTGGTCAGCATATTAGTGGAAAAATAGCGCTTCAGGATTGGTCAAGAGGTGTCTCATTTAAAAATTTAAAAATAAAACCATTGTAATTAAAAAGTCCTATTCTCCTTATTAGGTTAAGTTAAGCAATAGCTATCAAGAAACAGCTGTTCGCTATGGAAGGTATCTCTAGGCCAATGTAGAAAAGATGAAACCGATAGTGGTTTCATCTTTTTTATAACTAGATTCTTCCATTACATCTGCTATTGTCACATGTAATTTTTCAGTAACAACTTTAGGGTAAGGACGTGCCAATAGACGGGAGTAAGGTACAACTAACGCCCGAAAACAGATTAGTACAGTCACTAAAAAGCTTCGTCGACAAGTTCTTTATTGACCATTGCTCCAGCTAAATTTCCCTTAGCAACAGCATTCGCCACTGAACGCATCGCACTGGAGTTGTCTCCACAGGCAAATACTCCTGCGAGTGAAGTTTTTTGAAAATTATCTACTTGGATATGCCCCTGTTCGGTTATTTCACAACCTAAGGCAGCAGGAATAGTAGTGTGTTGTCTGAAAGGAATGGCAGCATAAACAGCATCGAAGGCAAGTTCACGCCCGTCTTTTAATTGAACTTGCTGAACCCATCCATTCTTATGTTGGATTTTATTGATTTCTTCTTCAATAATAGCAATACCATGTCGATTTAGTTTTTCTATCTGCTTGACATCGAACCCTGCTCTACCTGCAGTCAGCAGTGTTAAGTCGGACGATAGATTGTGAACCAAACCTGCAAGGTGAAGTGCTCTTTCACCATTCGCTATAATTGCAGTTTTTCCCTTCCGGAATTCATAGCCGTGACAGTATGGACAATGGATAACCGAAATTCCCCAACAGGCTGAAAATCCTTGTATACTAGGCATAATATCTTCCACACCCGTGGCGAAAATGAGCTTTTTAGCCTTAAATACCTCCCCATTCTCGGTAATTATTTCAAAACCTTCAGTGGTCTTCGTACCGACCACAGCAAGTCCCTTCTGAAACTTGACACTGGGGTAGTTGATGACTTCTTCCCTCGCTTTTTTAGCTATACTCAGCGGCTTTTCGCCATCATGCGTGATGAAATTATGGGAGTGGGGCGTCTGCCTATTACAAGGTAGACCACTATCGATAATCAACACGTTTCGCAAGGATCGTCCTAATGCCATCGCTGCAGAAAGCCCGGCATAACTTCCCCCAATAATAATTACCTCAAAACTTCTATCATCTTTCATATATACATTATTAATTATTAGTCCGCTTCTGACAAATGATGAAGTAGAATGGAAAATTTTCCTCCACTTCCCTAATTTCGATTAATCCATAGAAATCGAATTCGGCATGAATGGAATCAACATCGTAAAAGAACATATGTACTCCTCCAAACATTGCAAATCGATCAGTGCCTATGGCCTCCCCCTTTCCATAGATGCTTGCTAGCTTTGATACGGTCGTAAAAATCATAAAACCTCCTTCAGCCAATTGGTCAAAACAATGCTGGATTAACGCAACGCGTTCATCAGCATCCAATAGATGAATAAGCCCATAACAAAATATACCGTCATATATGTGCCGATCAAAGGGCATTTCATTAACCGAACCATGATAGATAACCGTATCTGCCCCAAAGGATTTACGGGCGAGTTCAATGGCAGTTTTAGAGATCTCAATACCTGTAATTTTTATTCCGTTTTCCAAAAACGGGCGACCATTGCGACCGTAGCCGAACCCGGGGATCAAGATATTTTTGATGTTGCGCTCCAAAAAGAAGCGCACCGCAAGACGTGTAGACTGTGCGGCTTCATCTCCCCACATTTCCTGCTTCTCTACAAAATTACGTTCCCAAAATTCCATACTGCTGTTGCTTATCATGTTTAATATTGAAAATCAATCCTGTAGGCCATACCACTACGGTATACTAACGAATTAAAAGTCAACTTTACGAAGATAATATTTTTTACTATTGCAACTATGTAGCAAAAACACTAAATGCAATTAAATTGCAAATAAATTACAATGGGTATTATTGAAAACGTGGTTATTTATCAGTATTGAAAACTTATACTATGCTTAAATATCTTTGCTGATGAAATCAATTTCATCACAAAAACAAAAACATGAAAACTATAAGGACATTTTTAGCAGCTTCGTTACTTCTATTACTAACTGTACAGGCTAGCGCACAAAAATTGGATCGGATGCTTTGGTTTAACGAACCGACAGAATGGAGTATCAAAAACAATTCGCTGTCGATGCTTGTTACGCCTAAAAGCGATTATTGGCGTATCTCCCATTATGGATTTACAGTAGATGACGCCCCATTTTTCTATACGTTACGCGGGGGAGAGTTTGAAGTCAAGGCGAAGATCTCCGCCAACTACAAAACCCGGTTCGATCAAGCAGGTATTATGCTGCGCATTGATCATGAAAACTATATAAAAGCGGGAATCGAATTTGTGGACGGAAAATATAATTTAAGTACGGTCGTTACCCATAAAACGAGTGATTGGAGTATTGTTCCGATCGATAAGGAAATCCCCTACATCTGGATCAAGGCGATACGCAGATTAGATGCTGTTGAATTTTTCTATTCTTTTGATGACAAGGAGTATATTATGATGAGAAATGCCTGGCTACAGGATAATCATCCTGTTATGGTTGGTTTAATGGCCGCTTCACCAGACGGCAATGGGTTTGAGGCCAAATTTGATTATTTTACGATCAAACATCTTGCAGATCAACGTCGAAGTAAATGGCTGAAAGATAATAATTCAAACTAAGAATACTGACGCCCGCCTAAGATAGCCACATAGACGGGCGTTATCTTAAATCTGTTCAGTATGATCCTGCTGTATCTTATTAAACACACTTACTGCTTCATATGAATTTCGAACACGAAGCTTTTGGAGTATATTTTGGCGATGACGATTTACTGTATTTATACTTAGTCCAAGTTTTTCGGCAATTCGCTTGCTAATCATTCCCTCCTTGATACAGCTTAAAATTTCCTTCTCTCGTGTACTAATCGAAGTTTTCGCGCCATAACCTTCCAGGTGATAGACAACACCTGTTACTTGATTGAGAATATAATTTCGCAGATTGATGGATGTTTCAATTTCTGGCAATACGGTATAACAGCATAAAGCCAACTGCGGAAATTCGGGCCCTGGAGTGTCCAAATAAAAAATCTGATGGGACAACTGCATGATTTGCCCCTCCCTCCCCTCGACCCTAAGGACACTGTTTGCTTGATAATTGAATCGATCAGCTGTATCTATCTTTTTGACCAAGTTGAGAAACTGAAGCTCCAAAGCATGTTTAACAGCCAAATCTTCAGGATAAACACGTTCGAGAAGAAAATCCTCCCAAATACTATTTATTTCAATCTTCTTATCATTTTCGGGAAGGTAAAGCCGCTCTGCAAGTTTACCGATGTAGGTATAACTCCAGTTCGCTGTCAGGTCACTCAGTACCGCTATACCATTATGAATATCGGCAAAAGTCTTTGCGTAGGTCTTATAGTGTTTTAGTACAGACAAATCGACGCTGCTATTCCGCAGCCTACGCTCCGCGAAATTTTTATCTAATTTTTTTTTGATCTCCGATTTCATTTCAATTCATACTTAGGAAGCTCCCTTTTAGGTCTTTAAAAAGAAAGTCCAACGCGTAGATAAGGCAAGGTTGCTTCTTTACTAAAACCCACTACACCCTGGATTGTGAGTAGGTCGCCGGGCATAAAATAAATCCCACCTCCATAACCCATATGCCAGTCATTCGAGTTTTCGTGACTCATCCATACCCTTCCGACATCATAAAAACCAATTGCTCCCACTGTTCCAGGAACGATATAAGAAGCATAGCTAAATAATTTTAATCGCATATCAAAATTATTATAAAGAGCTGTTTTTCCAGTGAATCGCCGTGAATTATATCCCCTTAAGCTCATTTCACCTCCTATTTGTGCATGCTGATAAAAATAGGGATTTCCCCATACAGCATCAAATCCTACCCGGTTAGCAAAAGTAACATAATTGTTGGCAATGGTTTTATAAAAACTCATAGCGTGCTGTAGTTTCGTATAGTTTCGTACTTCGCCTCCAACTTCTGTATTCCAGCCTAACCTGGTATGTAGGTGTACTCCAGATTTAGGGTTAGCAACATTGTCACGGGTATCATATTCTAACCCGGCAGTAAGCCCCGTAAAGAAATTATTTCCATAGATCGGTTCTAATGGATATTTTTGATTGAACTCCTCGAAATAACGTCCAAAATTATTCGATTCTTTACTTGTATAATATTCGGACGAAGATCCATAGAATACCTTGAATTTAGGGTCTAAATACTTTTCCAGAAAAATGTCTCCGCTCACAAGATCATATCGATTCCGATAAAAGGAAATACCCTTTGAATCCGACTTATCAAAACTAGTATTGTTCCCATATCCAAAGAAATTACTCAGGTTTTTGGGACCAAGAGAAGAAAGATGAATATAAAGATCGTGCCCCGCAATGAGATCTTTGTAATTCCCTTTATAATCAAACATAAATGATTCTCGACCAGTTAGGTAATTAGCCAAAAACTGGTGTCGATAAGCATAGGGCTTTTTTCTAAACCCCTGATTTTCGATCATGTACCCCAGTCCAAAAATAAGCCCACGGTCTATTCCATAATCAAGGTTAAAAACGACCCCTTTACGATCATAGATAAAATTCTCGTAATCAAACTTATGGACAGCGGTATCTTTGCTCAGCTTGAGATGAATATCATCATCGACATGCATAGTACCCGGTACTCGCTCTTTCGCATCATAGATGTAAACTTTTCTCCCATTGACAAACTTATCAGTTGTACGGTACAGATTTTGTCCATCACCACCAATTAGCCGGATCTTTATAGGCGATTTGCCCGATCCATGTAGCTTATATTCATCAGCACCCGATATGCCATAAATACGGACTTCTTTAGTCTGATCAGGTAAAAAAGTCCGTTTCAGTAATTTCCGCCCTTCGGTTCCATCTTTTTTCTTATTGTGGATATTAATCGTAACTGAACCATCTTTATTGTAATCAACATCTACAAATTCAGACTTGGAAGACAATGGTAATTCAACGATACGCGCAAGAAATCGATAGTAAGTTAGCCCACTTTCCATCAGTTCGTCCCTTCTCGAGCGAATATTTGTTTCTAATTCATTGGCACTCATTTTCACAATGGTATCGGGCATCGTTAACATCGCTTGGTGAATTAACGAATCCGTCAATGTTTTCTGAACCAATTGTATTTCATCAATCCATTCATCTTCTGTAAGATGAGTAAGAAAGAAATGATCAAAAGTGCTCGCGTTAAAATTCCAGTGAGGCACATTACGGATATGCGGACTAAATGGTTGCAAATGGGCCTTCAACCATTGATAGGAAAGTAATGTTGGAAATACACCCGATGTTTTATAATATACCTTATCTCTGTCCCTAGGGACAGGAGTATAGATCTTTTTACCTTTTTCCTTTTCAGGATCCCAACGCCAGTTATCTTCATGACGATCCCAGTCACCAAGCGTAAAATCGAGCATCCGGGCGCGTAACGTAAGCTTTTGATCAATTTGCGTATCATTATCTTCTAACACCTTACGCATGACCTTTGCCGTGTTATCTGTTTTTTTATCCTCAAAAGGGGTACGAGACTCAAACATATAAGCCCTATTTTTAAAGACTTCGCGATACTCACCTAACCCAGGGTCATCTCCTACAAAAACCAGTTCCGGCGAAGCTGAAGGAATATCCAATGCTTTATTAAATGGCGGTACAGTCAATGCCCCAAATGGGTGATGTATCGAAATCTGATCTTGTACAATATCTTTTGCAAATGTCTTTCGAAGGCTTTCTGGTAGACTGCGTTCAGGATATTTTTGTATAGACCTGAGCACCCACTCCCTACCCATAGAATCTACCAATCGAAGCGACTGTGTCTGCATTCCTCCGCCTAACTTAACAATCTGAAGTCCACCTCGCTCCGTACCGAGATTCATCACCCGCATCTTAACAGGAGTATTGTATAATTTACGGTAACTATCTCCAAGCCAAAATCGATGCAGTAAGCCCACACGGTCATATTCGGGCGCAATAACCGTGGTCATACTGTCTATACGCTGCGCTTGTGAATTAAAAATACAGCAGCAGGCGATTAATGTAAAGATTCTTCTCATTCTATCTCCGTCGGACTTCGAGAAATCAACAGTCGATATAGATAGAATGTTTGATGGCCTCGATGTATAATTGGGATAAAGTTCACCTTTTAAAACAAGGAATCAAAAAATTCAGTTCCTTTTTTAGAATAATGCGGCTATTTCGGTGAAGCTTATGGCGCTCAGTTCGAAGGATGTCGGCAGCTAAGATCCAAAGGCGACAACAGGTTTGCATGCGCCAATTGAATAGTAGGCGCAGCATAATAAGCGAATTACTATCCAGATTAATCCAACAGTCGACGGTGATAATTTATTTGTCCAAGATGATAAGTTAAATGGGTAGTCAGATGAACAAGCAAATACTGAGTCGTTGTTTTTTCCTCAAACACGAGTATGGGATACACCTCTTGAAGGTTTTCTTCCGATAACAGATCCAAGGAACGGGTAACCACATCAATCGTATCGTCTATTTGATCTATCAATACTGTTCGAGGAATATCTTTTAAAGAAAACTCTGCAGATCTGTCTCTAATATATCCTGTCTTTCCTAATTCCGCACCGATATAGGTTTGAAGATTTCCAATCAAATGTAAACACAAATTACCTGCTGAATTAGAAATATCACTTTCAATAACCCATATATTTCTCTCGTTCTTGTATAATGAAATTTCATTTCGTAGTCGGTTTAAGTCCCGGTGGAAAAGGCTTTTTAAAGTTTCTGTTAGCATAGTATAAATTTAAGTATATTTTATGCCAAAAACCAACTTATATAGCAACACATCAACTTTTGCCGCCGAAGCTATCGACTGAATAACCTTTCCCTTCATATAGTAATCGCAAAATCTAAACCAGCTAGTGGTCCGAAGCGCAGTTCGGACAAGTAACCTATTGGATCGCGACGCTAATAAGTGTACACTTTCTATACAAGAGGTAGGTCTGGTTAAAACGATTAAAATGCCAATATTGAGCTTACAAATTGATGCATTTTTATTTAATGACTTTTAGATGTCAATAAATAAAATTAAAAATATCAATTTTGCTTAACACTGTTAAATTGTTTACGCATAAACATGGGTAGTAAAGAACGTATACAAAGGCTCAAAGGTGAGAATAGATCCAATATTCTAGATGCTGCGCTCCAAATCGTAAAAGAAGAAGGATGGCAGGCTTTAAGTATGCGCAAAATTGCAGATATCATTGAGTATACTGCCCCCATGATATATGAGTACTTTGCTAATAAAGATGCTATTTTAATGGAGCTTGCCAGCCAAGGCTATCTCCTACTAGCCAAAAAAGTAAAAAAAGCCAAATCAACTGAAACCGATCTCGAGAAACAATTAGAAGCAATGTGGTTTAGCTATTGGGATTTTGCTTTTGAAGAACGGGAATTGTACCAGTTAATGTTTGGAGTAGGAACTGCCTGTTGTGGTTTTGAAAAAACATATAAATGTGCGGAATCTCATGGAAAACTTATTAGCGATGTCATCCGAGAAATCATGAAAGATAAAGAGCCGTCAGAAGAATTGATCTGTCGAAAGTATTTCACCTATTGGTCGATCATACATGGACTAGTCTCGATCAATCTGGTAAACCAGGGAAATGGTGACACAACCAATCAAGAGGTTTTAAAAGATGCCATTTATGGTATCACTCGCTCGTTAACTGACTAATTTTTTTTATACTAAAAAATACAACGTTAAAAAATCTAACACCGTTAAATACACCAAAACTTCAACTATTAATATCAAATGAAAACTAATTTATTATCAAGTCTTAAAATGCTTTACGCCCTTAAACTTAACAGTGTTAAACGAATTAATATCGTAAAGACCTCATATTTGCTGAGTGTAATCATTCTATATAGCTGTTCAACCGGAACGAGTAAAACAGTTGATTCTCCGCCGGTTAACCTTCCTGTCGTCACGATCGAGAAAGGTAACGAGACCGTTTATCAAGAATATCCTGCCACTATTGAGGCGTCGGCTAATATCGAAATCAGACCACAGGTAGAGGGGATCTTGGAATACATTTATATCGATGAAGGTGCTAAAGTGAGTAAAGGTCAGGCACTATTCAAGATCAACGACCGCCCTTATCAGGAACAATTGAACCAAGCGAAGGCAACTCTACTTGCAGCGAGAGCTGCCTTGGAAAATGCTGAGTTGGAAGTCGAAAAGAAGACGAAATTGGTAAATACCAAAGTACTGACGGATTTTCAGCTAAAAACAGCAATTAGCGCCCGTAATGCTGCTAAAGCAAATGTACAACTAGCGCTATCGGCGGTGGAGGCTGCAAAAATAAATGTGGGATACACTTTAATACGGGCTTCAGCCGAAGGATACATCGGCAGGTTGCAGCGCAAACAAGGAAGTTTGGTGGGCCCAACAGACTCACAGCCTCTTACAGCATTGTCAAATGTAAGCGATCTTCATGTTTATTTCTCATTGGGAGAAAATGACTTTATCGCATTCAAAAACAATACGGAAGGAATTAATCTACAACAAAAGCTTCGCAACCTACCTCCCATCAGCCTAGTTCTTTCGGACCAGACAATTTACGATCAGAAAGGAAAAATAGATATGGTCGATGGACAGTTTGATAAACATACCGGCGCGATTACACTTCGTGCAACTTTTACTAATCCAGAAGGGGTATTACGCAACGGAAACACCGGACGCGTCAGACTACAGAAGAAATATGACCAAGCATTATTGGTACCGCAGCTTGCTACCCTTGAAATGCAGGATAAAATATTCGTTTATACGGTTAGCAAAGAAAATAAGGTGGTCCAACAGCCAATTACGGTCATAGGAAAAAGTGGCACAAATTATCTAGTAAGTAAAGGACTGAATGCGGGGGACCGAATTGTCTATAAAGGCATCGACTTGCTTCAGGATGGACAGAAAATTACACCACAAATTTTACCTATAGATAGCATCAACTCATTATAATAACAGAAAACACATGCTTAAGAAATTTATCGAAAGACCTGTACTTGCTACCGTTATCTCCATTTTACTTGTCATATTGGGAGTGATTGGTATCCTTAAACTGCCTTTGCAGCAGTTTCCCGATATTGCACCGCCGGCGGTGCAAGTAACGGCTTTATATCCTGGGGCAAATGCCGAAACGGTGCTACGCGCCGTAGCCCCATCGCTCGAAGAATCCATCAATGGAGTGGAAAATATGAGCTATATGAGCTCTACCGCTAGTAATGATGGTTCGTTAATGATTACGGTATATTTTAAACTGGGCACAGACCCCGATCAAGCGGCCGTGAACGTTCAAAATCGTGTGGCTCAGGCAACGAGCCAATTGCCAGCTGAAGTTGTACAAGCCGGTATCACCACCGCTAAACAGCAAAACAGCTTAATCATGGTATTGGACCTTTACACGGAAGATCAGAGTAAATACGATCAGACCTTTATTACCAACTACGCACAGATCAATATCATTCCCGAACTAAAACGGATACCGGGGGTTGGACAGGCGCTTCCATTTGGCGGTAGCAAAGACTACTCCATGCGTGTATGGCTCAATCCAAACCAAATGGCGAACTATAAATTAACACCTGAAGAGGTAATGGCTGCCATCCAGGATAAAAACGTAGAAGCTGCTCCTGGTAAATTCGGCGAGAACAGTCGCGAAGCATTCGAATTTGTTATCAAATATAAAGGTAAACTCAATCAACCTAGTGATTACGAAAACATTATTATTCGCTCCAATACCGATGGTTCTGTACTAAAACTAAAAGATGTAGCTCGGGTAGAGTTAGGATCTTATACGTATGCGAGTCATACCCGTATCAACGGTAAAGCAGGATTAAACATTGGAGTCATGCAACTGGCCGGGTCAAATGCAAACGAAATTCAGATTGCAATCCAGGAATTTATGGAAAAAGCCTCTTTGAGTTTTCCCAAAGGTGTCAAATACCTTGTTTTATACAATACAAAAGATGCGCTTGATCAATCCATTGACCAAGTTAAGCATACACTTGTTGAAGCATTTATACTGGTATTTTTAGTTGTCTTTTTATTTCTTCAGGATTTTAGATCGACATTAATACCCGCGATTGCTGTCCCCGTAGCCATCGTGGGAACATTTTTCTTCATGCAACTCTTTGGCTTTTCCATCAATCTGCTGACCTTATTTGCACTCGTCCTTGCCATTGGTATTGTCGTCGATGATGCAATTGTAGTCGTAGAGGCTGTGCACGCCAAGATGGAACATGAGAACTTACCCCCTAAATTAGCGACAACCTCTGCCATGAGCGAAATCACCGGGGCAATTATCTCGATTACATTGGTGATGTCTGCCGTATTCCTTCCCATCGGCTTTATGGAAGGTTCTACCGGAGTGTTTTACCGACAATTTGCTTTCACGTTAGCGATTGCAATCGTTATTTCAGCAGTGAACGCCTTGACACTAAGTCCAGCGCTATGTGCACTGTTCTTAAAACCAACACATCACGGTCTTTCGAGTTCCAGAAAACTTAATTTTAAAGAACGCTTCTTTGCAGGATTCAATGTTGGGTTTGAGCGGTTGACAAAAAATTATTTAGGTAGTCTACGCTTCTTGATTCGTTATAAATGGGTTGCATTTTCGGGATTAGCAATTACCCTGCTTTTGACCGTCTTTATGATTCGTAGAACGCCTACCGGATTTATTCCATCTGAAGATCAAGGATTCATTGCAATATCGCTGTCTATGCCAGCAGGTGCTTCTTTAGATCGTACGTCAGGAGCATTGGCCGAAGCAGAAAAGCAACTTCAACATGCTGATTTTACCAAAACGTTAAATGTACTTGCCGGATTCAATATTTTGACACAATCTACAAGTCCATCTGCAGGTGTTGCATTTATCCTCCTCAAACCACACGACGAGCGTGGTAAGATAAAAGACATCAACGCTATTATGACCGATGTCAATCAGCGCTTGGCAAATATAAAAGGCGCAAATTTCTTTGTCTTTACCTTCCCTACTGTCCCAGGATTCAGTAACGTAGATGGTCTGGACATGGTATTACAGGACAGAACCGGCGGACAACTTGGAAAATTCAGTGGCATAGGCCAAAAGTTCATTGGCGAATTGATGAAACGTCCTGAGATCATGATGGCCTTCACAACCTTTAAAGCAGATTATCCACAGTATGAGCTCCAAGTGGATGATATTAAAGCAGAACAACTTGGCGTAAGCACAAAAAGCATATTACAGACCATGCAAGCCTATTTTGGTAGTGCTCAAGCCTCAGATTTTAATCGCTTTGGAAAGTATTACCGTGTGATGGTGCAAGCCGATGCTAAGGATCGAAGTGAACCAACTTCGATGGACGGAATTTTTGTAAAAAACAGATCAGGAGACATGGTTCCCATCAATACATTAGTAAAATTAGAACGTGTATATGGTCCGGAAACAGCATCCCGTTACAACCTATTTAATTCGATTGGAATAAATGCGATACCAAAACCAGGATATAGTTCGGGAGATGCTATCCGTGCGGTCGAAGAAGTTGCGAAACAACAATTGCCTACTGGGTTCACTTATGAGTTTTCAGGCATGACCAAAGAAGAAATTGTCTCTGGAGGTCAGTCCACATTGATTTTTATCCTTTGTCTGATATTTGTTTATTTCCTACTTGCAGCACAGTACGAAAGTTATATCATTCCATTAGCGGTTATTCTCTCTATACCTACCGGTATATTTGGAGTCTTCGCGGCAATTAGCTTCACTGATATTGCCAACAATATCTATGTACAAGTCGCGCTTGTCATGTTGATTGGTTTATTGGCTAAAAATGCGATTTTAATTGTAGAATTTGCTATCCAGGGACGTAAACAGGGGTTATCTATTCCTAGTGCAGCACTGAAAGCAGCACGGTTACGGTTGAGACCGATTATCATGACTTCGCTGGCATTTATCGTTGGAATGATTCCAATGATGACTGCTGTTGGCCCATCGGCTCAAGGAAATCACTCTATCAGTATTGCCGCTGCGGGCGGTATGTTTACTGGAGTCGTTTTAGGTCTTTTTATTATCCCAATACTCTTTATTTTCTTTCAATTTATACAAGAGAAAATAGGACGCGCTCCGCAACAAAAACAGCGTGAACTGGAACAAGCTTCGTTGGAAATACCCGTGCACACAAACAATTAGTACATCATGACAACATCTAAATACACAAATAGTAAAGCAAAATTACTGACGGTTTTGATCTTATCTTTTGTCGCATGGTCTTGCAAAACAGAGAAATTGGTCAGCAACCAGCATCTTGCGCCGAACTTACCAGAACAATACCGCGAGCAGATTAACGCGCCGCAGGAAACTAGTATAGGCTCTATTCCATGGCGTGATTTTTTTACGGATCAGGTCTTACGAACCTTGATCGATAGTGCTATACAACATAACTTAGACATGCAACTGGCACTGAAAAATATAGAAGCGTCTCAACTGAGCCTCAAACAAGCAAAGGCAAACTATCTTCCCACGGCCCAATTACAGATCCGTGGAAATAGCACTAATCCGTCCAATAACAGCATGAATGGATTGAGCCTAGGGCAGTTTTTAGGCCAACATCATGTGGAGGATTATACAGCATCCTTAGGTTTATCGTGGGAAGCCGATATATGGGGTAAAATCAAAAACCAAAATATCGCCGCTTTAGCTTCTTATCTGCAGACAGAAGAAGCTAAAAAAGTAATCCAGACCCAATTAATTGCACAAGTTGCTCAAGGCTATTATCAACTTCTTATGCTTTATCAATTGCGTGATATCGCCAAAAAAAACTTGGAATTAAGTGATACAACCTTACGTATCGTGCAGCAGCAATATGAAGTCGGTGACATTACCCTGCTTGCTTTGGAACAAGTGGATGCGCAGCGATTGGCCGCCGCCGCCTTAATTCCTGACTTTGAACAACAGATCCATATTCAGGAAAATGCTATTCAGACTCTTAGTGGAAAACTTCCACAGGAGATTCAATTAACGCAGAAATTGTCGAACATTCAATTTCCTGAAGACTTAGCAACGGGTATCCCAGCCGATTTGTTAAGTCATCGTCCCGATGTCAAACAAGCGGAACTCGCTATCACGGCTTCACAGGCTTATCAGCAATACGCAAAAGCGCGGATGTATCCTTCTTTGGTCATTAGTGCTGAAGCTGGTGTAAATGCATTCAAGGCAAGCAATTGGTTTAACTTACCTGCGTCGTTATTCGGTGCAATTACAGGAAGTATTACACAGCCGATTTTTCAGCGTAAGGAACTGAAAACCCAGTATGAACTGGCACGTGTTGAACAAGAAAAGAACGTCTTGATTTTCAAGCAAAAAGTAATCTCAGCTGCTGGGGAAGTAGCCGACGCGCTAATTTCAATTAAAAAATTGAAAGAAAAACAACGGATTACATTGGATAGAACCAACCGGTTGAAAGAAGCTACAAAACATGCGAACCTTCTATTTGAAACTGGAATGGCCACCTATCTGGAAGTAATAACGGCCCAGAGCAACATCTTACAAAGCGAGCTTGAGCTCGCTCAGGTGAAAAAAGCGGAGCTTGCTGCTGTTGTTGATCTTTATCGGTCCTTAGGCGGTGGATGGAGCAATAATTAAGGCTTTAAACAAGCATTTTCTAATTTTATTTATACATATCTGGTAGATGGGGACCCTAGGGTCCCCTCTTTTGTGTGCTACAACAATATACGGCTGAGTTCATCAAATTGATATTTCAGTAGGGGCTTTATACGCTTCAGCAGAAATTTGTCGTCTAATACTAAAAGAAATTACAAAATTTGTATAGATTTCACCTAGAAATATAAGTTAAACGAATGCGGGATATAACGATCTATAAAGACGAGAATAATCTAATTAGTAAAAATAAAAAAAGGCTGATATTCACCTTTCTTTCCTTTCTGCTCATTTATTTGGTCGCATATATTATAGATCCTTTCTCGAGTTGTTGGAATGGCTATTTTCAAAGAAACATGTTCGAAATACTCGGGGAGTGGACTTTTACGATCATCTACAGCTTTATCATATCCGAATTCAGCATCATTGTCCATGACAAACTTGACAAGTTTTTAACTTGGAAAGATAGCCCGACGGAGCGACTGCTACTTGAAACCGTCATCAATCTCTTGACGGTATTATTTATAAACTTACTCTTGGAGTACCTCATCTCAAAATATTACGTTGGTCCCCAAAATGTTACTATAGCACCATCGTTGGAGGAAAAAAGGGGCATGATACAAAATATTACAATTAGTGTTTTGATTGCGCTCATGATAATGGGTATCAATATCGGTAGTCATTTGATCACCAACTGGAAAAATGAATCCATGCGTGCCGCTAAGCTCGATCAGGTCATTCTAGAAACAGAACTTCAATCGTTAAAGTTACAAATCGACCCTCATTTTGTATTTAATAACCTGAGCGTACTATCAGAAATCATTCTCGAAGACCAGCAATCAGGTTACGAGTATGCAGAAAACTTCTCCAAGATATATCGCTACCTTCTTGTCAATTCTAAAAAAGATATTATCTCACTCGAAGAAGAGCTCAATTTTCTAAATTCATATATATTTCTTATCAAAAGCCGATTTGGCGATGGAGTTAACTTCGAGATAAACGTTAACCCTGCCAAACGCAATTTCCAATTGCCACCGCTCACCTTGCAGTTATTGGTAGAAAACGCTTTAAAGCATAACCAGACAAATAAGAAAAAACCACTGAAAATCAAAGTATATACCAACGCCCGCAATCAACTTGTTGTTGAAAACATATTAATTCCGATTGAGCGTGTCTCCGAATCATCTGGAATCGGGATTTCAAACATCATTAAAAGATACGATTTGCTTTCAAACTTAAAATTGCAAATTAATAATGATGGAAAAACATTTAATGTAATCCTCCCACTTTTAGCGCAAGCATAATGAGTATAATGAAAGTACTAATCATCGAGGACGAAAAACTCAATGCAGATCGTTTAAAACGACTTTTGAAGGAAATTAAGTCATCCATCGTTATCTTGGATGTATTGGATAATATCGCTGATAGCATCAACTGGTTTAATAGTAACGAGCTTCCGGATCTCGTGATGATGGATATTCGCTTATCCGATGGTTTAAGCTTTGAAATTTTAGAAACCATAAAAATAGACTGCCCAATCATATTTACGACTGCATTTGACGAATATGCGGTGAGGGCTTTTAAATTCAATAGTATAGATTACTTGCTCAAACCTGTCGAAAAAATAGAACTGGAAAATGCCGTCCAAAAACTCGATCATCGGAAAGATCTGCTGATTAACCAACAACCGCTTCAAGGTTTACTGGATTTTATCTATCCGAAAGATTTTCGCTTGCGTTTTCTAATCCCTTTCAAAGACGGTTTTAAGACCATCCTCGTGGAAGATGTATTATATTTCTACTCAGAATTTAAACTTACCCATGCCCAGCTTAAATGCGGCACGGTCGAAATCGTACCGCAAACCATGGAAGAACTCGAACAGCAATTAAATCCGAAAGTATTTTTTCGTGCCAATAGACAATTCATCGTGCACATAGATGCCATCAAGAGATTGCACAATCACTTTAACGGAAAACTTAAAATAGAAATGAAAAATAACGACGAAGTGGAAATTCTTGTGAGCAGAGAAAAAGCGCAGCTCCTGAAAAATTGGTTAGACTATTGATAGCGGATATAAAATACACTTAAGACCAATCAAACACTATTATTTTTCTGCATCTGCTTGATGGTCAAAACTGACCTATCCCCTTCTTTTGCGTGAAAGAAAAAATTAGCTTTCCTTACGCAGAAGAGCAAACATTAATCCATCGCGTAATTATCTTCAGCAAAAGCAGGCTATACAGCTTTAGGTCTTAAAATTCAGATCATCACTTTGACGGTTCAGTAAGCAATTGTAACGTCTCAGTCTATTTCTATGCCTAGCGGCTTTGAAGTTTTGTTTTCTTTGCCTCATTATACAATGATAAAATGGCACAAAGAACGATGACTTTAAAACATTTCCTTACACTTATTACAGCAGTAACATTATTATCGTCCTGTGGAAGCAATCAGGAACAACCGCAAGAGCAAGCAGTTACTGTTGACTTTATGACATTATCTCCGACCCAGGCTGAAACCGAAAAAAAGTACCCCGGCTCGTTAGAGGGAACTGTCAACGTCGATATCAAAGCGCAGGTAACGGGGTATCTGGAACAAATTTATGTCAAAGAAGGTGACTATGTATCAAAAGGACAAGCGTTATTCAAAATTAAAGCTGATGTCTACAACGAACAGGTAAACAACAGCAAAGCGGCCTATCAGGCGGCCTTATCAGCCGAACAAAACGCTAAAGTGGAGATCGAAAAAATTAAACCACTTGTCGAAGGTAAAGTGTATACTGAATTACAATTAAAAACTGCAGAGGCAAATTATGCCGCAGCAAAAGCACAGGTAGCGCAAGCACAGGCTGCACTGGGTTCGTCTCAGATAAATGCCAAGTTTACGCTGATCAACGCACCTGTAAGCGGCTATATCGGCCGGATCCCCAACCGGATCGGAAATTTAATTACCGCAGCAGATGCGACACCATTGACAACGTTATCAGAGATCAATACTGTAAATGTCTATTTTTCATTAAGTGAATCCGACTTCATCGCCTTCATCAAAGATCAAAATAAAAAATCTTCTCATCAGCAAGCAACACTATTACTCGCGGACGGAACACGCTACAACCACGCCGGAAAGGTAGAGGTAGCCAGTGGCAACATCGACAGAACAACCGGAAGCATGGCACTGAAAGCAAGTTTCATCAATCCTGAAAAAATTCTACGTTCAGGTGGATCGGCGAAAGTAATCTTAAAAAAAACGCATGAAAACGTATTATTGATTCCTATGGCCGCTGTGAAAGATATTCAAGACCGCTACTTCGTTTATGTTATTGGCGAAAAGAACAAAGTTTCTATGAAGCAGATTGAAATTGCAGGAAATACCGCCGATGCCTATTTACTGAAATCTGGTCTGAAGACAGGTGAAAAAATCGTTATGAACCGAATTGACGTGCTTAACGATGGCATGCAGGTTAAACCATCTCAGAAAACCAACATGTAACAAGGTTCGCCGTCCATAACGAGAACGGAGCACTGAAGATTTCTTTTTATGTATGCCTTGGAACAATCCCGGCACAGCAAATTCAGTATTCCCTTTTTAAAAAAATGGTACTTAAAGCTTTATAAAATTCAAACTAAAATGCTAAAAAAGTTTATTGACAGGCCAGTTTTGGCGACTGTTATATCGATCATATTTGTCATACTAGGGGTAATCGGTCTGTTTAGGCTACCTCAAACGCGATTCCCAGATATTGCTCCGCCGACGGTACAGGTTACCGGAAGCTATCCGGGAGGAAATAGCGAAACCGTATTAAGATCGGTAGTTACCCCGCTTGAAGAGCAAATCAATGGTGTGGAAGATATGGAATACATTACGTCTACAGCTAGTAATGACGGTACGTTCTCGGTACGTGTTGTCTTTAAAGCAGGTGTAAATCCAGATCAGGCAGCGGTAAATGTACAAAACAGGGTACAGCAGGCCACTCCCATCTTACCACAAGAAGTTGTACGAATGGGATTAACGACCTCCAAGCAACAAAATAGTATGATCATGATATTCAATATCTATACAGAAGATAATAAAAAATATGATGAACTATTTTTACAGAACTATGTGAACATCAACCTGATCCCACAAATCAAACGCGTACCCGGGGTCGGGCAGGCTATGGTATTTGGTTCCAAGGACTATTCGATGCGTGTATGGTTGAATCCGCAGAAAATGGCGGGTTATGGACTTGTACCACAAGAGGTTATTGCTGCAATTTCCAAACAAAGTTTGGAATCTGCACCTGGAAAATTAGGGGAAGAATCAAAAGCACCACTTGAATATGTCATACGCTATAAAGGGAAAAAGAACCTTCCGGAACAGTATGAAAACATTATCGTTAAAAACAATGGCGTCCAGATCGTTCGTTTAAAGGATGTCGCACGTATTGAATTTGGATCAATAAGCTATAGTGGTAATTCGCAAAATAACGGCCTCAACACCGTTACCATTGGTATATTCCAGACATCAGGCTCCAACGCCAATGAAATTGAGATCGGGATCGATAAACAGATTGAAATAGCACAACGCTCTTTCCCTCCTGGGATCAAGATTTTTAAATTGATCAGTACCAAAGAACGCTTGGATGAAAGTACGGCACAAGTACGTTCGACATTGATTGAAGCCTTCATTTTGGTTTTCCTCGTTGTATTTTTGTTCCTGCAGGATATACGGTCGACTGTTATTCCAGCAATCGCAGTTCCCGTAGCTATCGTAGGTACTTTTTTCTTCCTGCTGGTGTTTGGCTTTACCATCAATATATTGACGTTATTTGCCTTAGTACTCGCCATTGGTATCGTTGTCGATGATGCAATTGTCGTTGTCGAAGCAGTACATGGAAAGATGGAGACTTCCAATTTAACCGGTAAGCAGGCTACCCATAGTGCCATGAGTGAAATCACAGGAGCTGTCATCTCCATTACCTTGGTGATGTGTGCAGTTTTTATTCCCATTGGATTTATGACAGGTTCATCGGGCATGTTTTATAAACAGTTTGCCTACACCCTTGTTATCGCCATTGTGATCTCTGCGATCAATGCCTTAACTTTAACACCAGCACTCTGCGCATTATTGCTTAAAAATACGCACGCCGAAAATCACGATGGGCAGACGCCAAAAACAGGATTTTCTCAACGTTTTTTCAAAGCGTTTAACGCTGGCTTCGAAAACATGACTAACCGATACGTTGGTTCATTAAAATTCCTGGCAAAGAAAAAATGGATTTCGGCACTTTTGATTCTAGCTACAATTGGCGTTGCGGGATACCTCATGACAAGCACTTCCAAAAGTTTTGTACCGATGGAGGATGATAACTTTGTTGTATACAGTTTGGAAATGCCCCCAGGAACGGGACTTGATCGAACTACAAAAGCAGTAGAAAAAATCGAAAAACTACTTGCCGATATCCCTTCTATTGAAAGCCATACAAGTATTACTGGATTCAATATGATCGGCAACAACTCCAGCGCAGCCTATGCAACAGGATTTATACGCCTGAAAGATAAAAAGAAACGTGGTGAAATGAACGATATCGATCAGATTCACCAAGTGATCTCGCAAAAATTATCCAGTGTCAAAGAAGGTAACGCAATGGCCTTTCGCTCCCCTCCTGTTGATGGTTATGGTATGATGAATGGCGCGGAACTCGTTTTGCAGGACAGAGCTGGTAAATCGCCGGTAGAGCTGAAAGCAATGTCCGACTCCGTTATTGCGCAGATTATGAAACAACCAGGGGTGCAGCTTGCCTATACCATGTTCAGAGCAGATTATCCACAGATGGAGTTAGAAGTAGATGAAGACAAAGCTGCCCAACTTGGCGTAGATGTCAGTGAAATGCTTTCGTCCGTTCAAACTTACTTTGCGGGCGACCAATCATTGAATTTCAACCGCTTTGGAAAATTCTATCGGATAGCAGTAAAAGCAGACGGTATTTATCGAACTGATAAAGAAGCCTTCAACGAAATATTTGTCAAAAATAATCTTGGCCAAATGGTTCCCGTGAATACCTTGGTTACCCTTCTTAAAGTATATGGCCCTGAATCGGTAACCCGTTATAATTTATACAATTCACTCACGATAAACGTGGTTAGTACGCCTGGTATTAGTAATGGTGCGATCATGGAAACATTGGAGAAAAATGTATTGACCAAGTTACCGGGAGACTATAGCTACGAATGGACGGGACTTAGCTTGGAAGAGAAGTCTTCGGGCAATCAAACCGTACTTATCCTAGCATTAAGCTTACTATTTGTATATTTCTTACTATCAGCACAGTATGAAAGTTATTTATTGCCCCTTGCCGTCCTGTTATCAATCCCAACAGGTATGATTGGCTCTTTCCTAGGAACACGTGCTATTGGATTGGACAACAATATTTACGTCCAGGTGGGCTTGATCATGCTTATCGGTCTTTTGGCAAAAAATGCCATTTTGATTGTTGAATTTGCTTTACAGCGGAGAAGAGCAGGCTCATCACTCATTGATTCGGCCCTTGAGGGAGCAAGAGCGCGTCTGCGACCAATCTTGATGACTTCACTCGCTTTCATTGCCGGTATGATACCGCTCATGTTTGCTACCGGCGGAACAGCAACGGGTAATCATTCCATCAGCACGGGAGCAGCAATGGGTATGTTAAGCGGAGTAATCTTTGGGGTAATCATCATACCATTGCTGTACCTGGTGTTCCAATATTTGCAAGAAAAAGTTTCGGGTAACAAGCTTACGGACAATACAGTACACAATACAAACGATTAAAATGAAAAAATTTCATCACTATATAACAACTTTCGCAGCCAGCGCCCTTTTATTGTCCTCATGCAGCGTGGGGGAAAAATACACACGTCAAGAGATGGTGCTGCCCGAAAATTTTAAAAACAGCGCGGTTGTCCTGACGTCTGATACGCTACAGCTATCCTGGGGCAAATTTGTAAAGGATCCCTTGTTGACATCACTCATTGAGAAAGCATTATCTAACAATACAGACGTCAATGTTGCACTTCTCAATATGCAACAACTAGCACTCGCGTACAAACAGTCTAAGAAAGGGTTACTGCCGACAGCTGACTTAAGCATTGGAGCGAATAGAACCTGGTTATCGAGCAACTCCTTAAATGGCTCGCTGAGCGATCAATTTATAGGAACGCCCTATATGGACGATTATAGCGCCATGCTCAGAATCTCTTGGGAAGCCGATATCTGGGGAAAGGCAAGATTGCAAAAAGAAGAATCCATGGCTAACTTTTTTGGCCAAAAGGAAAACTTATCGGCTTTGAGAACTCGGATTATTGTACAGGTCATCCAGTCCTATTATAATCTAATCGCTTTGGATGAGCAGCTTAAGATTGCACAAAAAAATGTTCAACTGAGCGATAGCACGCTTCGTATGATACGTCTGCAATACAATTCATCAGTGGTCAGTTCGCTTGACGTAGAGCAAGCAGAAGCACAGAAGAAAACTGCTGAATTGTTAATTCCCCTAGCCTATCAAAATATGGAAGTTGAAGAAAATGCACTGAGCATTCTTTGCGGAAGTTTCCCTGCGCGCATGCGACGTACAGCAAGTTTAGATGATACCATTGTTGGCGATGGACTTGCCACAGGAGTACCGGCCGAACTCTTGAGCCGCAGACCTGACGTCAGAGCTGCAGAATACGCCGTTGCTGCAGCCACAAGCAGAATGGGGCTAGCCAAAGCTGCGATGTACCCTTCTCTCAGTTTGACACCCTCCATTGGAATAAACTCCATTCAATTTAATAAATGGTTTGATCTACCGGGTTCGATCGTAAAAACAATAGCCGGGAATATTGCACAGCCAATTTTTCAGAAAGGTGCTTTAAAAACAAACTATGAAATATCGGTTATCGAACGTGAGAAGATAGCTTTGCAGTTTAAACAGGCGGTTATGGTCGCTGTTTCAGAAGTTTCTGATGCCTTGGCGAAAATTAAACACACAAAACAGCGACTTCAGCTCATCCATGCAAAATCAAATGCACTTGGCAAAGCTACTACTGATGCAACATTGCTTTACAAAAGTGGAATGGCAAACTATCTGGAAGTGATAAATGCGCAAAACAACGCCCTTCAAAATGATTTGGAATGGATTACAGTAAAAAGGGAAATGCTAAATGCGACTATAGATCTTTACCGTGCACTGGGTGGAGGAACAGATTGAATTGTGAAGAAGACATGTTGAAAATAAAAATGCGTATCATTTTCAGCAAAGCCTTATATTTATCAAACGGTTTGGCTTTTGATTCCCAACCCGTCAAAATAGATCGAACAATTTATTATACATTACATTAAATAGATATTTCCGTTATGAACAATACCGATACTGAAAACAAATTTGTTAACCAGCAGATCCAATACCTTGAGTTTGTATCAAGTGACCTTGAACTTGCCAAAGCATTCTATACGAAGAGCTTCGGTTGGGAGTTTACAGATTACGGACCGGAATATACATCTTTTGGAGGAAAATATGTTGACGGTGGCTTTACGCTCGGCACCCCAGTAAACGGCAGCATTCTTGTCGTTATCTATGCAGACGATCTGCAAGTTACGCGCGATCAGGTTATCCGTGCCGGCGGCACGATATTAAAAGATATTTTTAGTTTCCCGGGCGGAAAAAGATTTCAGTTCCAGGATCCTGATGGATATGAATTAGCCGTGTGGACGATAGAATAAAAATATACATTTCATTATAAAGCCCCCATGTTCTTCTGATATGGGGGGCTTTATAGTTTAAAACTAAGCCTTTTTAGCTTTCTGATGATTTTTATTTTTATTCCTACTGAAACGCTTCTTCTTATTTTGCGGATTTTTTTTGCCAGGGTTGTAAGTAGGTCCCACTTCGAACCCATCCGGCAATGGTAGCTGTTCAATCGGGTAGCCTATTAAATTCTCAATCTGAGCAAAACGATTTTGATCTTTCTCATTGACAAAAGTAATAGCGGTTCCCGTGGTCGCTGCCCGAGCGGTACGCCCGATACGGTGAACATAGTCTTCCGGGTCTGGTGGAACATCATAATTAACGACCAAACTGATCCCCACAACATCGATACCACGAGAAATCACATCGGTCCCTACCAATACCCGAACTTGACGAGAACGGAACCTGCCCATGATATCTTCCCGTTTTGACTGTTCGAGATCCGAATGGAAACCCTCGGCATCAATTCCTTGCTTCTGTAATTCCTGAGCAAGAAGTTTGACCGTAGTTTTTTGGGATGCAAAAATAATAACCGATACATAGTTCGGATCCTTCAATATGGATTTCAGGAGCTCCATTTTTTGTTGATCATAGACAAGATATACACGTTGATCTATTCCTTCCGAAGGTTTGGAAATGGCAATATTGACTTCCACAGGATCTTGCAGGATTTTTCGGGCAAAGGACCTGATTTTCACTGGCATAGTTGCTGAGAACAAAAGCATCTGCTTTTTCTTCGGCAGATAACTTACAATACGTAAGATATCGTCTTGAAATCCCATATCCAGCATGCTATCGGCTTCATCCAACACAAAGTGCTTTAAATGAGTGAGATCAATCTTCATGGAGGTAAGATGGCTTATCAACCTTCCTGGGGTGGCTACAATGATATTTACCCCCTCTCGTATAGCGCGCTTTTGCTGCTCGTAGCCCATACCGTCGCCCCCACCATAGATGGCTATGGATGTTGCACCTGTATAATAAGACATGCCCATAATTTGCTGATCGATTTGCATAGCAAGCTCCCGGGTCGGAACAAGGATAATAGCAAGAATGGATTCCCTTGAATCCCGTGCTATCGCATCGAGGATCGGCAACATATAAGCCGCTGTTTTACCTGTACCTGTCTGTGCGCAGGCAATCATATCTTTTCCCTCTTTAATAATCGGGATGGTCTGTTCTTGGATCGGCGTAGCCTCCTCAAACATCATACTTTCTAAGCCTTCTCCCAAAGCTGGAACAAAGCCAAATTCATCAAATCTCAACGTATTGTTTTTATTGTTGTGCCCTAAATTACTAAATCTAATTCATAAAAGTCTAAAATTAATACCTATAGCTCGTTATCTTATTCCAAACAACGTCGCCATGGGACTAATCCACGCGGATAAATAGGGATGAAGTTGAACAAAACAATTGTACTGCCCATTATTGTAAGCCAGACATAGGACTATTTTTGTAGATGAAATTAATCGGTAATTTGATTTTTGTTTGCAGATGACACGACACTCAAAACAGTATAACCGAGCAAGCCTGCGCAAAAAGAAGCGATCAGCACGGCAAACTTTGCTTCCTCAATTAATATGGTATCATCAAAAGAAAGTATGGAAATAAAGATGGACATCGTAAAACCTATTCCACCCAATAATCCTACACCAAAAATCTGCTTCCACCCGGCTCCTTCAGGTAATTGTGCAATCTTCAGTTTTTTAGCAATGAAACAGATCAAGAATATTCCAATTGATTTACCAGCGATTAGACCTAGGATAATACCAATACCCAATTTTGAAGTCAACCCACCAATCATTTCGCCATGAATTGGAATCAGTGTATTTGCAAAAGCAAATAATGGAATGATAATGAAATTGACAGGCTTGGCCAACAGATGCTCCAGTTTTTCCAGCGGAGATTCTTCCGCGTCTGGTGTTGTTGGCAACGTCATGGCTACTAGTACGCCCGCTATTGTAGCATGAATACCAGAATGGTGCACAAAGTACCATATAAACAGTCCCGGAATTAGGTAAGCCCAGATGGCCTTAACACCCAATTTATTCAACAAAATCAAAAATAGAAAGATACCTATAGCAATAAATAAATAGGTCGCATGAATACCATTGCTATAAAAGATCGCAATCACCAATATAGCAAGTAGGTCATCAACAATGGCCAAAGCAGCCAAGAAGATCTTAAGACTGGCAGGAACTTTATTTCCAAGAAGCGTGATAACGGCTAAAGCAAATGCAATGTCTGTTGCCATGGGGATACCCCAACCATGCACAGTCGAGGCGCCCTGGTTCAATGCAAAATAAATAATAGCAGGCAGAAGCGCACCGCCAATTGCAGCTAATATCGGCAGGATTGCCTTACTCGGTGATGAGAGTTCGCCTTCCACAATTTCGCGCTTTATCTCGAGTCCTACCAACAAAAAGAAAATAGCCATCAAACCATCGTTGAGCCACAATAACCACGAATATTTTAAATGAATTTGCCCGCTATTAAAACCTACCTCCTGATTGAGAAATTTCATTACACTAGAATACAATGGCGTATTTGCTACGATCAAAGCTAGAATAACACAAGAAAAAAGGATAATTCCGCCCGCAAAGCTGGATTTTAAGAATTCCCTAAAGACAGTTAAATTGATAAGTTTTGACATGATTGAATATCTAAAAAATGCTCACAAAGGCTCACAATATACGATTTTACGGCCATTTATGGAATATACCTCCTATTAATGCGCATTCTTATTAAAGGGTTAACGAGTAATTATCTAAATTTTATGAGCAATAAATGAGCCGAGCACTTGAAATAAAAAAGATATCATGGTAAGATGTTTGTTTTATCTATTAAAATTTATAAAAAGCGCAGTGATTTTACTAAATTAATTTGACTTTGTTGTAAAAAATACTTAGCTTGCTACTATAGTTAATAAACCGTTTATTATGTGCAAGAAGTGGATTTTCATGGTGCTTCTTTTCGTAGCAAATTTTACATATGCGCAGACGACAGAGGATAAAACCCAACATTCAGGTTCCCATTACATTATTTTAGCAATAATCGCTATTATTGTCATTGTTTATATATTGTACAGGAGGCAAAAGAGGAAATTTAATGAATAAGGNNCCTTATTCATTAAATTTCCTCCCATGTATCTCAAATCCCCTACCGATCTTTCAATACCTACCAAGCCCTTAATGCCGAATTGGCTCATTGGTTTGCGCTAACCGCTGCGATCCAGTATTCGCTGGACAAGCAATATCGTCCGTTGCGTCGTACACGAGTTTCTTCCCATTCAACTTTGCAATTAATTCCTGTGGGACATACACCTGCACTTTTGTCATTGAATACCCGCTTGGAAAATAACGGACATAATAACCATCGGGATGAAGCGTCCAAATTCCACTTGGCACATCCGCACGAGGTTCGGCCATACCGGCCATTATTGCATATTGTTCAAAGTCTGCATAGGAGTAATTTCCCGAAGATACCAATTGTCGAATATTATTTTCCGCTTCAAAGATGGTCTGAACCGCTGGAGGCATCTGGTCTTTGGCTTTTTGGACAACATCAAATGGCAACACACCGAGAGCCCCACCTTCCAAATGCAAAATTTGTTCAGCGGTTAGTAACTTTAAGGCTGTCTCTTTCACCGACCCCGAATAATCAATAAATTTAGTCTTCGCAATAATTGTCCACAATAACATCTGTATGTCCGACTGTGCTACTTCCGGGTGCTTTTCAGCATTCTTTAAAATGGCAATGACTACCTCTCTCTTTTTGCCCAGTGTAGGCGCATACATATAACCGTCGCCTTTTGAAGGTGCATAGGTACCCGCTTTCAAACAATAGCTCTTATTGGTCATTTCAAAATGTCCGGCTTCCAATATATAGCCATCACTTCCATTTCTTTTTAGATTTTCTAACGGTTTGTAAACTGCCGTATTTTGAAAATCGGGCATTTGCTCCCCTTTCCTATCGACATCTTCAAAACTAGTACTGATAGCTTCCGGTTCTTTCAGCAACTTGTCCAGCCCCAGCATCTTGCTTCCCTTTGAAGCAACAGCTTTGCTCGCTTTGTCTAATAGCCCTCCAAATTGAGCCGAGGCTCCTTGAGTATGAAAGATAAATGCAACAGCGAGGATAAAAACACTTTTTATTCTATTTCTTTTCATAATTGATTTCATTTCAGCTCTCGTCCACAAAAAAGAAGCCAATTTAAACCACGAGCACTATAATTTGCAATTTATCCATTCAGTCGCATCGCAGCATATTGCGTTCCACATTTCATTTCAATGATTGTATTCCAGTCAAAAAAAATTCACCGGAGACTATTTTTCCATAAGAGCTGTAAAAAGCTGATTTTTGTAATAGAATTATCTTAAATTTCTCCATATAACTGATGCCCTTGAATAGTTAAAAATACAATATTTAAACGTATCTTTGCAGCATGATTAATGTGTCAAATCTCTCGCTTCGTTTTGGTAAACGTATACTATTCGAAGATGTCAATTTAAAATTCACACCTGGAAACTGTTACGGTATTATTGGTGCTAATGGAGCAGGTAAATCTACTTTCCTAAAAATTATCTCCGGGGAGGTTGATCCTTCGACAGGTTCAGTGGCATTCACCCCGGGTGAACGCATGTCGGTATTAAGCCAGGATCACTATGCTTTCGATGAGTTTACTGTTCTTGAAACTGTTATGATGGGTAACCAAGAGCTTTACAAAATCATGAAAGAGAAAGATGCCATTTACATGAAAGAGGATTTCTCCGATGCCGACGGCGAACGTGCCGGCGAATTGGAAAGTCTTTTTGCCGAAATGGATGGCTGGAATGCCGAATCCAATGCTGCAACTTTATTGAGCAGTTTGGGGATCAAAGAAGAACTACACTACAAGTTGGTTTCTGAAATCGACGGTAACCAAAAAGTCCGCGTGCTCTTAGCGCAGGCATTATTTGGCAAACCTGATATTTTGATTCTGGATGAGCCTACCAATGATTTGGATATTAATACCATCGCGTGGTTAGAGGACTTCTTGGCAAGTTATGAAGCCATTGTTCTTGTGGTATCCCACGACCGTCACTTCTTGGATGCAGTATGTACACATACAGTGGATATCGATTTCGGTAAGATGACAATCTATACGGGTAACTACTCGTTTTGGTATGAATCTTCTCAATTGGCGTTAAAGCAACGTTCTGATCAAAACAAGAAAATGGAAGATAAAGTGAAAGAACTTCAGGAATTTATCCGTCGGTTTTCAGCAAATGCTTCTAAATCCAAACAAGCTACTTCTCGTAAGAAAGCATTGGATAAGATCAATATCGACGAGATTAAGCCGTCTAACCGTAAGTATCCTGCCATCATGTTCAATACCATGAATCGTGAACCGGGAGATCAAACGTTACATGTAGAGGGATTGAGCAAAACAGTCAATGGCGAGGTATTCTTTAAAGATATCACGTTTATGATTAATAAAGGTGATAAAATTGCTGTGCTAGGTCCAAATTCACTGGTTACCACCGCATTCTACGATATCCTGACGGGTAGAGATACCGATTTTGGCGGTGAATTCAAGTGGGGTGTTACGATCACTCCTGCCGATATGCCAATTGAAAATGCAGAATTCTTTGAAGGTAAAAATGAAAATTTGGTCGACTGGCTCAGAAACTATACCACTAACCCAGAAGCAGACGAGCAATTTATACGTGGATTTTTAGGAAAAATGTTGTTCTCCGGTGAAGAAGTTATGAAGAAAGTATCTGTACTTTCTGGAGGAGAAAAAATGCGTTGTATGTTCTCTCGCATGATGCTTCAGGGCGCCAACTTCTTAATTTTCGATGAACCGACCAATCACTTAGATTTGGAATCCATTACCGCATTAAACAACGGTATGTCTGATTTTAAAGGGTCAATGTTGTTCACATCCCGTGACCACGAATTGACTGAAACGGTTGCAAATAGAATTATCGAATTGACACCAAAAGGTATCATCGACAAATTGATGACTTACGATGAATACATCAATAGCGATGTGGTAAAAGCGCAACGTGCAGAAATGTATAAATAAGATAATTTATCCCAATTTAATAAAGGCTCCATAATTTATTTTATGGGGCTTTTTTGATGGGCAATAAAAAAGCACTGAAGGGCTCAGTGCTAATCGCGATTGATAGAAAAGATTTGAGAAAGTGCTGTTTGTAATTACTGAAATGAAGATTTGACCACGCGCCAGCCCAACTGTACGGAGACAGCACAATGATCAGATAGATCCTGCCCGCGTTCGTTCTGAAAAAGCCTTTTTTGAACTTGATAATTCTTAGCCTCAAAGAGTAGATGATGATCATTGCGGTAATAAATCTTATCAATTCCTTCGCAATCTTCTGTCAATTCGAGCGCTGATTTAGCTTCAAAATCAGCCTGAAGATGAGGAATAATACCCTTATTCCGCAAGCTTACCCAAGCATCTACCAAACCTAAGTCCTGCTGAAAGGATCTGATGTTATCCAGCTCGTCTGCATAGTGTGCATTGAAGTCACCCATAATCAAAAGAGGTCTTCCAGCCGAGTACTTTTTAATATAGGTTTTCAACTGATTAATATTCTTCTGCCGGGCAACAGTCGCATTCTGATCATCCTGAGCTGTAGCATGTACATTATAAACATCTATAAATACTGCTTTGGCCAATTGAATTCGAGCATAAGAAAAACCTTTAGGAGTGAGACAATCTGCACCATTACAATCGGCCCAAGCTACGCGCTTAAATTCAACAATAGGGTATTTTGAAAGCGTACTTAGGCCATCTCCAAAAGGTACTCCACCCATGTTTGCTGTGCGGTAACTGTGTTTATTTTCACTGTAAAGAAATTTGTTATAATTAAAGTCTTCTTGTACATTGACTATGTCAAATGCATTGATTCGTTTTCCGATGGACCTAATACTTGAAGAACGCTCGGCTACAGCACTGGAAAGCAATTCAGGAAGACCAGCGATGTTGTATGTTAACAAATTGAGCCTTCCGTAAACCGCTTCCGGCATGTCCGCATACACCAAATTACTAAGCTTCGGTTGATGTTTAGGTTTCAACTTAAAACCCAGTATAACACCAGCAGACGCACAGATAAACAAGAGGAGAATCTTTCGAAGATCCTTCGGTCTGATTTTTCTTTCGAACAATAGATTTAATAACATGGGCAGAATATTTTGTTCCTTACAAATCTACCCTAACAACATTAGCTTAGTTCTCATTTACAATTAACTTTCCTTTTAATAATTATACACAAATCATTAAAAACTAATAATTTATAAACACTATAATGACAAAAGATTAATACCGCCATAAAGTATGCATTAAAGCTTTCAGCTATTTTTATACAACCCCTAATAAGAATAACATGAGAAAGGTAGCATTCTTTACAGAAATACTCGTTGAGGATTTCGACGGAGCATCACGGACAATGTTTCAACTGATCAACCGTATCGATCAGCTGAAATTCAACTACTTCTTTATTTATGGTGGTGGCCCGGTACAATTTAGAAATTTTCAATCGTACAAGGTACCTTCATTCAAAATACCCGTCAATGACGATTATTGCCTAGCTATTCCACAGCTTATCAAAAAGAAACTTGAGCTCGCTTTAGATAAATTTGCTCCGGAAATAATCCACATTGCAACACCTTCCCTCTTAGGTTTCTTTGCCCTAAATTACGCCAAACGGAAGGGTATCCCCGTACTTACCATCTACCATACACACTTCATTTCATACATTGCCTATTATTTTAAAAATGTCCAACCATTGGTCAAACCAACGGAAAAATGGATAAAAAAAGCAATGAACAACTTTTACAATAAATGTGATATTGTTTATGTCCCAACCAAATCCATTCTAAATGAGTTGCGACAAATCGGTTTACAACCAGAACGACTAAAGCTCTGGCAAAGAGGTATAGACACAGGCCTATTTACTCCCCATAAAAAGAATATCGCCTACATCCAGAATATCACACAGAATGACAAACCGACAATCCTTTTTGTCAGTCGTATTGTCTGGGAAAAAAATATCAAAACGCTTATTGAAATCTATCAACAAATACAGACACAAAATCTTGATTATAACTTCATTGTTGTCGGTGAGGGAACAGCGAAAACAATCGCGATGCAACAGATGCCTCAAGCCATTTTTCTGGGAAAGAAAAATCATGAAGAACTCGCGGTTCTGTATGCTTCAGCAGATGCTTTCGTCTTTCCTTCCGTTTCAGAAACATATGGTAATGTTGTTGTCGAAGCCTTAGCCTCTGGACTTCCTTGTGTTATCGCCGACGGGGGTGGTTCGGCCTCGCTAATCCAGCACGGTAAAAATGGTTTTAAGTGCCATTCTGAAAATCCAACGGCCTATGTTCATTACCTCAAAAAGATCTTGTCTGACGCTAGGTTAACAAAGAATCTCGTTACCGAAGGTCTCTTGTATGTGGAGTCCTTGGATTGGAATAGTTTATCTGCTCGCTATTTCAAAGACATTGAATTGATGGCAGAAAAAACACATACAATAGATTTGGCATGGGCAAATTAACACAACTAAGTAAACTAATCAAAGGCATCTTTCTATTTTTGGTTTTAACCTCTATTGCTATATTTTTAGCTCAAAGCAATTTAACTGCAATAAAAAAAGAACTGTCATCCGTGGGTTATCACTTCATCGTAATTCTTTTTACAACTTTTGCAGCCTATTCTTTCGGAACCTTAGCTTGGTGGATTTGCTTGGGAGCCGCAAAAAAAAAGGTCAATCTGATCGAACTCTTTGCCATCCGCCAAATCGGTGAAACCGTTGGGCTATTTAACCCTACAAGTATTATTGGTGGCGATCTATTGAAAGCCGACTTGACAACCCGCTATAACATCCCCTTAAAAGAGGGATTAAATTCAGTAGCAATATCCCGAATTACCGCTGTACTATCTCAATTGACTCTTTTTTTGATCGCTATTTGCTGGTTGATACTATCTCCGTTAAAAAATGATGTTATATCTTACGCTGGCCCCCTGGTCTATATTATCTGTATACTTTTGCTATTAGTGATGATTTTGATATTCTACTGGTTAATAGTTACAAAAAATCCTTCAGAAAACAAGGCTTCAACAGCAACAGTACTCGGAAAAGCAAAAGCACAAGTTCTGTCGCTACTTTTGACGGTAAAAGACTTTTATCGAAATCAAAATAAAACTTTCTGGTATTCTTACTTACTCTTTGTACTTCATTGGACTGTTGGCAGTCTCGAATTCTATTATATTTTAAAATTTTTGGGTACCAATGTGCAGCCCATACATGGTTTAATACTGGATATGAGTGTCATCGTCCTGAAAAGCATCGGCGCTTTCATTCCCGGGCAGCTTGGCATTGAAGAAATCGCCAACAAGCTCCTACTTAGTATGGTTGGCATTACAGGGACCAGTATTTGGCTCAGCGTTTCTTTATTACGCCGCAGCCGACAACTCATCTGGGTAGCCATCGGATTTATATTTTATCTATTCATCAAAAAGAAACCCGCACATGTCTTCATCTGAAATAGAAATACTATTTGTCAGTCATAAATATCCACCAAATGTTGGAGGTATGGAAAAACAGAGTTTCGAACTGATCAACACGACAGCACTTTATTTGAAAGTACACACTTTAGTTTACGATAACAGCGAACCACTTTTAAAATTTTTCATTCAGCTAAATCGTCGCATTTTAGTTAAAATTAAGGATAATCCCAGCATCAAAATTATTCACTTCAATGATGGATTAATTGCATCCCTAGCCTCTTTTCACAAAGGCTACAACCATTTAAAGCGTGTTGTTACAATTCATGGATTGGATATAGTCTTTCCCCTTCGTTATTTTCAACGCAAAGTCATACCAAGATTCAACACATTTGATCAGATTGTTGCTGTGAGCCAAGCTACCGCCGACGCTGCGAAATTACGGGGTATCAACCCCGCCAAAATTATTGTCATCCCCAACGGTGTAGATCCTATACAAATCTCTGCTCAAGTCAATGGTACAAAAATAGAAAGCAAACCCTACTTTATAACATTAGGACGACCTGTCAAAAGAAAGGGCTTTTCGTGGTTGATGCAGCATGTGATCCCCGCTATTCAAGGTGATTTCAAATTACTAATGGTCGGCCCTTTCGATCGCAGACCTCGATGGAAGGAATACCTCTTAGATCTCTTTCCTAGTGGAATTAGTCACCTCATCACTCTATTCTTAGGCTTTCCGACCGATCAACGTTTGATCCGAAAACTGTTGAAATCATATCCCGAAAAAATTGAACATCTTGGAAAAGTGCCCTTCGAACAACTTAAGCATCTTTTGACCAACGCTCATGCCTTTTTGATGCCCAATATTGAAGTGTTGGGTGATATGGAAGGTTTTGGGTTAGTCTGTCTAGAAGCTTCTACCGCGGGAACTATCGTTGTGGCCTCCGAATTGGAAGGAATCACAAGTGCTGTTGCACATCATTGCAATGGTCTGCTTGTAGCAAGCAAAGACGAAAAAGCATGGATTGAACAGCTCCAAGCTATTTTAGACAACCCAGTTCATTATAAAAAACTCAGCCAACAATTTAAACAAAATACTTTAGCACAATATGGATGGGATATTATGGCGAGATCCTACTGTCAATCATTTTTTGATTTATGCAACAAAACCACAAATGATTAAGCGTGCGACTTCTAAATTTTAAAACAACGTATATTGTATCAGCACCTTTCAAGACAAAGAACTTTCTTGTAATGGCTGGCTAGCCTTGTATAAAAAATCAATAGTGCTAAAACGCCACAACCCATTAATATAACACCCAAAGGTGAATAAAAAGTAAGGGCAATGTACAGCATAAATAGAAATAATCGCAGCACTTCAAGTGGAAAAACCCATCGTTCATGCTCTAGCAGTCCACCGATACAAATGACACTGCAGAGAATAAAACCGCCGCCGATAACGAGTTGTATCACTTGCTGATAATTCCCATAAAGCAAAAAGAAAAAAAGAAGGATCATCGTCAACATTGACTGAAAAAAAATATACCGGCTCAAGCCTCGTTTGTGAACTTGCGACTTAGTTCCAGCAAATATCCGTACTTCTAGCTCTTCGCGAATTTCTGGCTGTATGTCATCAGGGCGACCAAATATAGTTCGCATCTTATTTTTAAATCCTTTTGCCCGCTGAAATGATAAGCCGATTTCAAATAGATAATGAAAATGTTGCCAAAGAAAAGTGTATCGATGAATAGGCTTAGTGAGACCATAAACACAAGGCTGCTCCTTTTGTTCCGAGATAAATGTTCCAAAAAGCTTATCCCAAATAATTAGGATATCCCCATAATTCTTATCCAAATAAATTTCGTTACTGCTGTGATGCACGCGGTGGTGCGATGGCGTGACGAATACCCGCTCCAAGATTCCCAAATTCCCAACGGTCTGCGTGTGGGAGAAAAATGGATATACACCATGAACTAATAAAATAGTGGTCATCATAAAAGGTGGAAAACCCAAAAGAGGAATAAAAGCCCAAAATAGCGAACGAAAGACAGCCTGGAATATAGTAATGCGGGCTGCTACCGTAAAGTTATAATCTTCACTTTGGTGATGGACAACATGGGCTGCCCACAGGAGGTTTATCTCATGGCTGTATCGATGATACCAATACCAAAGGAAATCTGTAAAGAGAAAAAGAATAATCCAGGTCCAAAGATTAGCTTCAATATGAAATAGCGCAAAGTTTTGGTACAGCCAAACGAAAAAAAAGTAAAATAAACTCACGGAAAACATATCACACATACGCTCCACGATACCAACATTGAGATTTGAGATGGATTCATCAAAAGAATAAAAACACTTCTGCTTTTTGAGGCTATACCAATATTCCAACAGCATCAAGATTAAAAATAGTGGGATGATAAATGCCAAAAAATTAAGTTTCTCTGTATGCATGCAGTTGCTATTTTTAAAATAAAAACTCTACCTGAATTACATTTCAGAAGGAATTATCCTTTGCTTCCTAAAAAGACGGGTTCTCCTAAACTGGTTTTTATTAAACAATCAATTTTAAATCAGGTTTTTGAATTGCAAATTTTTAGATTGACGAGGCCAACCGCCGACACTACTAAACAAAAAGCAGAGTATACAAAAAAGTCCTCAAAAAATTCAAACACTTTTTGAGGACTTTTTAATACGTGGATAAGTGCTGTTTAGGACAGGATACCCCTTTAAAACCAATGGATCTGAGCGATCTTGGACTAATGCACACTAGACATATCGATCTGCGTTTTGCCTTGTTTTATCATCAATACAAAAGGAACGCAAATCAAAAATACAACCCCTAAATACAGAAATACATCCATATAGGACAACACAGTAGCTTGCTTCATCACGTTTAGATCTAATATCTGATACGCTTTGGCCAAAGCTTCATTTGGTGCAAAACCTTTCGCCTGAAAGCTCATTTGCAATTGCTGTACACGCTGCTGCACATCAAACTTACTAGGGTCCAAATTACCAACTAGATCAACACGATGTTTTTGGGTATCCCGGGCGATAAAAGTCGTAATCAATGCAATTCCGAACGAACCACCCAATTGACGCATCATCCCTGTAAAAGCAGCACCTTCACCGATTGATTTACCTTGCAATGTCGATAAAGAAAGCGTCATAACAGGCACGAACAACAATCCCAATCCAACTCCACGTAAAATTAGTGGCCAAAACATGTGCTCCGAACCCGTGTCATTCGTCATTAAACTGTACATCCAAAAACAGAAGCCAAAAAAGATACTGAGTCCTACTGCAACCATGTATTTTTGAGGTACACCATTTTGAATCATCTTACCAATAAACGGCATCATAATACCAGTCATGATCGAACTTGGTAACAACAGCAAACCAGCGTCTGTTGCTGTCCATCCTAATATAGACTGGGTATAAATCGGTATAATAAAAGTAGACCCGAACAGCCCAAAACCGAGTATAAAACTCATCACTACACCAACCTGCAAATTCTTATCTTTCAATACGCGCAGGTTGACGATAGGTTTATCATATACCAATTCCCGCCAGATAAAGAATAACAATCCAAAAGCCGATAAGATCGATAAGCCCAGAATTAAGGAGTCGTCAAACCAGTCATCCTGTTGCCCATGTTCCAATACAAATTGGAGCGATCCGATAAACATAACCAAGAAAATCATGCCGAACCAGTCCACTTCTTTGGCAGACTGTTTTTGGCTATATTTGGGACTTCGGACAAAAGACAATGTCAACAATGTAGCGATAATTCCAAGTGGCACATTAATATAAAATATGTACGGCCAAGAGAAATTATCGATAATATAACCACCCAGAGGTGGCCCTAAAGTAGGCCCAACGATAACCCCCATCCCGTAGATCGCCTGAGCCATACTACGTTTTTCTTTGGGATAACTTTCCGTAATAATTGTTTGAGCTGTAACCAATAAGGCACCCCCACCCATCCCTTGTATAAAACGAAAAGCGACGAGTTCCCACATATTGGTTGCGTTACCGCACAAAAATGAAGATACGGTGAATATGATAATAGAGGCAGCAAAATAATTTCTACGTCCAAACTGTTGGGACAACCAGCTGGTCATCGGAATTACAATGACATTGGCAATTGCATAAGCCGTTATCACCCATGCTACATCCGTTAAAGTAGCACCCAACGAACCTTTCATATCGTTAAGGGCTACATTGACAATCGTGGTGTCCACAATTTCCAGCAGAGCACATAGCACTGCTGTAATAGTGATTACGACGCGTCGAAAACCATATTCAACCAGACTATCTTGTTGATTTAAATTTTCCATAATTATTGAACATGCACATCTACGTCAGCATTCATGCCCGGTCTGAGCAAAGCCACGTTTTCTGCTTTATTGTCTTTTGTCAATTTAATTTTTACCGGCAAACGCTGCACAGTTTTCACAAAGTTACCCGTGGCATTATCTGGAGGCAATAAAGAGAATCGTGAACCAGTAGCTGGTGAAAAAGAGTTTACTTCGCCTTCAAACTCGATATTAGGATAAGCATCCACTTTAATTCCAACCTTTTGGCCTGGTTTCATTTTTTCCAGCTGCGTCTCTTTAAAATTAGCTACAACCCAAGTTTCAATATTATCTACAATATAGAATAACGATTGTCCCGGATTGACCATCTGGCCTGGTTGCACCTTGATATTGGACACCTGGCCATCTACAGATGCGAGCACCGCCGTATAAGAGAGATTCAATTTAGCTGCTTCGAGCTGCGCATTCGCTCTCTTTATATTTGCCTCTGCAACAGACGTTTGTTTAGAAGCTACTGTTGTTTTACTAACGATTGCATTGCGTTGAGATGCACTTGCATTACGTTGTTGTTGCAAAATTTCAACCTGCTTGTCAGCTTCTAGCTTAGCGGTTAATGCTTGTTCATATTGTTGCTTCGTAATCGATTGGTTGTTGTACAAGTTTTGGTAGCGGATGTAATCATTATTCGCTTGCTTGGCACGAATACGAGCCGCTTCAATACTACCCAAATTAGATTGGATCGTTGCATCAGATATGGCTACATTTGCCGAAGATGCAGACACGTCCGCCTTTGAAACATCAAAACTGCTTTGAGCCGCTGCAAGTGCTGCTAAAGCCTCATCTACGCGAACCTGATAATCCTGGCTTTCAATGGTAAACAAGGTATCGCCTTTTTTTACCAAATCGTTATCCTTTACGTAGACTTTCGAAATGAATCCACCAACACGCGGAATAATCGGACTCATGTTTTTTTCTACTTGTGCGTCATCAGTCGTTTCGTGCGCCTGACCATGCAGGTATTTATAACCACCGTAAGCCCCACCGAAAATAACGAGTGCAGCCAAAACAATGGTGAATTTTTTATTTGTACCTTTTTTCTCAGGTGCGTTTTCTATTGTATTTTCCATGTCTAGATTAATTGCTATTTAATATTTAACGACCCATTTGCCAATAGAAGGTCATAGTATTTTTCGATTGTGTTTGCTTTGCTGATCGCAAGGTTTATTTTACTTTGAAGTTGCTGTACATCTGCCGTCAACAAATCATCTGTATCTGCAATACCGTTATCATACTTATCTTTGGTAATACGATAATTTTCAACTGCCTGATCCAGCGCCTGATGATACACTACATCCTGCTTTTGTGCCAACATGTAGTTTTCGTTCGCCTGCTGTACCTGAACTTTCACCTTGTCGTTTAATAGTTCAATATGTTCATCGATTTCTTTAATGCGATTTTTGGCGACATTAACCTCCCTTTTGTTCTTATAGAGCGAACCTATATCATACGATACCCCCACGCCTATCATCGCTGCATTAGTTACAGTAACCACCTTTTGAAGGCCAAAAGCATTGTAACCTGCCGTTGCAGAGACAGTTGGCATGGCAGCAGCTTTGGTTACTTTCAACTGATCTTCAGCAACCAGACGTTGTGATTCCATGGACTTCACATCCGAACGGGTGCTTCTCGCAGCATCAAATGATGCTTTTAAGCCCAAATCAACACCCCTCACATCCGCTAGATTAATCTGATCCAATTGTGTATCTTCATCAATCTTCAGGAAATTAGCCAATTGATAATTCAGTACCTTGATATTTTTCTGCGCTTCCTGAAGCGATACCTGATAGTTAGATAACTGCAACTCAGCTTTCAATAAGTCATTACGAGCGATCAATCCATTGTCTAACATCGCTTTAAAATCCGAAACCCGCTGCTCAGACTGCTTAATATTTTCTGCAATCAACAAATTGGTTTGCTGAGCCTTATAAAGGCTTAGATAAAGATTCACTGCGCGTATAGCCAATTGTTCCTTACTCGCTACAGCGTTGTATTCTTCGGCTTTCAATATATCTTTTGCAATGTCAATACCTCCCTTAATCCTTCCGCCGGTATAGATTGGCAGGCTTACCGAAGCCTGTCCTAACCACAATTGATTCGCGGCAATATCCGGCGCAGCCCCTCCCTCACCCAATGCCAACTTTAAATTCACATTTGGAGTAGTCATGGCCATGTATTGTCCCCCCAATTTTGCGTCTGGAAGTTGCTTTGATTTGGCGGTTTCGACTTCGAGCTGCCTTCCAAATATCTTGGTATCAGCAGACTTCGCTTCCACGCTTTGATTTGCGGCCAAGTGAATTATCTCTTCCAAAGTCATGTGTTTATTGTCTTGTGCGAATAAACCTATAGGACTTAAAAGCAATAAAGCACTTAAATTGGCCAACTTATTTTTCATATGTCAATAAAGCTTTAATTGTTTTCTGTATAAATTCTGTCAACGTTGTTTCTATATAATGTGCATAGTCTTTATCATTATCGATATGCAACTGATCCTGTAAAAAGCTATGGTTCATCTGGAAATTCATAAAAGTTCCCATCATCATCGAATGAATCAAGATCGGATCATACCCCGCCTTAAATACCCCCTGTGCAACCCCATCATTGATGACGGCAGAGATCACTTCTAAATTGTGTAATTTGAGCTTCCTAAAAGCCTCCGATATAAGCATCCGCTGCTTTAGTGAACTTTCGATGGTAATAATGTGATATAGCTTTCGGTGTGAGTTCATCGATTTAATTGATCGATCCACCATCGCATCAATTTTATCCAACGCATGATCAATACCTGCAAGTTCATCCACGTTGATCATGAAATCAGGAACACGCCATTCAAAGAAAGTATCCAATAGCTTGTCTTTAGAACCAAAATAATAGTTGATCATCGCCACATTGACATTAGCTTCATTAGCGATATCACGTACGGAAGTTCCATCAAACCCTTTTGTTGCAAAAAGACGCTCTGCTGCAAGGAGAATATCAATCTGTTTTTCGTTAAATTCCATTATAAACACCTATCTTTTTAAAGATACATTCGCATCTTAAGCAACGAAACCAAACTCATTGTTATTAAATGCGGGACAAAGTTAAACAAACGTTTAATTTAAACAAATGTTTAATTATTAAATTTATGTAAAAAAAAGACACCTTGTGGGGTGTCTTATAGCTGAGCAAGTTTGTCTGTTTGTTTAAAACTCCGTTTGGCTAGTTAATTGAGTATCCGATAGATCATCTCTTTGAGAATCTCTGCGCTATTAAAATTACTGGGAACATGAACACCTTTCGATTTTAAATCAGTCTCTTTTAGAACATTGAGCACGTCGAAAGTTTTTCTACGATTGTAATTTCTCGCCGCAAGTTCATATTCTTTCAAAAAGAATGGATGTACACCTAATTCTTTTGCAGCAGCGGTCTTATCAATAAGATAATGATATTTTAGAATTTTAGTAAAGTAAGTCGCCACTTGACCAATGACCATAACCAAAGGATTATTTTTGGGATTTGCCACAAAATAGTCGACAATCTGATACGCTTTTAAGACATTCCGTTTTGCTAATGCAGTATTTAATTCAAATACATTATAATCTTTGGAAATACCAATATTACGTTCGACGTCATCCATACTTACTTCCTGATTTTTGGGAACATTGAGCATAAGCTTATCCAGTTCATTGGATATTTTGGACAAATCATTACCGAGATAATCAGCAATCAATACACTAGCCTGGGGATGAATACGCCAACCTGCCTCTTTCATGTAGAATCCGATCCACGGCGCTACCTTATCATCATACAGTTTAGCAGCATCAATCACTAATCCTGCTTTCTCGAACACTTTGTAAATTTTTTTACGCTTATCAAATTTGCCATGTTTATAGCAAAAAACAAGAATAGTCGTTGGTGTAAGATGCTCAAGGTACTTGGTCAACAACTCTTCGGTATCGGACTTCCATTTTAACTCTTGAGCCTCTTTAATAATGATAACCTGATTATCGCTCATCATTGGATATCGTTTAGCCGAATTGACTATTGTAGACATATCAACATCCTTTCCATAAAAAATGGATTGGTCAAACCCCTTTTGTGCGTCGGTCAATACCGTCGCTTCAAGCGCATCAGCAATGGTATCGATAAAATAGCTTTCCTCCCCCTGCAATAGATATACGGGTTTAAAAACTCTGTTTTTGATATCGGATAAGATCGGATGTATGTTCATATGTAAAAACTATCGATATTTTTTGTTTTCTTCGGCCCCAATAAACACTTTTCGTACTGCCCCATGCAAATTTGAGATATATTTTCGACAACTCTTAACGTGCGCTTATGCATCTTCAATAAAGTCTTCAAAATATTCAACCACGGGCATATATGAGAAGCAAAATTACAATTTTAATGGCAAATCAACCCGGAACTTCAAAAAGTTATGCTTTTATATCGTTGTTCACTCCTTAGCGTAGCGGTAAACGACTGGTTTAAAACCGGGAAGATGCAGCGACCGAACTATCGTGGTACATTTATTTCTTTCCCCTAGAGACAGCAAGTTCATAAAGAAAACAGCATATTTCCGACCGAGGCAATTTATAAGTATTGCCGAAATTTTAGTATATTTGTTCATGTTTTCACCTACTCCACTGAACTTGCCTCCGTTTAAAGCTAAAATATCCAAAAAGAACAATGCGATTTATATCTTTGATGAGCTCAGAAAAAAGGATCTGGTGTTAACTCCCGAAGAGTGGGTTAGACAGCATTGGATAAACTATTTGTCCATCAGTAAAAATTACCCAAAATCACTGATGAATATCGAAGGCGGATTAAAACTAAATAACCTTCAGAAACGAAGTGATCTGTTAATATACAACAGCAATGGACATAAGGTCGTTTTGGCGGAATTTAAGGCACCACACATAAAAATTACCCAACAAGTATTTGAGCAAATCGCAAATTATAACACCGTTCATCGCATCCCCTACTTAGTAGTGAGCAATGGCATAAATCATTACTATTGTAAAATTAATTTTAAGACTGAGTCCTATGAATTTTTAGAAGACCTCCCCAGCTACAATGAAATTGGCTAAGGAGCTATGCATGAAACACATAAAAAATAAGCTAGTCTTTACCTTATCGCCTGGCGGTGAGTAGAGCTAATAAAAAAAATGTAAAGTAGATGTAAAACATCTTTTCAATTTATTTGATTTATAAAATATAGTTTTATATTAGTCCTACAGAACAGAAAAAAATAAAAAGATGAATATAGATAAAAACGAATTCAGAAAATATGCAGTAAAGCATCACCGCATTGGAAGTCAGCACGTTGACAGCTTCATTGCTCGCACAGAGACAAGCATTCCTACAAATCTTACACCTTACATTGTTGAAGAACGTCAATTGAACGTTGCACAGATGGATGTATTCTCACGTTTGATGATGGATCGCATCATATTTTTAGGTAGCGGTATTGATGATCAGGTTGCCAACATTATTCAGGCACAACTTTTGTTTTTACAGTCTACCGATGCACAACGTGATATCCAAATCTACATTAATTCTCCAGGTGGGAGTGTATATGCTGGATTAGGGATTTATGATACTATGCAATATATTACTCCAGATGTAGCAACAATCTGTACAGGTATTGCTGCTTCTATGGGAGCTGTGCTTTTGGTTGCTGGTGCGAAAGGGAAACGTGCAGCGTTACGTCATTCACGCGTAATGATTCATCAACCATCTGGTGGTGCTCAGGGCGTCGCAGCGGATATGGAAATCAACTTACGTGAAATGATGAAATTGAAAGAAGAATTATACACCATTATTTCAGATCATTCTGGACAAACTTACGAATGGGTAGAAAAATCTTCTGACCGCGATTACTGGATGAAAGCCAATGAGGCGAAAGAATTCGGTATGATTGATGAGATTTTACTTCCTAAGAAGGAGAATATTAAATAACAATGGCAAAGAATAACGATAGAGACATTCATTGTTCGTTTTGTGGGATAAGCAAAAATGAGGCTCAGATGCTCATTGCGGGCAACGGTGCACATATCTGTGATAGATGTATCCAGCAGGCGGGCGAAATCTTAGCAGAAGAATTAAAACAACGAAAAAGCAAAACATTACAGACTGCTTTAAAGTTGATCCGACCTTTTGAGATCAAAACTCACTTGGATCAATATGTGATCGGTCAGGATGATGCAAAAAAAGTAATTTCGGTAGCAGTTTATAATCACTATAAACGGTTAAATCAGAAAGTGGATAAAGACGAAATTGAGATCGAAAAATCGAATCTAATTATCGTGGGAGAAACAGGTACTGGTAAGACATTGTTAGCAAAGACAGTTGCGAAGATATTAAACGTACCATTCTGTATTGTAGATGCGACTGTACTGACAGAGGCAGGTTATGTTGGCGAGGATGTAGAAAGTATTTTGACACGCTTACTTCAAGCAGCAGATTATGATGTAGCTTCGGCAGAGCGCGGAATCATCTATATCGATGAAATAGATAAAATTGCACGTAAAAGTGATAATCCTTCGATTACGAGAGATGTATCAGGTGAAGGTGTTCAACAGGCTTTGTTGAAGATTCTCGAAGGTACAGTGGTTAACGTTCCACCTCAGGGCGGCCGTAAGCACCCTGATCAAAAAATGATCGCGGTAAATACTAGTAATATACTCTTTATCTGTGGCGGTGCATTTGATGGTATTCAAAAGAAAATTGCAAACCGTTTACGTACACAGACTGTAGGTTATAAAATGAATGAAGACGAAGAGGAAATCGATTTGAATAACTTATACAAATATATTACTCCTCAAGACTTAAAGAACTTTGGTTTGATTCCAGAGCTAATAGGGCGTCTGCCAGTATTGACTTATCTAAATCCGTTGGATAAAGAAACTTTACTGAGTATCTTGACTGAACCTAAAAATGCATTGGTCAAACAATATAAGAAGTTGTTTGAATATGAAGGTATCGAACTAAAATTTGATCCTGATGTTTATACCTTTATTGTCGATAAAGCGGATGAATTCAAACTCGGAGCTAGGGGTTTACGCAGTATCTGTGAAGCCATTATGTTGGACGCTATGTTTGAGATTCCATCAACAAAAGAGCAGACGGGACAGAAAGCTTTGGAAATCACCCTGGACTACGCGAAGAAAAAATTCGAGAAGTCCGATTTGAAAAAGCTTAAAGTCGCTTAAAAAAATCCCGTTCAGCTGAACGGGATTTTTTTTTAAACAATTAAAAATCTTATATTACAATAACAACATACCCATAATGGAATGTTTATAGGAATATAAGAGATTCGAGAAACTAAATTTAATGACTATGACAAAAAAGAAAAGTACCAAAAGTACCGTAAATAGTCCGATAACACCAGGTTTAAAAAGTAAAGAAGAAATTGTAAACAATTGGCTTCCCAGGTATACAGGAAGACCTTTAGAAGAGTTTGGAGAATACATCCTTTTGACAAACTTTTCAAAATATATACAGCTGTTTTCTGAAATGCATGATAATGCACCCATCTATGGCGAAGATAAACCAATGCAGTCGGTCACCGCTGGCGGAATTACCATCATCAACTTCGGTATGGGAAGCCCTATGGCCGCAACCATTATGGATCTATTATCAGCCATTGCGCCAAAAGCAGTACTATTTCTGGGTAAAACCGGTGGGATCAAGAAAAAGATTCCTGTGGGTGAATTGATTTTACCCATTGCTGCTATCCGTGGCGAAGGAACATCGAATGATTATTTTCCACCCGAAGTGCCCTCCCTACCTGCCTTCGCTATGCAAAAGGCTATATCAACTACAATAAGGGATCATCAACGGGATTACTGGACAGGAACGGTATACACCACCAATCGAAGAGTTTGGGAACATGATAAAGCCTTTAAAAAATATTTGAAATCAATCCGTGCTATGTGCGTTGATATGGAAACAGCAACGATATTCAGTGTCGGTTTTGCCAACAAAATTCCTACCGGTGCTTTACTGCTCGTTTCGGATCAACCAATGGTTCCGGAAGGAGTCAAAACATCTGTCAGTGACGTAACCGTTACGGCGAAATATGTAGAAGCGCATATTAGCATAGGAATTGATGCCTTAAAACAACTTATTAATAACGGGCTGACCGTAAAGCACCTTAAATTTTAGGTTTCCATCTCAATAACATCATATTTTCCTACGGGGGAAAATATGATGTATTCCTTCCCCTAAAAAATTCATTATCAAGCACCTGAAACTATTAATCATTAATATTGATTAATAATTGAACAATTATTAACTCCAATTTGAGATGTTAACAAATGTTAATCTTCACAATAATTAAACTATTTGACGTTTATATTGTAATATTCATATTACACACACATATATCATAAAAATTAATCAATCATTGTGAAGAAAAAAACATTATCTATTTTCAACGTATCTCTATTGATTTGTTCAGCCTTAGCCACTCAGGTAAGTTGTTCTTCAAGTTCTTCAAAAGAAAATAAAAGCAAAGAAAAAAGCGTCGCCTTACCAGTTTATACCGTAAAGAAATCAGATGCAATTACCATCAAGGATTATTTGGGGACAATCGAAGGTAAGGTTAATGTAGAAGTTCGCCCCCAGGTAGAGGGATTACTTCAGGAAATTTATGTTGATGAAGGTTCTTTTGTACAAAAAGGTCAAAAGCTATTTAAAGTTGATCCTTCCACCTATCAGGAAAACCTGAATAACATGATCGCTACAGAACAGGTCGCTAAAGCCAAACTTAAAAATGCACAACTTGAAGTAGACCGATTGAAACCGCTTGTTCAAAATGATGTTATTTCCGACGTCAGACTTTCTTCTGCCAAGTCAGATTATCAAGTTGCCAAGGCAACACTCGACCAAGCTATCGCGGCCGTGCGCTCGGCTCAGATCAGTAAGGATTTTACCGTTATCACAGCACCGGTAAGCGGTTACATTGGCCGGATCCCAAAGCGTATTGGGAATTTGGTATCGAAGGGAGATAAAGAACCCCTCACCTATCTTTCCGATATTCAGGAAGTGTATGTTTATTTTTCCATGAATGAATCTGATTTTCTGTATTTTTCAAAAGCTCAGGCAAAAAAAGATAGCTTAGAAGGTAAGAAATACAACCAGAATCAAAAACTTGTATTTCCCGAGGTGACTTTAGTTCTCGCAGATGGTGAAGAATATGCGAAAAAGGGTATAGTTGATGCGGTCAATGGCCAAATCAACCGTACCACGGGAGCAATCTCCTTACGCGCTACCTTTCAAAATCATGATAACATTCTCCGATCTGGAAGCAGCGGTACGCTTAAAATCGCTGAGATTAAGAAAGGTGTTCTTCAAATCCCTCAGATTGCTGTAAACGAATTGCAAGATAAAACCTTTGTCTATATATTGGACCAAAACAATAAGGCACAGAAACGAAATATACAGCTTTCGGGCAAAAGTAAAAACAACTATATCGTCTATTCAGGTTTAAACGAAAACGACCGTGTTATTACTAGCGGCTTTGACAAATTGACCGACGGTTCACCTGTAACCCCAATTTTACAGAAATAATTATTGATCATTTTTGCATGCTACTTGTGCCAGTGATACTGCGCACTGAAAGTAGCATGTTTAAAATTCTATATATATGCTTAAAACATTTATAAATAGGCCCGTATTGGCCACGGTGGTTTCCATTATCTTGGTTATTTTAGGTCTAGTAGGCCTAAAATTGCTGCCTGTCTCGCGCTTTCCAGAAATCGCACCACCCAGTGTGCTTGTTTCACTCAGTTATCCTGGAGCGAATGCTGAAACAGTGGCAAAAAGTGTTTTATTACCTATCGAAGAAGCCATCAATGGTGTAGAGGATATGACTTACATCAAATCCTCTGCTTCCAACTCAGGGTCTGGGAGTGTTTCTGTTTATTTCAAGACAGGTACCAATCCAGACATTGCCTCCGTTAACGTACAGACTCGGATTTCCAAAGCCATTAGCTCCATTCCCGCGGAAGTAAATGAAGCGGGTATCACCGTCATGCCAAGGCAAACCGGTGTCATTATGACCATCAACTTATACTCCGATCATCAAGACAGCGCCTATGACGAAACTTTTCTACAGGCCTTTGCACAGATTAACCTGATGCGGCCGTTACTGCGTGTAGATGGGGTAGCTCAAGTGTCCCGCTTAGGGGCTAGGGATTATGCCATGAGACTCTGGTTAAACCCCGAAAAGCTCGCCCTTTACAACTTGGTTCCACAGGATGTCACTGACGCGATAAAAGATCAGAACTTTGAGATCGCCCCTGGTAAATTTGGAGAGACTTCAGACGAAGCTTTTGAGACTGTGATCCGCCATAAGGGGCGCTTCACCACACCGGAGGAATTCCAAAATATTGTGATTAAAACCAACGAAGATGGATCAGTGCTCTATCTAAAGGATGTCGCAAGAATAGAATTTGGAGCGACCAATCTAAGTAGCGATAATAAGGTAAATGGACATCCGGGCCTAACCCTCAATCTAACACAGACCAGTGGTTCTAACGCTCATGATATTGATATTGCCGTTAGAAAAGTACTCGAAGAACAATCAAAAACATTTCCAAAAGGCATACACTACGAAGTGACGTACTCGGTAAGGGACCAGATCGACGAATCGATCAACCAAGTCGAACACACACTTTTCGAAGCCTTTATCCTCGTATTTGTTATTGTATTTATTTTCTTACAAGATTTTAGGTCTACCTTAATTCCAGCCATTGCAATCCCGGTATCGCTGGTAGGAACGTTCTTTTTCCTGCAACTTTTTGGATTTTCACTGAATGTCCTAACCATGTTTGCCTTGGTATTAGCCATTGGAATTGTGGTGGATGATGCGATCGTTGTCGTTGAGGCGATCCACGAGAAAATGCACAGTACAGGATTAAAAGCCCGAGCGGCGACATTGTCGACGATGTCCGAAATTACAGGCGCCATTCTGTCAATAACTATGGTCATGGCCGCCGTATTTTTGCCCGTTGGATTTATGGAAGGGCCGGCTGGAATCTTTTATCGACAGTTTGCTTACACACTGGCAACGGCAATTCTGATTTCAGCACTCAATGCATTGACTTTAAGCCCTGCACTATGTGCACTCTTACTTAAAACGCCACAACATCACAACGATCAAAAAACCAGCAAGATAAATCAGTTTAAAAACCGGTTCTTCAAGGCGTTCAACACCTCTTTTGATCGACTTACTCTACGATATGTTGCCGTAGTAACAGTTCTCATCAAGAACAAGAAAATAGCTTGGACAGGTTTAATTTTGATTACGGCATTCGGCGCATTTTTTATGATCAAAACCCCTAAAAGTTTTATTCCGACCGAGGACGATGGTTTTATCACGTACAATATTGCCCTCCCTCCTGGTGCGTCATTGAGCCGGACAACGGAAGTACTTCATCGTGCCGATAGTATTTTAAAGAAAAGAGAGGATATCAATGGAATGACGACAGTTTCAGGTTTTAATGCCCTAGATGGCAGTTCAAGTCCGGCATTTGCCGCTGGTTACATTACCCTAAAACCCCACGCTAAGCGTGAGCATATCCAGAATATCAATGCCTTTATGGATACCATCAGAAAAGATCTATCCCAAATTAATGAAGCCACGTTTACGGTATTCCCTCGCCCTACTGTGCAGGGTTTTGGAGACTTTGCCGGAATTGAAATGGTTCTTCAGGATCGGATGGGTGGCGATATCAGAGACTTTAATACTATCGCCGACACATTTATAAACCAGCTCAATACTTTACCAGAGATACGAAGCGCCTACACAAGCTTCAAATCCAACTTCCCGCAGTATGAAGTCAATATTGATGCTGTGAAAGCAAAATCCCTAGGGGTCGATATCAAAGATCTAATGTCCACCATCAGATCTTACTTTGCACGCGTACAAGCGAGTGATTTCAATCGATTTGGCCGCCAGTATCGCGTTTATGTCCAATCGGATTTTGATTTCCGTAAAGATCCCGAATCCTTCAATTCAATTTTTGTACGGAATAGCAAAGGTGAAATGGTTCCTATAAATACACTCCTGACCTTAGAAAAGACAGTAGGACCCGAAACAATAACCCGTTATAATCTGTACAACGCTATCGCTGTGAATATCACTACTGCCGACGGTTACAGTACAGATGACGCTATGCAGGCTATCCAAAAAATGGCCGATAGCAACCTTCCTGGGAATTATGGATTTGAATGGACGGGCATGAGCTACGAGGAGAGCCAATCTGGCTCACAGACCGCGCTGATTTTTGCACTTAGTATTCTTTTTGTATACTTCCTGCTTTCGGCTCAATATGAAAGCTATATCCTTCCGTGGGCAGTACTATTGTCAATACCAGTGGGACTGATCGGCGTCTTCGCTGTCATCAACCTGGTGGGACTCCAAAACAACATTTATGTTCAGGTAGGGCTCATCATGCTTATTGGTCTTTTGGCCAAAAACGCAATTCTGATTATAGAATTCGCCGTCCAGGAGCGTAAAAATGGTAAGAGTATCGTCGAAGCAGCCATCAATGGATCCAAGCTTAGATTAAGGCCTATCTTGATGACCAGTTTGGCATTTGTAGCCGGTCTAGTACCACTAATGTGGACGGTAGGGCCATCAGCTATCGGCAATCACTCCATCAGTTTCAGCGCCGCCGGTGGTATGCTCTTTGGCGTAGCGTTTGGTATCTTCATCATCCCGGTATTATTTGTCGTATTTAAAAGCTTGGATGAAAAACTACATGATAAACTAGCTAAACAAGAGGAAGAATAATGAAAAACATAAAAAAATATATTTCGGGAATCGGTATAATCATAGGCCTATTAGGAATGATGAACGCCTGTAAAGTAGGAAAAGATTATGTGCAGCCCAAAGTAAAACTTCCTGAAAATTTTCGTGGCGACACACTAGACCTCTTCGGAGACACCTCCAGTATGGGACTAATTCATTGGAAATCTTTCTTCCACGATCCGACGTTGAAGTTATTAATTGATTCTGCATTATCAAACAATTTTGAGATGAGGACAGCCTTGCTCAACCTGCAGATTTCAAACCGGCTATTAGCGCAAAATAAGGCTAATTACTTACCGAGTGTAAATGCAACCATTGCCAATGGAAACCGGACTTGGCGATCGCAGGATTTTGGCAGCGGCCCACTGACCAAATACTATGATCAAAAAGGTGAAAAAGCACCTCAAAATATGTTCGTCTATCAGTCAATGTTTGGCTCAGACATTAACTTTAGCTGGGAAATAGATATCTGGAAGAAGATAGGAAGCAAACAAGAGCAACTATTGGCCGAATATTTGGATACCGAGGAAGCAAAAAACGCTGTACAGACCTCCATTATAACTTCGGTAGCAAAAGGCTATTTCAATCTTCTGATGCTTGATGCTAAAATAGAAGTCGCTAAACGTAACGTCCAATTAAACGATAGTACGCTCCGCATGATCAGGTTACAATATGAAGCTGGTGAAATCACCGCTTTGGCGATCCAACAAACACAATCGCAGCGTCTCTTGGCTGCGTCCCTTGTACCTGAACTGGAAAAGGAAATTGTCATTCAGGAAAATGCCCTTCAGACACTAACCGGAAAATTGCCCGACAATATCAATAGAGGCACCTCTTACGAGCACCTCTTCGCCGAGAGCAAAGATATCTCCCTCGGTTCTCCATTAGAGATTCTTCGCAATAGACCTGACATCCGATCATCTGAGCTCCAATTGATGGCTGCCAATGCCAACGTTAATATCCAACAGGCCATGCGTTATCCATCCTTAACTATCGGTGGCGTATTAGGGGTTAATAGCATGCTTCCAAAAAATTGGTTCAATATTCCTGGAGCATTACTCGGCGGAATAACTGGAAATCTAACCACTCCTATTTTCAAAAACAGAACATTAAAAACACAATATGAAGTAGCCAAATTGGAACGAGATAAGGCTGAAATTCAGTTGCAGCAAAAGGTTGTGGAGGCAGTAGCCGAAGTCTCTAATGCAGTTGTTACAGTAGACAAACAACGTGAACAATTATCTCTGGTAAAAGAAAGAGTGGATAATGCGCAACTTGCGGTAAAAAATGCGAATCTACTCTTCAAAAGCGGATATGCCACTTATTTAGAGGTCATTACTGCGCAAAGCAATGCATTAAACAGTGACCTTGACCTTGTGGAGTTAAGACAGCAGCATTTAGATGCATTTGTAGATCTTTACCGCGCACTTGGCGGAGGTTGGAGATAAAGATTTAAAACTTTACTTTTGTCGTATGACTCCAGAGGAATTACAACAATATTTTAAATCCAAAGACCTTCCTGATACGCTGGAAATACAGCAGGACATGCAAGTCTTCGACGTGAAACGCTTCTTAAGCACAAGCTTCATCCATGTAAGCTTATGGAAAAAAGACTTAAGTAAATGTCCGTCCTGGATTAGACTGCTAAAATTCAAGGATGCTTTAGAAACCAAAGAAAAAGCCTAACAGATGTTAGGCTTTTTTTTTGTAGCTTTTTATATTCAAGAAGCAAGTTGTTTCATTAATAAAGGCATCTGCTCCTTTGAAAAAATCTCTTCTGCCCCAGCGTCCCGCATTTTCATCCGTTCATTTTCATCACTGCTCGATGTCAGACCGAATATTCTGACGGAGGGAAACTTTTCTTTCATTATTTTTGCCGTTTCTATTCCGTTTAGCACGGGCATATGTAGATCCAGTATACATATCTGAGGAAGTTCATGTCCGTTGTCATGGAGGTAGTCAATTAAGTCCATCCCATTAGAAGCACAATAAACCAAATTCAATAAATGAGATTGAGTCATTGCGCGCATCAGTATATGATGAATCAATGCATCATCAGCATAGACAATCGTACATTTACTTTTGATATCCATTTGAAAAAACCGTCATTTAGTAATTATAAAAACAATATTATATAAATATGTAATAAAATAAAAAATACAGAAAAATTTAGTAATAATAATGTCATTATGCAGTTTTATGTCAAAATATCTACTATTAGTAATTCAACAATCTTTACATGTGATTTATTCAAAAAGAACACCATAGGTAGCAGATCTTTCCGTATAAATAGTATGAGGAAAGATTAAATAAAAAAGAGCGGAAGATCAGTAGAACACCTGCTAAAAGTCATATTCAATAATTTCGGCCACTCTTCCTATTTGGCCGTCCGTCAATCTCACTTTAATTCCTCTCGAATGATAAGAGGATGAGGTCAACAAGTCCTTCACAATCCCCTCTGTAAGATTTCCAGTACGTTGATCTTTTTTTAAGATGATATTCACCAACATACCAGGCTTTACATCTGCTCTATTTCTTCCATCCATGACCAAACTTAGAAAAATTGTTTTTCAAATGCAATATAAATAGAGAATTTATTGTTGTAAAATTCTTCATCCTAAAGGCTGTAATACATTCAATGAAAACATATGAGGGGCTAATGCAGTTAGCGGATAATTATACAACGCGAAGCCTTTTCCTGTAAGCGTACCGATATCATAAAGTAAAGGGGGCTTTGAATTTAGCCCCCTTTACTTTATGAAATACATGCCGTCAGCATCGGCTGGCGATCGATTGAGTTATTTAAAGAGCTTAAAAATATCGTTTCCGAATATAAAGACCATTAAAGCCAAAAGAATAAAGAAACCAACCATCTGCGCTTTTTCCAGGAATTTTTCGCTCAATGGCTTACCTTGTATCATTTCAATCAATAAGAATAATACGTGCCCACCATCCAGCGCTGGAATAGGCAATAGGTTCATAAATGCCAATGCCATCGATAACATACCTACTAAAGACCAAAAACGGATCCAATCCACCTCCGTACCAAACAAAGTTGCGATACCAATGGGACCCGATAAGGCTTTATCAGCACGCACTTCACCTTTGAAAATTTTGCCAAATCCTTTGGCATTATCGGTAATCACTGTAAAAGCCTTCTTTGCACCAATTGGGAATGCCTCTGTCAAAGTATATTGTGTTGTAAAAGACTTGATGGAATAATCACGGTTAATGCCTATTCCCAGCATAGCATCAGCAGGAACATTTCCTTGCAGTGAAACTTCCTCTCCATTACGCAGTACTTTAATAGCAACAGTTTTATTTATATTCGCTTTTATTTGTGTCTTAAATTGGTCAAAGAAGGGAACCTGCGTACCATTTACAGCGATAATGCTGTCGCCTTTCACAAACCCCATTTTACTAGCCACCGATCCCGGAGCAACTTCAGCAACACTTGTTGTTCTAACACGTGGTTCAATAAACTTCTCTCCTTTTTTGTCAGAAAGTGTATTTAATAAATCGGCTGGAACTTTGACATCTTCAGTCACACCACCACGTTCGACGGCGAGTGTAACTCCGCCCATCAAGACTTTGGAACTGATCAGTTCCGAGTAGTTCTCTACGCGGTGACCATCAATTGCGACCACCTTATCACCGGCTTTCAAACCAATAGATTCACCAATAGAGCCCGGCACAATACCGTTTACAAGCTGGTTCATTTTGATATCCGTATTGCCCATTTTAAAAGTCAGCATCCAAAAAACAACAACACCGACCACAATATTGACAATAATACCGCCCAACATAACAATCAAACGTTGCCAAGCTGGTTTTGATCGAAATTCCCAAGGCTGTGGTTCACCCTTCAATTGCTCTGTATCCATCGACTCATCGATCATCCCAGCAATTTTGACATAACCGCCTAATGGTAACCAGCCAATACCATATTCACATCCTTTATAATTGAATTTAAACAATTTCACTCCCCAAGCATCAAAGAACAAATAAAACTTTTCTACCTTGATACCAAATGCACGCGCTGCTAAAAAATGTCCTAACTCATGTAGAACAATTAAAATTGACAAGCCTAGAATCACTTGTCCGACCATAATTAAAACACCCATGTATGCTTTTTAAATTTAATCTTTGATTATTTCCTTTGTTATTAATCTTGCTACACGATCGGTTTCCAGATAATCATCCAACGTCGGTGTAGCAATAAATTGTACTTGATCCAATGTCTGTTCAATAACATCACTCATCTCCAGAAAACCAACTCGATCTTTCAAGAACGCATCTACAACGACTTCATTGGCGGCATTCAATACGCAGCTTCTATTGCCACCGGCCCGCAAACTTTCATAAGCAAGAGCCAGATTTCTGAAGGTTTCCATATCTGCTTTTTCGAAACTGAGCGTTGGATAGTCCATGAAATTAAAACGCTCAAAATTATTTTCGAAACGTCCTGGATATGTCAACGCATATTGGATCGGCAATTTCATATCAGGTACCCCCATTTGCGCTTTCATAGAACCGTCTTGAAACTGAACCAGGGAATGCACAATGGATTGAGGATGTACAATGACATCAACTTGATCTATCGACAGATTGAAAAGCCATTTTGCTTCAATGACTTCTAAGCCTTTATTCATCAAAGAAGCGGAATCAATCGTGATTTTGGCTCCCATAGACCAATTGGGATGCTTCAATGCTTGAGCCTTGGTAACACATTGAAGCTCTGCTCTACTTTTACCTCTAAAAGGCCCGCCAGAAGCGGTAATGTAGATTTTCTCTATCGGATTATGCTCCTCTCCGGTCAAACACTGAAAAATTGCCGAATGCTCTGAATCCACAGGCAGCATTCGAACGCCATATTCATGCACCAAAGCCATAATCAGCTCGCCAGCGACAACCAGTGTTTCCTTGTTAGCCAAAGCGATATCCTTTTTGGATTGAATCGCTTTCACAGTAGGCTTTAATCCGGCAGACCCAACAATCGCATTCAAGACAACATCAACATCTTCATATTGAACCACTTCAACCAACCCCAATTCACCTAAAAGAACAGCGATATTATGCCCTTTTAGGGCGTCCTGAACATAACTATATTGAAGGGAATCCGTTACAACAACTGCTTTGGGCTTAAACTCCAAAGCCTGCTGAATTAACAATGATGCGTTGCTACCACATGTCAAAACGACTGCTTCAAATTGATTAGGAAAGGCTCTTATAACATCCAAGGCTTGTGTGCCTATACTTCCCGTTGCCCCTAAAATGGCAATTCCTTTTTTACTCAAAACCTTTGCTATTAATTAAAATATATTTTTTAAAATCTTTGGATCCTCTCCACCATGATAATCTGCCATCATTGAACGATAAGCTACCGAAACGACAATGCAAGCTAAAGGTACAACCAAAAAAGAACTCACGAGGTTCAAAATAATAAAAATTATGTAATATTCTAAAAAATTAAAATACATCTGTAGCAACTGAAAGAAAGCAAACACAGCCAAAATCAACAACAGTTTAAACACGTTACCCTTTGTCAGTGCAAAACTAAAACGCAAAGATTTGAAAGTACCCGCGTGTTTATCAATAATGAAGAATGGATAAAATGCCACTCTTATAATCAGGAGAAAGGTCAATATGGCTGCCACAAAAACGACAAACATCGTAAAATTGCTCATCAGCTCTACACGATTTTCACCGTTTTCAAACAAATAAAGAAAGGGTAAAGAAACTGCCCCCAATAGTAGTAAGAGCATTATTGAAAGCACCATGATACTGAGCATAGCTCCGAAAAAGTAAACGAGTTCCTTTGAACTTGGGATACATTGAATCAGTTTCTTATCATCATTCCCATCTATCAGACTCAAAATATACTTAAACAAAGTCATATTCAATCCGAAATACATTACCATGAAAAAAAACGCCATAAAACCACTCAACACTACATTGAAATCACTAATCGATGTTGCGAGATAATTGGAGAGTCCAGAAGTCACAAATAACAGAAAACAAAGCCCAGCAACCGAAAAATAATGCTTTTTCAGCAACTCCAATGACTTATTAAAAACCTCATTAACGGCAAAAGTACTTTCCTTTAGGAATTGAATCATTTTATCTTTGAATAAACTTCTACAAAGATGCCATATTTTTTAATTTTCAACAATTTACACACACAGAAAAATCACTTTTTTTCTCATATTTAACATAAAGAAGAGCCCGATGGAGAATATTTGGCAGCGTGAATAAATGAAAATACTCCGTAAAATAAAAATCCCCTATCGAAGTGACAGGGGAAGCTATATTTTCACCTTAGTTAGGCTTATTTAAACTCTTTTGGAAGCGGCTTTTCCAGTAAATATTGATAGTAAAAACGCGCACGTTCGTTAAAATCATATTTGCTTTTCGATCGGTCAAATCCATGCCGGCTTCCAGGATAAATCATCAATTCGAAAGGAACATTTCGATCAGTCAATTTATCGACGAGCTGGATTGTATTCTGAAGATGTACATTGTCGTCCATATCGCCATGCATAATACGCAACACACCTTTATAATGATTAGCATAAGTCAATACAGATCCGGCCTTATATCCATCCGGGTTGTCCTGCGGTGTATCCATCCATCGTTCTGTGTAATGACTATCATAGAGATCCCATGACGTTACAGGCGCACCTGCAATACCGAAATCAAATACATCAGCGGCTTTTGTCATCGCTAAACAGGTCATGTATCCACCATAGCTATGGCCTGTGATAAGCACCTTGTTTTTAGCAACCCATGGTTGTGATTTCAACCATTTAACGATGGTTGAATAATCAATAATCTCCCAGTGACCAAGATTACGGTGCATATAGGCAACACCTTTTTTGCCAAAATGCCCCGAAGCACGGTGATCTGCGGAGACTTGAATAACTCCTTCATTAGCCCAATACTGGTTGTTTGTCCCTTTCCAGGTATCTTTTACTGTCCCAGCATCCGGTCCACCGTAGATACTGAAAACAACCGGATAAACTTTCGATTGATCAAAATCTGTCGGATAAGTTATTGTCAGGGGAAGATTGAACAATCCGTCATCCGATTTAATATGTAAATATTCGGTTTTACCGTACGTATAGGAAGCAAAATCTGCTGCTTTGCTATCCGCCAATTGCCTAACGACCTTACCCCGATTATCCAACAGTGCAAATCTATCTGGTGTACTTACATTAGAATATTTAGTAATAAAATACTGGCCATTGGGCGATACATTAACATCGTGTGAGTACTCACCAAAAGTCAGACGTTTGAGATTTTTACCCGAATAATCCACACGGTAAAGATCAAACCGCGCTGAGTTTTCTTTACGTGCAGTAAAATAGATCACCTTGTTTTTTTCATCGATCCGCTTCAATTCGGTCACCTGCCATTCACCAGAGGTAATGGGATTTACCAAAGTACCGTCCAATTTATAGAGGTAATAGTGGGCCCAACCTGACTTGTCCGATTTTAAGATATAATATTTATTATCAGCAAGATAAGTTATACGCTCATCGTGATCCAAATTGATCCATGAAGACTGACGCTCATCATAGATTTCTTTTTTTAAACCAGAGTTCGGATCGACCTGATAAAACTTTAAATTGTTCTGATCCCGGTTCATCCACTGTACCATTAGATTTTTACTATCAAAGGCCCAATAAGGCTGACCGAAATACTGATCGTCTTTTTCGTTAAAATCAGCCCATGTAACTTTGCCCCCAGCAAGATGAACTATACCGACTTTGACTTCTGGATTCGGGTCACCCGCTTTAGGGTATCTTGTTTCCTCGAGATAACCATGCTGACCTTTCGACGAATAAATAGGAAACATCGGAACCTTTGTATCATCGAACCGCATAAATGCTATCTTACGACTATCTGGAGACCACCAAAAAGCTTTGTACTTTGTCGGACGCCCAAGAATCTCCTCGTAATACACCCAAGATGACCAACCATTGTAAATGACGTCAGTACCATCATGTGTATATTGCATCTCTTCTCCGGACACCACATCCACGCTGTATAAATTACTTTTGCGCGTGAAAGCCACATATTTACCATCTGGTGACAACGTGGGGTTTTGTTCGGCAATGTCAGGCGAATTGGTAAGCTTCTTTACGGCTCCATCACTGCTTTTTAGGAAGATATCGTTGTTATCGATGTAGACAACCGTTCCTTCTTTAGCAGGAATTGTATAAATACTTCTGTTGCCTGATTTAACGTCGACCTGATACAAACGACCATCGTTTACATCATTCTCCAGGTAAGCTGTTCCGTCTGCCCAGCCAGGATACTGATTGGTGCGGACCGTCAAAGATTGCTTTTGCCCCCAGGACTGCGCAAAATCCAATTTCTTCTGCGCAACACCAGTCTCGTGCACAAAAAAAACGATAGACGCACCTAAGAGTACTCTTGATACCGTATTCATTACTTTTTGGATATGTTTATTATTATTTGGGCTAAGATAAAGAATTGTGACAAATAACGATGATTTTGCCTGTAACAAGCTTAATTCACATGCTGTTTATTCTTTAGCTTATCAAAAGTCGAACAATAGTGCGGATTATTGACTAAGGATGATGGTCAAAAAGGTTTAGCTGTATACCTTCCTTTGGAAAATCAGTTTCTTCTACAAAGTTGGATATTGAAACCCCCAATAGACGCACCTTGTTTAGCAGCTCAACCTTGTTTAGCAAACGATGCGCTGTGGCGTAAATTTTGTCTTCGGAGTCGAAACTACTTTCTATGGTTGTGCTACGTGTCAGCTGCACAAAATCCGCATACTTAACTTTCAAGGTTAACGTTCGTCCAGAAACTTCCTTTTTCCCAATACGTAACCACAACTGTTTACAGAGTCGATGCAAAATGCTGTTTAATTCTTCAAATGCTTCTACATCCACCTCAAAAGTATCCTCAATACCAATCGATTTACTGCTGCGATTAGGAACAACTGGACGGTCATCGATACCTCTGACAATACGGTAAAAAAAATGACCTGTCTTTCCAAACCAACGGACCAGATCATCTTCACGCTGTTTTTTTAAATCGAGCCCATTAAACAGCCCCAGTTCGTGCATTTTCTTTGCAGTGACTTTCCCTACGCCAAAAAATTTATCTACGGGCAATGACTCCATAAACTTGACAATTTTAGAAGGACCAATAAATGTCAAACCATTGGGTTTATCCATATCTGAAGCAATTTTCGCTACAAATTTATTGACAGACACACCAGCGGACACCGTTAAGTTCAGTTCGTCCTTTATAGCTCCTTTAATCGCCTTTGCAATATCGATTGCCGAACCGATTCCCTGTTTATCCACTGTAACATCTAAATATGCTTCATCCAGGGAAAGTGGTTCAATTAAGTCCGTATACCGTAGAAAAATCTCCCTGATCTGATACGAAACCTGGCGATAAACATCAAAACGGGGATAAGTGAAGATAATATGAGGGCACAGTTGAAGAGCCTTTCTTGAGCTCATAGCAGATTTGACACCAAATTTTCTTGCTTCATAGCTTGCTGTCGCAACCACCCCTCTCCCATCTGGTGATCCGCCGACAGCGATTGCCTTCCCCCGATATTCGGGGAAGTCGCGCTGATCTACAGATGCATAGAATGCGTCCATATCCAAATGAATAATCTTGCGATATACCCGTGCTGAGTCCATTAGACAAATTTACAAAAATTAGCATAACAGCACACACCAAGGAGAAAATAACTAATAGAATTAGCATCCACCAAAATACCTTTTTCATTGACTTTAAATAAAAACCACTAGCATTTATGCCGTTCATTATTTATCTTTAGATGAAATTACACAATAGGGTATCGAAAGAATACATTTCTAATTGTTTTACAAACTGTTTCAAACCATTTTAATTCAAATACATAATGGAAAATTTACCTGAACAACAAAAGAAGAAATCCGGATTAAAAAAATTTTTGCTCATCCTGATCCTCTTTATCCTCGTCGGGGGTGGCTCATATGCCTACTGGAAATATTATTATGTATTCGGTGAGGGTGTCAAGTCGGGTTATCTTAATTATGCTGTAAGGAAGGGTAATATTTTTAAGACATATGAGGGCAAGCTCATCCAAGAAGGATTTGGAAGCATCAAAACTGGAGGAATAGCCAGCAATCAATTTGAATTTTCTATTGAAGACGATTCAGTTTTTCAACAATTGGAGCTAAACAGTGGCAAATATTTCGATCTACGTTACAAAGAATATCATGGAGTGCTTCCTTGGCGCGGAAATACTGTCTATGTTGTTGACAAGATTGTTAATATGAAATAGAAACTTCGCTGGTGATACAGCGAAGTTTTCAAATGATGGATCGAAATCAGTTGTATGGCGCTGTTATAGTGACGCCAAGATATAAGTTGCTCCACTTTCTTGGCATGGGTGTACCCTGCAGAAGATCTTCGACACTGACAGACTTATGCTTTTGCCAGAAAGACGTCGCGGACGATCATTTTATCATTGAAATAACTTCTCAGAACCGTTCCATCACCGTGGAGTGTCCATACTTCCCGAGGATCAACCATTTTGATATACTGGAGAATGTCGTTCCAGTCCACGTGATCGGAAATATAGAGTTCGATATCATTCTGTACCTGCAGGCGCTTCCAGCCCGAAGCGAACGCCCGCAATACTTTGGTCGCTCTGAAGTAACTATTAAATGTCATTGGGGGAACCAGATAAACTTTATTCTGTTCGCCCTGTTTCATTTCCTTCCTGTTATAAGGCTCGTAGTTTAATTTCTTCAGTCCATATGCGTCATACAGTCTGTGGTACGGTAATATTCCACTATGCACAAGTACTTTTCTATCCGGACAGTATCTATTGATCAAATCAGTAACTCGCTGCGCCTTCCCCAGTACATAAGTACCCAATAAGATATTGCTGGCGTGACCATCCAATTTTTTGATTTCCTCGGCCGGGTCAGGATGGATAACAGCTGGATTTGCAAAGGTACTTTCGGTAATCAATACATCAGCATGATGCATTTCGATGGGTTCACAGGTATCATCGGGCTGTAATTTATAATCGCCTGTATACAAATATCGCACGCCCATATATTCCATTAGAATCTGTGCCGACCCGAGGATATGTCCTGCCGGTATTAACGTAATCTCGACGGCACCGAGTTTAAAAGGGCTGTTATATAATTTTACCTGATAGGAGTCTTTCCGATTTTGCTTATAACGGTGGCTCATAAACAAAGTTGTCGCATGGGTAGCATACACATAGTCGTGCCCTGAGCTCGCATGATCGCCATGGGCATGAGATACGACATTATGCATAACTGGATTGCTGGCATCGATAAAAAAATCACCGTAACGGCAGTAATAACCTTCTGGCTTTCTGACAAAGAAGTCAGGCAATATTATAGACATACTATTATTTTAAAAATTTTTGATGTAGATTCCACACTTGTGGCAATAATGGTGTGGTGCCATCATTAACGATGACGAAGTCGGCCAATTTTAACTTTTCTTCGTCAGAGAGTTGCTTATTAATTCGCTCCATGACCTGTCCTTCCGTAACCTTATCGCGCTCCATTACACGTTGAACACGTACGGATAAAGGCGCGGTAACCAGAATAGTATAATCAAGATCCTTATAAGAGCCGCTTTCAAAGAGTAAGGCGGCCTCCTTAAGTGTATAACGGGATTTTTGTTGTTCTGCCCATTCCTTCGCCTCCTGAATAACGATAGGGTGTATAATTCCGTTCACAAGTTCGAGCTTCGTTCTGTCCGAAAATATCCGTTGGGCTAAGAAAGCCCGATCCAACTTCCCGTCCGGATAAGTCTCCGCTCCAAATTCCGCGATTAAGCGTTCTTTAATCCGAATATCGGTATTCATCAGTTTTTTAGCTTCCTCATCCGCGTTATAAACAGGTACTGCCATGGCTTTAAATAGCTTGCAGATAAATGTTTTACCTGATCCAATTCCGCCTGTTATTCCAATCTTCATGAAAATATCGTTATTTACGTACAAAAAAGTCTACATTTTGGGGCACAATGCTTATTATCTGACAATATTCAGGAACTTTGGTCAATAAAATGGGTAAGTACTGTACCTGATTCTTCTCCCAATCTGAAAGGTCTACCACCGCCTCAAAATCGCGCGAAGTATACTTATTGTAATCTTTTACGGACATCAATACCGTGACAACAACTTTACTTGGACTAAGCCTGACCGAACTATACCGTTGTCCATTTTCCACCTTAACAGGTAATTCGATTACTTTCTCGGTCAATTCACCTACTGGCATCAGCACCTCAACAGACGTTGGATAAACATTGATATTCCCTTTTTGGTTTCTCGCCAGATTTGCAACAGTTCGTACATCTGTCTCCACGTCTTTCCCGCGGACGGTATCGGTTTCCCAGTATTCAATTGCCGAAACATCCTCATAAGGCCCGGTGATGGTCACATAAGCTGGTGTAACTTTGGTTTCAGCGATAAATCCGTATCCCCGTTTAAATGCAATATTAGCAAGGGGATTTACAGGCACTTTACGTTGTGTCTGTTTCGAAAAATCAAAAAACAAGGTATCGGGACTGACAGAGACGACCCGCTGTTCATGTGGAAATTGCCGATTAATAAATCCCAGCTGATTAGAAAAAACGATCCAATCTTTGGTTTTTAATGAGCTTAGGTCGACCTGAACTTTAGGTGTTTCCAAAGCAGCTTTTGAAAATAAAAATTGCCATCCCGTCATTTCCAACTTAACTTTTACAGTATCAGACTGCTGCGGGTGGAACGCCCGCTTCTCGGGCAGATTAACGTATTCAATCGCCGCCTTGACGGATACAGTATATTGGTTGGAGATCGAAAATAATAGCCAAGCTAACAACGAAATTCCAACACAACGTATGAAGATATTTATCTTACGCCGTTGGATCTTATTTATTCGAACTGTATTCGCCATGATACAAACTTAATCAATTTGCGTAGAAATCAGCCCATAGACGGATAAAAACTTAGCTCTCAATTTGTATAAAACAGCTATAGAAAATCACCTCTTGAACGGGCGATCACTTACCGTATAAAAAATCTATGTAAACCTCCAATAAAAAGACATACTCAATCTAGTCATATAAGTAGAGATAAGAAATAAATGATTAAAGATATCGAGTGCATGCGGGTATGAACATTCACCTTATAGGCAAAACTTGTTAACATTCATAGAGAGGTTGATCTAATCCATAATAGACTCATGCGATGAACCGTCTGATCCAAATCATCACATACGCTATAAATATTATAAAACAATAATAATTTAAAATAAAACATTAAAAAATATATGTTTTGTTTTAAATTTAATTAGCTTTGTTTTTAATCAAACAAAATCAATTATGAAATTTTTAAGGTATAAAACAGCTAGATATCTCTACTATCTTTCTCGCATGGTAATGGTATTCTACATTCTTTTTTTGGGATCTAATTTATTTAAATCGGGCATACCTTCTCTAGGTACTGGTGTCAAAGCTTATGGGATTTACAATGTTAATATTATTCCAAAAAACACAGATATATATGCAAACGATCAAAATGAAATTTCTAACCCATTGAATCATTGGTTCAACGACAAATTGATAATCCATCCGGTTCCATTGAAGGCCTTCGTGCAGGTGAGATTTCAATCCTATAAAGAATTGTTTTCATTCCCATCTATTCTTTATCAGATCGCGCAATTAAGTTACTGGCTTATAATAGGTTTTTTAATTTTCTTCGTTCAGAAAATTTTTAAATCTTTTAGCAATAATATATTTTTCACAGCTGAGAATGCTTCATTAATCATCTTTAGCTCAGTCTGTCTAATACTTTTACCTATTATTAGATGGGTCACACAAGAGCTTTTTATCCAGTGTATTACAAATTTAGGTTTAAACAATTCAGACTATATACTGCAGAACGGGACACATTTTTTCGATACAGAGACAATTATTGGATTAGTTTTGTTGGCTTTTGGCGCCGCTTTTAGAGCTGGTGATGTATTGAGCAGGGAAAATGAGTCCTTTATTTAAATAACATGCCCATTATAATTAATTTAGATGTTATGCTGGCTAAGCGCAAAATGTCTTTAACAGAACTATCAGAAAAAGTCGGCTTAAGTATCGTCAATCTATCCATTTTAAAAACAGGAAAAGCCAAAGGTATCAGGTTTGAAACCTTAGAAGCTATCTGCAAAGTATTGGACTGCAAACCAGGGGATATTCTTGATATTGAATAAATAAAATAGATTGAACAGTGCAATACCAATTTATTGCCACTTTTGAATGTTAAATACCCTCTTCCGTATGTAATATACTGCCACCGTAGTGTTGTCATGCCGATCCTCAAACCGTTTAATATTACTTATAGCATCTTTTTTTTCAAACTCAATTGGCGGCATGATGTAAGCTGTGGAGGATATACAAGGGTCAAGCCCCTACTATACCCTTGTTATCCCCTATAATAATGGTGTTACTGCATAAGCAGGTTACAAGATAGTATTAAATTGGTTTTATTCGATCATAAAAATTATAAACAAAAAAGGAGGAATCACTATGGTAATTTCGCAAAACGGTCCGAATGGATCTAATACGTTAAAATTTGGATCGATAAATGCCTATATGTTGAATGGCCAAAATGTGGTTCACGGCCCGAAAAAAAGTGCATATCACCAACATGTGTGGCGGAACTTTTGAACAGGAAAAAAATAGAAAGTAGCTGGTGAGCCATATCAAACGTCGTCTCGAATTTGGATACTAGTTTTTAGCCGAAAAAGGAAGCCGTGTATACCCTTTAAAATTGGCACAACGCTATATTTTTAAGGAGACAATCGATATAAATGCAAATGGAAAGCCGTTTGTTAATCTAGAAAAAATGCTGCTATTTTCTGGTTCGTTAGCACCGTCATCCAACTGCCGAATCAGTAAGAATAATGATGTAATTAACCTGAACCGGGTTGCAGAACATCAATATAATGATAGCATATGTAAAATCAACATGATATTATTGAATCTGTTTAACCAATCCCATTTAAGCATATCTATCGCGTATGCTAGCGAAGGACCCTGCTCAATTCATTTTGACCGGTTAAATCGAAAAAAGAGGATTACCATGTCTATGTCGGCATACGGAATGCATTGGATGACGGTTTTTCAAATTCAACGTATTGAAGGGTAATCTAACACCTTGCTGTGTTAAAAATGTCATTTACACCAGCATTGTCCATGGACATTCCGTTGATAAACCAAAAAAAAAAAGCCAGTTTTCTAAGAAAACTGGCCTTCATTTCTCTCTCGAAAAAGCTTATTATGAAGCGCTCTTCTCTGTGTTGTTAGCAGCTTTAGAAGCATCTAACGCGATTGCTGATTTGTCAAAACGAATTCTAACGCCCGAACCTACATCAACCAAGAATGTAGTATCTGATACTTCTACAATACGGCCGTGAATACCAGCTGTCGTTACTACTTTAGAGTTTACACCAAGTTCTTCAATATATTTTTTGTGATCTTTTTGCTTCTTCATTTGCGGTCTGATCATGAAGAAATAAAATACCACGATAATCAAAACCATTGGTAGAAAACTCATCAAATTGCCACCCGCTGCTTGTAATAATACTGTGTTCATTTGTAATTATATCGTTTAATAATGTGTTATTTTGCTAATACTTCGCCTTTTAGCTGCACGGTTGTCAAACCGTTTGAAGCATTCGATTGAATCGTAATGATCTTCTGTTGTTTGCCAACTTGTCCTTCACTGTTGAAAGTTACATGGATCTCAGATGTTCCCCCCGGCAAAATAGGGCTTTTTGAAAATTCAGGCTGCGTACATCCACATGAAGCTGTCACTTTCGAGATAATAACAGGTGCATCGCCTGTATTTTTAAGCACAAAGGTATGTTTTACCTGCGCACCTTCCTTTACCTGACCGAAATCAAATGCAGATTCTTCAAATTCTACTTTCCCCAATTGTGCTGCAGCTTTAGAAAGGCTATCTGCTGCGGCGGTGTCAGTTGCTATCCTCGCTCCTTCTTCTTTTCCCTTGTTTGCATTTCCACAAGAAAAGAAAAACATTGCTAGCAAAGCCAAAACCGAATATTTGCCAAAGTTTTTCATTCGTATAAATTATTTATCAGAATTGATGTTAATCTCTTAAACCACGACCTGCCTTTTGGATTCTTCCCTGCTGGTTCAGATCGTTCAATATTTTATCTAAGATACCATTAATAAATGTATTACTTTTCAATGTACTGAATACCTTAGAAATTTCAATATACTCATTTATTGTTACTTTCACGGGAATTGATGGAAAATTAATCAATTCGCATATCGCCATACGCATCAATAAGGTATCCATCAAAGCAATCCGATCTGACTCCCAATTCTTTGTTTTATCAGAGATAAGCTTTTGATACTCATTTGTATTGCGAATCGTTTTACCCAATAATGCAATGATATAATCGCTATCGTCATTCCAATTTTGTGTAATTTCTGCAAGTTTATTTCTACGCGGATCTTCCGAACTGAAATTCTTAAATGTCTTCGCAATAAGTGCTTGCAATACTTCTTTATCCACCTGCCAGTTGATGAATTTTTCTTCAAAAACCTGCTCAATAACCGGCGATTTCAAGATGATTTTTTTAAAGATATGTTTGATAATATCTTTTTCCGTACCAATCGAGCGATCTTCTTGTTGTAAGTATTCTAAATAAGCCTCAGAATCCTTTAATTGCAAAAACACGGTACGCACGATCTCCGGGTCAAAATTCCAGGAAATCTTATACTTTTTGACACCTTCTCCATATTGTGGATTTTGTCTCAATGACTCAATAAAAGTGTTTGTACTTAACTTGGTCGTTAAAGACAAGTCTTTTTCAGTTGGTAAGAATTTATTGGCCCTACCCTCTGCATCTATTAAGACGTAATCTGACACTTCATCTAATAGATTCAGTGTCCACATATACATCTCATAGACCTCATCCACATTTTTTAATAGTGCTTTTTCAAATGTTTTGATGTCTTTGTCTTCCGAAAGACTATACGCATAAAGCGTTTGCACTACTTTTACCCTCAGGTGTCTCCTGTTTAACATAGTAATTTAAAGAACGATTTTTTTATAAAATAATAAGTAAGAACGATTTTGGGAATGAAGACTATCGCTTGATTTTTTTAATATCTTGGATACGCTTCTCCGCGATGCGATTGGCCGCTTCAAAAGTTGCGATATTTTCTTCTTTTGATTTTTTCAATACGTCTCTTGTCGCATTATAAATATTTTTAATCACAAATTCAGTGTGGTCTACACCATAGTTTTGAATTTCTGAATAACAGCCAATTAATGCCCCTGCGTTAATCAAATAGTCCGGAGCATATAATATACCTCTTTCATGCAGAATTGAACTGGTGATCAATTCATCTTTCAATTGATTATTTGCCGAACCAGCAATAATTTTACATTGCATTTTTTGCGCTGATTCTGGATTTACTGTACCGCCCAATGCACAAGGAGCATATACATCAAAATCGTGATCAAATACTTCACCGTAGGGAATTGGCTCGGCTTTGTACTTGGCCGCTACTTTCAACATTTTCTCCTCTGTAATATCACTGACATACACGCGTGCATTCTCTTCACGCAACATCGCAATCAAACGCTCACCGACTCCACCTACGCCATGGACTATGACCTTTTTGCCCGCTACACTCTCCGACCCATAGAGTTCTTTCAAACAAGCTTTGATCCCAAAATAAACACCTTGTGCAGCAAAGATCGAAGGATCGCCAACACCACTACCATGAATTGCTTTTGGCAAACCAGCCACGTGGTCGGTCTCCGTATAAATATGTTCTAGATCGCGTTGGGTAGTGCCTACGTCCAAAGAAGCAATGAAATTACCATTCAATCCTTCAATAAACTGGCCCAAACGGCGCAATAAAACCTCAGATTTGTCCAAACGGCTATTACCGATTATCACAGCACTTCCCCCACCGAGATTCAATCCGGTGATGGCAGACTTATAGGTAATGGCCTTGGATAAACGTAAAGCATCCTCAATAGCTTCTTCTGTACTTTCGTATGGTAACATACGAACCCCTCCTATCGCAGGTCCCAATGTGGTATCATGGATCGCAACGATAGCTTTTAAGCCCACTAATTCATCATTACAGAAAAATAAGTTTTGATGACCAGACTGGCTCATCAATTCAAAAATAGAATTTTGAGATGTTGACATAAAATGTACTACTCTAATTTGTTTTAATTTTTTAAGGTACTTGATGCAAAAGTAGGAAAATTATTCGTTGTGCCTAACAACTTTTTTTATCCAAGACTTAACATTTGATTTCCGAATGACAGTAAATTCACTTAAATCGTAAAACATTTTGACGAATTAGTTCTACTTTTGTATCCATAATATGAAGGATCTCGCCTACTTAAATAAGTACTTTTATAAATATCGCTGGAAACTGATTCCAGGGGTTATTTTTGTTATCATCTCCAACTATTTCGGGGTATTGCCCGCAAAGGTAATCCGCGAAGCATTTGATTTGGTACAGGAAAACATCTATCTGTACCGTCTATTTGATGGTTTCGACAGACAGGAACTCATCTACCAAGTATTTGGCACCAGTCTCCTGTTTTTTGGTTTCGTCGTGCTCCTTCTTTCGCTTTTACGGGGTATTTTCTTATTCTTTATGCGGCAAACGATCATCTTAACGTCACGTTATATTGAATACGATCTCAAAAATGAGATCTATAACCACTATCAGGATTTAAACTTTGGTTTCTTTAGAAAGAATAATACAGGGGATCTGATGAGCCGTGCCACCGAAGATGTCAATCAGGTACGTAACTACCTGGGACCTGCAATCATGTATGCGATTAACACTGTTGTCCTTTCTATCATGGTTATTTATGCAATGTACAGCGTAAATGGCCGGTTGGCAACCTATGCATTGGCTCCAATACCAGTATTGTCGGTCATTATTCTGTTTGTCAACAAAATTATTAATAAGCGTAGCTTAAAAATACAGAAACAATTGGCCAACCTTTCTTCTTTCGTGCAGGAAACATTTGCCGGTATCCGCGTCATCAAGACCTATACCAGAGAACAAAATAAAATGCAGGAATTTGAGAAGGAAAGTACCATCTATCGTAATACGGCTCTCGACCTCGTCAAAGTGCAGGCTGTTTTCTTTCCGCTTATTCTTTTGCTTATTGGGCTCAGTACGGTAATTACCATCTACATTGGTGGGATTGAAGTTGCCAAAGGCACTGTAACGGCTGGAAATATAGCGGAGTTTATTATCTATGTCAATCAATTAACTTTCCCTGCGATGTCCTTGGCTTGGGTAACTTCACTGGTGCAGCGTGCCGCAGCCTCGCAAAAACGCATCAATGAATTTCTTCAGACGGAATCTCCAATTGTAAATGGAAAAGGCACCAAAGAATTAGCTGGTGCAATCCGGGTTGAGGAGATTTCCTTTACTTATCCGGAAACAGGCATTCAAGCCATTAAAAATATATCCTTTCAAATTCCGATCGGGAAAACACTCGCTATTATAGGAAAAACAGGGTCCGGAAAATCAACCCTAGCCAACTTACTTCTCCGGATGTATGACACCGATAAGGGAAAAATAAATTACGACAATCTGGAGATCAAAGCTTTTGATTTCAAAAGCTTGCGCCAACAAATTGGATTTGTCCCACAAGATGTTTTCTTATTTTCGGATACCATTGCCAATAACATAGGCTTTGGCCTGGATCAATTTACACAGGAACAAGTGGAGCAGGCCGCTAAGGATGCTGCTGTATACGACAATATTATCGCCTTTGAAGATGGTTTTGAAACTGCTGTTGGCGAACGTGGTATCACCCTCTCTGGTGGACAAAAACAACGGGTGTCTATCGCTCGCGCCCTGATTAAAGAACCCAAAGTATTGATATTTGACGACTGTCTTTCAGCCGTGGACACAAAAACGGAGGAAACAATTCTCCGTTCACTCAGCCGCATTATGAAAGGCAAGACTTGTATTTTTATCGCGCACCGCATCTCAACGATCAAGAATGCAGATCATATTCTTGTGATGGATCAAGGCGAAATTGTTGAACAAGGTACGCACACTGAACTGATGGAGAAAAGAGGTGAATATTTTGAACTCCATGAAAAACAGTTACTGGAAAGTATTGTCGAATAGTTTAAATATCCCTGAATTTAGCTAAAGGATGCGGACTAGTCTGGTCTTGATCGGGCAGAACGCATCCTTTAGCTGACTACCCGATCCACTATTGCTTTATCTTCTTTAAAAAAAACGGCAAATAACACAAGACAAAACCCAGAAATACCGGCAGGAATAAACCAAAGGTATTCCCAAAATTGCGACGAATAGGCCGCTTTGAGATAATCCGATACAGCACCAGCAACCCAAAAACCGATCAACATCCCTACACCATACATTGCAATGGTGATAAGTCCCTGTGCAGAAGCCTTATATTTTTCACCAGCAATTCTATCTGTATAGATCTGGCCGACAACAAACATAAAATCATAGCAGATTCCATGCAATAAAATACCGAATACAAGTAAGAATGCTCTTTCTTGACCGTCACCGAATGCAAAAAACAAGTATCGGAGCGCCCAGGCGGAGATTCCTAATAGAATCATATTTTTATACCCAAGTCTTCTAAAGAAAAATGGGATCAACAACAGACAAATTGCCTCAGAAAATTGCCCCATGGCCATCTTTGCAGTCGGATTTGGGATGCCAACATTTACCAAAAAAGGATTAGCATTTTGGTAATAAAACGAAATCGGAATACAGATGACAATGGCTGTTACAAAAAAAATTAGAAAACTCCGCTGCTTTAAAAGCTTTAGCGCATCTAAACCAATCGCCTTTCCAAAATCAAATTTTTCCCCCTTAATGTTGGCTTGTGGCGGCGTCTTTGGTAATGCAAGACTAAAGACTGCCAATAGCAGTGAACAAATCGCCCCCATAATAAAAGTATTGTGAAGGGCGCCTTCCGCTATCGATTCGGGTGCGTCCCAGCGAAACAAATAGCTGATCACAAGCCCCGAACAGATCCAACCAATCGTTCCCCAAAAACGCAATCCCGGAAAATCTTTCTTCGCATCTTCAATATGACGGAATGCTATTCCATTAGATAAAGACAGCGACGACATATATGCCATAAAGTAAATAAATACATAGGGATAAAAATGCGTCGCATCTGGTGCCTGTGACATTCCATAGAGCAGCACCGCTCCAATCAGGTGTAAAACCGAAAGTACGCGTTCGGCATTAAAGTATCTGTCAGAGACAAAACCGACAAAGAAAGGAGCAAATACGGCTCCAAGCGACTGCGTCGCAAAAATATTTGCTACCTCCATACCGGAAGCATTGAGCGAATTAATAAGGTATGTTCCCAAAGTTACAAACCAAGCCCCTTTGACAAAATAGGTCAAAAACATCATCAGGGACAATTGCACACGTAATACTGGATTCATCTGTTCATTAGTATTGGAAGAAGTTGATTTTTCTACTAAACACAACAACGCGTCCAGCAACAATAAGGTCTTCTAAGTGATGTCGCTCGTAAAGGCGTAATTAAAAACTTAAAACATCTTAAATACCTGACATAGTCATTGATTTCATCAGCGCCCAATGCTGCCACACCGCTTTCTTTAAGACTGTGGCAGCACAATTCGCATAAAATTAAGCCAATTCTTACTGGCGATTTTTTCAAGATCGGTTTTCCCATATCCTCGTTTTCCGAGAATACTAAAGACTTTCTGGATATCGGCAATCGTCTCTAGATCATAAGGGCATTGCTCCCGGCCAAAGGCTCCATCAAGATCACTTCCCACCCCCACGTGGTTCACATTTCCCGCCAATTGACAAATATGGTCAATATTGTTGGCCACGATTTCCAAGGAGCAATTGCTTGTTTTAGGGTCCGATATACCTCGGATCCAGTTAGGCACCATCATCCAGGCATCTAGCGCCACACCAATGACGGCTTGCTTCTCAACGAGGGCTCTAATCATTTCATCACTAAACTGCCTATTGTGGTCCACAAATTTGCGGCAATTATTATGGCTGGCCCAGATCGCGCCATGATAACGTTCGACAGCGTCCCAAAAAGCATCATCATTCAGGTGGGTCGCATCCAATATCATCCCTAGACGCTCCATCTCGCGTAACAGCATGATGCCTTGCTCATTAAGCTTGCCAGATGCATCTGTCCCATTAGCATACCGACCTGGACCATAATGTGCTGGCCCAATAGCTCGCAAACCATAGTTATATGCCGTTTCCAGATTACTGATATCCACTATGGAATCTGCACCTTCTAGACTCAACAGGTAACCAATCGGCTTATGCATATGATCAATACCATCCGACCACAGGGCTATATGTTGGTCCAAATCGGCCTTTGTACGAATCATTTTTAGCTGACCGTCAGCTTCCATTGCCCTATACCACGCGAGCTGCCCCTGGGTCTGCGCCCAAGCCTGTTCTGCGGAATACCAACCGGGCAAGGAACTTTCAGGTGTCACGAAACGGGCAATTTGAGTCGCAACGACCAAACCAATATGACCACGACGCAATTCATCAAAAGTAACTGTTGCCCTACCACGATCTGGCTTGTCTTTCATCCCTCCTTCCCGACGATTAAGTTCGGTAATCGGAAGTCTAAGATCCCGGTTCCACTCCATGGCATTCATGCTTAAATCTAAATGAGCGTCTACCAAGAATGGCATTTCAAATTCATACATATCAATAATTTATCTTTTTATCTCGCGCGTAAACAGTCCAAACCTGATCTGCCTGCCCCTTGTGAACCACTTGCAGGTCGCCATAACAAGCTACCGTAGGACAGATATGCCGTGGTACGGCATAAAGGGCATCGCCAATGCTAAATTCGGAAGCTTTTGCAACTTCGACCACCAAGTGCTCTTCACTTTGCATCTTTATTTGTCCAACACGGGGATCGAAAAATTTGACACGGGGTTGCGGCAACTCACATGCAACTGATTTATACCCCAAGTCCAGACAGAGGTGATTGTGATCAACAATCGAAACTACACGCGTCAAAAGCACTGCTGCGAATATAAAATCCTGCTCGACATAATTTTCGGCATAGCCAAAATCCCAAAACACAAACGTTCCGGGACTGCATTCTACGTCGGTGCGCTCGGCGTGAAAAGGGAAACTTGGTGAACCACCAATAACTTTAGCTAAAGGTTTCGAAGTAGACACCTGTGCCATAAGGTAGGCGGTTTCGAGTATGCTATAAGAACGTTCACTTTGTTTTTGGCGAGACTTATAGTCTTTATCATGAATATGACCATCATAACCATGCACGCCGATAAGCTGAATTCCTTCCAAGAGATGGATATCCATAACCAGCCGTTCAATTCTCTCTAACGAAACGCCAGTTCGTCCCATGCCCACATTGACGTCTAGATAAACATCGCTGCATAATTCTTTCGAAAGACTCCGCTTTGAAATATCCTGCGCAGCATCGACATGATCCACAAGACAGGCAAAATGAGTATCGGGGAACGCTGCTATTAAATTGAGAAAACGATCGATTTTAGGTCCTACAGGCTGGTACGCCAGCAAAACATCTTTGGCTCCGATCGCACCTAACAGCTCTGCTTCTGCAATTGTTGCACACTTAAATTTCGTAATCCCTTTATCTACCATAAGCTGGCATACCTCCCGGCACTTGTTTGTTTTAATATGCGGCCGCAACCGGTCAGCCTGCCCATGCACCCTATGTAAAGCGCTTTCGATGTTCTTTACAATACGGTCGGGGTAAACAAGCAAAGCTGGCGAATCGACCCGATCAAGATTATCTATATGACACCAAGTTTCCATATGAAGCGGGTTAGTATAATTCAAATAAGGCTTCTATTTCGACTGGAATATTATCGGGCAACGAGCCAAAACCAACAGCACTACGTGTTCCAATACCATTCTCTTCTCCCCAAACTGCAGCAAATAGTTCACTACAGCCATTAATGACCCCGGGATGATAGAGAAAATCGGAGGTGCAATTGACCATACCTAATACTTTGATAACCCGTTTAATTTTGTTCAATGATCCCAGGTTAGTTTTTATGGTCGACAACATTGTTAGACCAACTTGTCTTGCGGCAAGTTTGCCCTCCTCTGGACTGATGTCACTTCCAATTCGACCGATAATCAACGTGGCGTCATCTTGCACCGGACCATGACCAGAAAGATACAGGTATTTACCATTGATAACATATGGTTTATAAACGCCTTTTGGTGCAGGCGCCGGAGGTAAAGTCAAACCTAATTTTTCGAATTGTTCATCTGCGTTATACATCTTTAACGATTTTAAAATTTAAAATAATAGCTAATATAAAATTAATTGTACTAGTAAAAGGGCTAAAAGCCCAACGATGGAAACAATCGCCTCCATCACCGACCACGAGTATAGCGTATCTTTGAGGCTTAGGCCAAAGTATTCTTTAAATAACCAGAAGCCAGCATCATTGACATGTGAAAACATCAGACTTCCGGCTCCTATAGCCAATACCATAAGATTCGGATCCGCTTTTCCTGCAGTAACAATAGGCAGTAAAACACCTGCGGCCGTTAATGCCGCAACAGTAGCTGATCCAACACAGCCCCGGATGACGGCCGTAATGAGCCAGGCCAGCAGTAATGGCGAAATAGGAAGTTGCTGCAATGTGTTTGCCAACAACAGGCTTACCCCACTGTCCTCCATCACCTGTTTAAAGATTCCAGATCCCGCAATAATCAATAAAATCATGGCAACATCTTTCACGGCAGACTCATAGACTGTCATCACACTGGCCATTGATCGCCTCAGTTTTAATCCTAATAAATAAGTGGCCACACCGATAGCGATCAACATAACAACGGTAGGGTTACCGAAAAACTTTAATGCCTGCCCCAATGTCTCGTCGCTTATGTGATAGCAATAAGGAAGCAATGTAAATAGAACAATAAGTAATACCGGCAGCAAAGCGACAGTCAAACTTACGCCTACAGTCGGACGGAGGTATTCTGCAGTATTTGAGCGATCTTTTTCGCGGAAAATTGATTCTCGAATTGGTCGTATGTTTTTCAGACTTCTCCCAAATACAGGTCCGCCCAAAACGATTGCCGGTATAGCAATTAAGAGGCCATAAATAAGCGTCAATCCCATATCTGCATGAAACAAGGCTACGAGAGCCACTGGTGAAGGATGTGGGGGAATAAATCCATGGGTGACCGACAAGGCTGCCAGCATCGGCAACCCAATATATACTGCAGGCAATTTATACCGGTAAGAAATCGAAAATATCAGGGGGACTAACAGGACAAATCCAATCCCATAAAATAGCGGTATTCCAACAACAAAGCCTGTCAACATCAGTCCCCACTGGAGGTGCCGTGCCCCCATCAGTCGTACCATTTTTTCTGCAATAATCTCAGCAGCACCACTCTCAGCGATAATTTTCCCTAGCATAGCCCCCAGGACAAGAATTAAAGTCAGGCTACCCATCACTCCGGCTATTCCCTTTTCGACAGTGCCCACTAGCTTTGCGGGTGAAATACCCAAACAAAATCCACTGAATAACGAAACAATCAAAAAAGCGAGAAAGGCATTGATCTTAAAATAAGTGATGCAGACGATGAGCAAACAAATGCTGATTACAATGAGGATTATAGTCATTATATCATAATTAGGATTCTCTCGAATGGAGAGTTTACATATTATTTTGGTCTAGTAAATCGTTTTTTCAGTTTCAAAGTAAGGATATTTTTTCATTTTTTCTATAAAAAAGATAAATTAGTATAAAGCAGAAAGGTATGGTTTATCACCATACCTTTCTTTTTTCATGATCTACTGCCGTATTATATCGACTATCTGTCGAGGACTAAAGATGCTGTTATTTAAATTTGTTTTTCAGGAATCTCTTTAAGAATTTCGAGAATAAACCTCCAAAACTTCTGCACGGAAGAAATGGAGACGCGTTCTGCTGGCGAATGTGCGCCTAAGATTGTAGGGCCAAAAGAAATCATATCCATTCCAGGGTAGTTTGTGCCCAAAATACCGCACTCGAGTCCAGCGTGACAAGCCACGACTTCTGGCGCTTCACCGTGTTGTACCGTGTAAATGGATTTTAGAACTTCCAAAATTTCAGAATTCGGATTAGGGGCCCATCCGGGGTAATCACCCGAAAAATCCACCTTAAAACCACCTAGTTCGAATGCAGCCTGCAAAGATTGGGCTAAATCAAATTTAGATGTTTTGACCGAAGATCTCGTTAAACATTTGATGGAAACCTTTTCGACACCGACTTCAACTTTAGCAATATTATTGGAGGTTTCTACCAGGTCTTCAAAATCGGCACTCACACGGTATACTCCATTCAGGGCCGCATAAACACTGTTGATTAGATTTTCCTGGACCTCTACCGGAACTACGGTTGCGTAAGCAGCATCAGTCTGCCTCACCACTATTTCCATAGCCGGTTCCGTTGTGGCAAATTCCAATTTAATATCCTGCGCCAATTGAGTCAGATTCTGAACAAAGCTACTTGCCTTATCCTTAACGACAACCACCTTGGCAACGCTTTCTCTGGGAATGGCATTGCGCAGGCTTCCGCCCAACAGCGACGCAATACGAAGCCCATACTGTTGATAAGCTTTATATAGCAAGCGGTTCATCACCTTATTTGCATTCGCGAAACCTTTATGAATATCCATTCCGGAGTGTCCTCCATGCAGTCCTTTCACCGTAAGTTCGAATGATAACATGTCGAAAGGACAAGGTTCTGCGCTATACGACTGTGTTGCTGTTACATCAATCCCTCCTGCACAGCCAATATCAATCTCGGTGTCATTCTCGGTATCCAGATTCAACAGGATTTCGCCCGAGAGCACGCCACCTTTTAATCCTAACGCTCCAGTCATTCCGGTCTCTTCATCAACGGTAAATAAGGCTTCAATAGCTGGGTGCACAATGGCAGATGACTCCAAAATTGACATGATTGTCGCGACGCCAAGACCATTATCCGCACCTAAAGTGGTGCCTTCTGCTCTTACCCAATCACCATCCACATACATCTTTATACCTTCGGTATCGAAGTCAAAAATAGTATCGTTGTTTTTTTGGTGCACCATATCTAAATGCGACTGCAGTACAATCGTTTTACGATCTTCCATTCCCACAGTAGCGGGCTTTTTAATAAGCACATTTCCAATCTCATCTACGCTTGTCGCTAACCCCAGTGATTTTCCAAAGTCTACCATAAAAGCAATCACGCGTGCTTCTTTTTTTGAAGGTCTTGGCACCCCATTTAGAGCAGCGAAATTCCTCCAAATTGCTTTCGGCTCTAACGTATCTAAACTATTTTCAATCATATCTTAAAATTTTCCTGAGCCAAAGTTACTCGATTTTTATCAGATATCCTTTGATTATTGACTGGGAATAAAAACAAAAGACAGGCGCGATTCGTTCTAATAAGGATGTAAACATGAACATAATATTATGCATAAACCAGTACAAGTTGAACGAAAAGATATTTACTTTAAGCCAGATAAAAAAAGAGTACTAGCACGTTTCTTTTTTCTAGGAGATGATCGCACAATCAAAGTCATCAAACGCATCTTATCCCTTAACGAATCGCAGCGGAAAGAAGTCTTTGGGCAGGTCCTGCGAAGCTATACCAAGAGACATCGGAGCATTGTTCATATCTTTGAACGAAATTTTGATCGGGTAAGCCACTTATTGGCAAAGATTCCTTTTTCAAAAGAGAAACTAAGTCATATTGACAAGTTACTGATTGGCTCTTACTTTACCATGGAGTATTCGATAGAGTCGGCGGCCTTATTTAATCCGTCCATCATAGAACATCCGGACCAGACAGAATTATTTAAAGGGGAAAAACGTATTATTTTAAGTTTCAGGGCCACTGGTGAAGGCCATGTTTCTTCTATCGTTTTTCGCTCGGGCACATTGGATGTTAACAATAATATTCATATTGACTATGTCGGTAGTTTATTGGATAAACCTATTCAAGTCAAAAATCATCGTTATCATAAGGAATCTTTCTTAAAGAAGATGAATGAGCTACATGCCGAGCCCACTGAAGTGAAGTCTAAACTGGAGGCAAAACTAACAGATACCTTTACTTACGAGGAACTGAAGCGGTATATTGATGAAGTGCGCCAGGATAGCGAGGAAAACCTTGAAAATGTAACATTTTTACAGCAGGCGCTCTGGCTCGCTTCCTCGCATTATGAAATGACGTTCTCATGGGACACCTCCATTTCAGAACGCGTAATCTTTCCACTCGCTGACACCGAAAAGAGAGGCATTGAAGATGCCCGGTTTGTCCAGTTCAAAGATGAGAAAGGTGAGAGCGTCTATTATGCAACCTACACCGCCTATGATGGATTTAGCATTCTCCCTAAACTATTGACCACAAAAGATTTTTACCATTTTAAAGTGAAGCCTATTTATGGTGAAATCGCCAATAAGGGTGCAGCATTATTTCCAAGAAAAATAAACGGACGCTATGCCATGCTCTGCCGCATTGACGGCGAGAACAATTATATTGCTTACTCTAACAATATTAATATATGGCAGGAAACGGCTATCCGAATTCAAGAGCCCGAGTATCCATACGAATTTGTGCAGATTGGTAATTGTGGGTCACCAATAGAAACGCAGTATGGTTGGCTGATCCTTACCCATGCCGTAGGGCCAATGCGTGAGTATGTTTTGGGGGCCTCCCTTTTGGACCTGGATAACCCCCATGTTGAGATTGGTCGCCTACATAGCCCCTTGATGACCCCCAATGATGAAGAAAGGGAAGGATATGTACCTAACGTCATTTATTCTTGCGGAGCGATTGTGCACAATGATCACCTCATTTTACCCTATGCGATGTCTGATTATGAGTCCACTTACGCAACAATCAAACTCGAAGATTTACTACTCGCTATCTTAAACCCTGATCGCTATATTTAAAAGCACGATATACCTCAACATAAGCTAAATAGAAACAAAGGGTGCTTTCAGCACCTTGGTTTCTATTGATGCCATAGGATTCCAAACCATCGCAGCAACCCTTGGTTTCCTCATCATAAAGTCCAAGACGAAGATCATTCTCTCCCAAAAACCAGCGAAACGAGGCAATCATTCGGTTGAAATAGATTTTCTTATTCGTCAGTTTAAATGCTTCGCGATACATAAATACCATAGCCGTTACATCAAGAGGCTGCTGGCCAAATTTACTGATATGCTTGCCTTGCTTGGCCCATTCCTGATTTCCAACCAATGAAAGGGCGCCGTTTTGTATGGTTATGCTTTCGAGAAATTTGAGTGTAGATAGTCCCAACTGTTTTATTTTATCATCGTTTAAAAATGAACTAGCAGCCAATAACGCATAGGGCAATATCGCATTGTCATAAGTCAATACAGGCTCAAACCATTGCCAATGTTCATCAGAACTGGCGTCATATTCCCACACCAACTTACCAATAAGCGTCCGCATCAACTCTATCATTACTTCATCGTTGGATTGGTCCTTTAAATATTCTGCAATTCCCAATACAGTATATGCTATCGCACGGATAGAGCGCAACCGACTGAAATTTGGCACAGCTCTAAAAAATAATTCGCGTCCCAATTGGTAGTAGCTTGTCAATTCAGTTTTACGAAGAAGTATGCCCAAGGCCCATATTGTCCGCCCAAAGGAATCTTCCGAACCGACGTCATCGAGAAAATTATGCTGGAAATCCATAAAATTATGAAATAGTCCATCTTCGCGCTGATGATAATAGATATAACTGAGGTAAGTGGAGATACGACGATCTAACTTCTTATCTGCAAAATCATCTTGAGCCAATAAGGTGAGTAGAAGTGCTCTGGCATTATCGTCGATGCAGTAGCCTTCTTTGTAGTTTGGCAGGGAATACGTTGCATGCTGTAAGATACCGACTTGATTAGTAAGTCGATCAATATGCTTCCAGCTGAATTTGGGCATTTCATCTTTTGTAAAGGCTACATTTTCTTTGAGGCCGTCGGAGGTTGGAATGATTTTTTCCAAAACCCGCGTGTACCGAAGGCCTATATTTTTCCAGGTTAACTCTTTTCCAAACGCACCCGCGTTGTCTCGTAATGTGGTGCGATAATCTAAATTTGAGAACAGATTTTTAAGTACTTCAGCCATTCTGGCGGAATTTTTAAATTCAACCAGTACCCCCCTTCCATCGGCGAGCAATTCCTTTGCATGCCAATAAGGAGTGGACACTACCGCTGCTCCCGCTCCGATGGCATACGATAACGTCCCACTGGTAATCTGCGCCTCGTTAATATAAGGAGTGACATAGACGTCGCAAGCGCATAGATACTCGACAAGATCGGTCTGACTGACGAAGGAATTGATAAATCGAACATGTTCCTCCAAATGGTAGGCTTCCACTAGACTGCCGAGATACTCCCGATATTCCTCCCCCGAATGCGCCAATACATTCGGGTGTGTTTTACCAACGATGAGGTATACGAGGTCAGGTTCATCTTTGACAACTTCGGGTAGGGATTCAATCACCATTTCAATGCCCTTATTTCGTCCCAAAAAACCAAAGGTCAACAGAACCTTCTTCCCCGAAAGGCCTTTTTTAAACTTTGCAAGTTCATGATCCAAGGTAAATTCCGGCACTCCATGGTGTATTAATACAACTTTTGTCGTATTGATCCTATAAATATTTTTGAGTAATGTTATCGCATAATTGCTCATGACAGTAACAATAGAAGCCCGCTTAACGATTTCAATGAGAATAGCTTTTTCATCGACATTCGGCTTTTCAAGAATGGTGTGAAAATTTACCAATAATGGTATATGCAGCGCATTAATCAAGGATAGGATATACATCCCGCTATTACCACCGAAGATGCCGTACTCGTGCTCCAATAGCACACAATCGTAACCGTTTTCATTAATATAGTTGGCCGCTTCAATATACGACAACTGAGCATGTTGGTCTATTTTAAAAACAACTTCACTGGGATAAACATAATCCCGGTCCGCAACAGCAAAAACATGTTGTGTCAATTCCTGATTATGCAGCGCAACAGCCTGCAACAAATCTGACGTAAAGGTGGCAATACCACATTCTTTGGGTAAATAGGTACTTATATAAGCGATTTTCATTGAAATAATAATTATTGGATAAAGCCCAGAACTAGGCCGTAGCATACGTGTGCTACACTATCTAAATGCTTTTCAGATGAAAATTGTTTTGTCACATCGTTAGGAATTCAATGAAAACGTGCATGGGGAGTGAATCCCATCAATGAACGGTTGTCAGATTAGTATTGTATTTAATCATCAATTTATCTATGTTTGCCACCTAAAAGAAAGTACTGAATGAAATCACCAAAAGAGAAAATGATTGCCGGCCTTCCCTACCTTGATTCGGATGGGCAGTTATTTAAAGATAGGCAATACGCCAAAGAAGAGCTTAAGCGATTTAACGATTCGGAACCTAAACAAATTAAATTTAGAAAACAGATTATTCAGAAACTATTTAACGCAACAGGACACCGTTTTTTTCTCGAGCCACCCTTTCGTTGTGACTACGGCTATAATATTACTATTGGTGAAAACTTTTACAGCAATTATAATTGCACTATTTTAGACTGTGCTCCAGTTATTATCGGCGATAACGTACTATTTGGACCTAATGTAAGCCTATTCACTGCTGGTCACCCCATTCATTTTGAAGCAAGAAATCAAGGCTGGGAATTTGCGCTGCCAATCGTTATCGAAGATAATGTATGGATAGGTGGGCATGTTGTTGTCAATCCCGGCGTACGGATCGGAAGAAATTCGGTGATTGGCTCTGGATCAGTCGTTACTAAAGATATTCCATCAGACGTCATAGCGGCTGGTAACCCTTGCCGGATCCTTCGTCCGATAACTGAATCTGATCGAATCAACTACGACGAAAGTTAGTAAAGTCACACATGCTGGATGGATCGGGACCACCCTATTATTGTATTTACCCATCTTGGCGAATAAAATTAATTTAGCGCTAATGAATAGGTAACGGTGGTATCATTTTGCTTTCCCACAACAAAACCGTTCTTTTTCCAAAAGTGCTGTTGATCAAGGAGGGCTTCGGCTAGGATAACTTTACCATTAAATGTTCTTATAAATCGTCTAGCATAGCCCAATAATGCCGTGCCTATCCCCTTCATTCTAAGATGTGGGGCAACGGCAAGAAAATGGATCATGTAGTTATCGCCGAAAGAGATCAGGCTGAGAACACCAACGACATCATTTCCATCGTAGGCTGCAAAATGCGTGCCCTCAAAATCACCATCTAGCATCACTTCTCCAAGCTTCCCACCCGGAGAAAAGACTTCTTTTCGCAGTTTCCAAGTTCGGGCAGCAAAAACTTGTTCAATGTACCAATCCATCATACTCCTGTTCTAATGCAATCAGTGCACTGGAAAGATAGTTGATTGTATCGGAAGGCAACAAGGAATAGACTCCAATCTTTTCTACCGCAATATCTGCTGCACGTCCATGGATATATACTGCCATAATAAGAGCTTGTTTGGAAGAATACCCCTGTCCCAGAAGCGCTGTGATAATACCTGTCAGTATATCGCCACTCCCACCCGTCGCCATTCCAACATTCCCTGTACTGTTGAAATAGAGTGTCCCATCGGGCATAACCATCATGCTATTGGCCCCCTTAACCAGCATATAAAACTGGTGTTTGAAGGCGAATTCTTTTACTTTTTCCATCTTTTCGAAATCATCCTTCCAAGGACCCAATATTCGACTAAGCTCTTTTGGATGTGGAGTCAATATACTGTCTGCCGGTACAAATGCCCAAAGATCAGGTTCGCAAGCAAGAATATTCAATGCATCGGCATCTAATACCAACGGGGTATTACTTTCGTTAGAAATAAATACCTTTAAGGCATCACTAGTATATTGCGTTGTACCCATACCGATACCGATGCCAATGGACTGATAACTCGTGATGCTGGGGATTTGGCTAATAAAATCCTGTTCAGGGTCTGTCAATACCATTGCTTCGGGTACAGCAGTCTGTAAGATGGTATTGCCAGAGGCGGGCACATATGCTGTCGCTAAACCGCATCCAGCGCGAAGGGCTGCTTGTAGTGCAAGCTGCACAGCTCCCATTTTACCCTTACTCCCGCCAATGATCAACGTATGACCAAATGTCCCTTTATGATCAAATTTCCGTCGCTTTCTATAAAAAGAGGCGACAAGGAGCTGGTCAACATAAAAGAGATTAGTTTCTGTTTCGTCAATGGCCCGCCGACTGAGATTGATATCCAACACCTTAAAATCTTTGACATACCATTGGTTTTCTGGCAGTAGCAGAGCGAGCTTGGGCGCCTGAAAAGTAAACACAAAGTCTGCCCTAACAACTAGAGCATCAAGCGGTGTATTTTTATCCGCGAGAAGCCCGGAAGGCATATCCACTGAGTAGATTTTTGCACCGCATCCATTTATACTAGAAATAATACCGCTCCATTCTGCTGTGAGTACTGTATTTAACCCGTAACCAAACAGGCAATCCAGTACGATTGCATTAGAAGGTATATCCACCTGCTCTTCGGGATTGATCTTTTGGATTAACTGGTTGGACAAACGCTTTTGATTAGCAAGATTGTCAGCGGAATACTCCTCCACATCGATGAGATAGACCTTTACCGATGCCTGCTCTTGATTCAATAAGCGAGCAAGCACCAGGCCATCACCACCATTGTTCCCTTTGCCGCAAAAAATGTAAAAAGTTTCACACTCCATCCGGGGATGAAATCTTTTAACTTCCTCAAAAACAACGGTTGCGGCACGCTCCATAAGATCCAGGCTGTTGACACCTTGATCCTTTAAAGTTTCGCCATCAATGCTCCTCATTTGCTGAGCGGATAGTATCTTCATCGTTCTTCTTATTTTTATTGAAAGTAACTAATCCTGAGATCAATTAAAAATATCAGTATACTTTTTGGCAAAGGATAGTGATGCTCATGCAGTATGTCATGCCGATCCAATGCTTTCGCTGTCAATGAGTGCTTTCTATTCACTTACTGTGACCTGCTTCACTCCTCCGGTTCGTTTCAAAGTACCCCATGTATTTAATTCTCCTTTAATAGCTTTTCTGACCGACTTGAATAAAACGAAGTACATCAGTTGGCGCCAGAAAAAACGTTGTGGAAACAAATAAATTAAATTGATGAGCTTTTCTCCTTCCAACTTAAACGCAATAGCCGCAAAGAAAATATCGACGACAACAAAAAGGAAGTAATAGAACATCACCTGACCAAACCCCGTATGCAATGAAAACAGTCCTGCAATTCCTGTCCAGCTGATACCATTTACCTCGCTTAGGGAGAAAAGACCGCTCACCAAGGAGAACAACATAAATATGTCGGCCAAAGGCGCAAATAGCGGAAGTATGATCTGAAAGATCAGAATATTGGGCATTCCAACCATACCAAAATAGCCGTATCTAGGATTTAATAAGGTCTGTTTATTCTTCCAAAAACTTTGCAATACACCAAAACTCCAGCGGAATCTTTGCTTAAAGAGCATGCCAACCGTATCTGGCGCTTCAGTATACGCGATTGCTTCTGATGCATTACGAACGATATAACCGGCTTTTAATATACGCATGGTTAAATCACAATCTTCCGCCAGGGTGTCGGTTGTAAATCCACCCACCTCCAAAACAGCGGATTTACGAAAGGCGCCAATTGCTCCGGGCACTACCGATATCATATTGAGCAGATCAAAGGCTCGTCGATCCATATTCTGTGACGTGATGTACTCGATCGATTGCCAATGTGTCAAAATATTATGTACATTACCGACCTTCACACTTCCGGCAACAGCTGCAACCTGGTCCTTATTGAAATACTTCATCAATTGTTTTAATGCATCTGTCTTTAGTTGCGTATCGGCATCGATGCAGAGTACAAACTGCGCTTGGGATTGTTGGATACCATAGTTAAGCGCAGAAGCTTTGCCCCCATTTTGTTTTGTAAACAGCCGCACTTTAGGGTGGTCGCCATACACCTTACTAACCAGCTCAAACGTTTTGTCGTTCGACCCGTCATCCACAAAAACCAATTCATAATCTGGATAATCCAAATTCAAAAGACTTTGTATAGTAGCCAGTACGGTTATTTCTTCATTATAGGCAGGAATAATAACGCTCACCTTCTCCTGAGGATCAACTATCAATTGGGATCGTTCCTTTTTACTCCTTCGCTTTTGTCGGATTGCCAAATAAGCAATCATTACTGTTCTAAAAATTGCCAACACAATGGCAATGGAAAAGACCAGATTAAGGAGAATATTACCATAAAACAAGGTTCCTAAAAACAAACGGTTGGAAGATCCGCTGAAACCTGAATCAGACGCATTTTTTACTGGAGGCATGAGTTCATCACGCTTTTTGCCCATTAAATCTCCAATCGTTGCAAATTTATAACCATGAGATTTGAAATAATGAATAATCCGTGGCAAGGCTGCAATAGTCGCTTCTCGATTGCCTCCGGCATCGTGCAATAGGATAATGTTTCCGTTATCGCGCTGTTTGACCACTTCATTATAGATCTCATCTGCGGTACGGCCGGGCAACCAGTCGTTCGGATCGATATATTCTCCAATATTGATGTAGTTTTCCTTCCTGCTCTGAGCTACCGGTAGAATTTCGGCAACGGTCTGTGGTTCGGCATCTGCATTAAAAGGTGCGCGAAAAAGTATTGTACTGTGACCGGTTATGCATTCAATGATTTTTCGGGTTGCATTTAGTTCAAACTTGACCCTATTAGGCCCGATGGTGGACATATCAGGATGAAAAAAGGTATGATTCCCAATTTCATGTCCTTCCTGATATTCCCTACGAACCAAATCCATATTTTTCTCAGCCATCACGCCAACAAGGAAAAAAGCACCAGGTACATGTTCCTTTTTTAAAATATCCAATACTTGCGGTGTATATGTTGGATCTGGACCATCATCAAATGTAAGAACCACCGTATTGTCTCTTTCTCCAAAGCGTTTGATCACATAGTTGCTTGGCGTCTTTACATACTTCTGGTCTTTTACCATCAGCGTCGACGGGTCATAAGTGAAATTTGCTTCCCCGGGGGCGGGACTATTCACCAAATCCAAAATCTCCCCATCGCCAATATATTGAATTCCTCCAACAAGGATGTGTTGTATCTTTCCAAAGTCAAATGGATCTTTCTTTAAGCTTTCTTGACTTAATGATCTTGAAATAAAAGACCATAATCGGGCATCTTCACTACCCAAACGCCAAAGAGCAATACCGGCTAATCCCCAGTCATCAGCTTTACGGATAAGATTAAAATAAGTTGCTGCGTCTGTGAAGTAAACATCGTGGCACATTCCTCCTCCGTCGGTATAACGAAAACTTAGATTTGCCGATTCGGGATCAAAAGCAATCTTGGCATTGTAATTATGCGCCAAAATGACTGCATTATCATAAGTCAATGTCTGTCCAACACTACCTTTAGGCCAATCATAGCCATAACATGCCAACGCCAAAATTACCTTGTCCGCGTCGACCTTACTGCAGAGCTCATCGAGATTTTTTTCGACCCATGCCTGATGGGAGATAGCGCCTGCATTACTTTCAATAGAATGCTGATCATAGGCCATTAAGATAATGTAATCATTATATTTCTGCAAGGCAATCGGGTCGTAATCATCATTTTCGGGCGAAATATCCTGCGACACAAGAAGCCCCTCGGTATGAAACACGGTATAAATGTGTGCCATAAAATCATTTAATGGCTGGTGGTCATCCAACTGTAAATTCTCAAAGTCGATATTTATGCCTGCAAAACCATTGCGCTTCACTTTAAGAAGGATGTCGTCTATAAGACGTTGTTGTTTATCCGGATTACGCAAAATAGCCTTTACAGTCTTCCCATCAAAATCGTTACCACTGAAATTTGAAATCTGTGCGATAGCTTTACGCTTATACTGATGAATAACCTTAAGCGCGGCAGTATCCGCTTTATCTACCACCGTATCCTGATTGGGTACTGTAAAAAATGACTCCATGGCGACCATATCCAAATGACCGATGTTGCGCCGTAAATCAGATAGGGACTGCTCACGGACTTCGTTTGACCAGGAACTGACGTAAAATCCCATATTGATCCTACTTTTTGAGCCAATATGTTTTAGATGCTTGAGATCACGATCGTGTTTGATCTTCTCCAATTCGGATTTTAGAATGGTAAATTCCTTGAATTGCTTTGATTTCTTTAATCTGGCAGTAGACTTTTCAGTCAACGGCGTGTTGGTATTAATTGTTGGAAACGGAGGAATCTGGATCTTACCCAATGTATAAACGACACCGATAACACCAATGATCAAACCAATTACCAATGCCCTGCTCATCCATGAAAAAGCGTACCAGCGCTTTTTGCTTGACGTCTGAAAAATCTGTTTTTCTGACATAATCGTATTCTTATTAACTTCGGCTAAGCTACATCAGAAAATGATCCAAAGGGCCAATCAATAGCTTAAAAATTTCTTAATTTTAAAGCTCTACTCCTCGCTCGATTTCCGCTTAAAATTAAGTATATTCGCTAGATTACAATACGCTACGTAGAAATATGAGACCACTATCTATACTCATTCCCTTATTCTCTTGTCAGATTTTCCTAGGTTGTGGACAGCCCAATATCACTGCGTCGAAAACACAAGCTATCGATTCAGCATCCAAGGAAGCTATACGGACTAACGGAAATCAATTTATTGACCCCAATGGAATGACGGTCAGATCACGTTTTTTATTACCAGAAGGATTCAAAAGGTTGCAATACAAAGCTGATGCATTTGGAAATTTCCTTGAAAATCTTCCACTTTACCCTATCGATCAGGAGGTACATTATTACAATGGAAAGATTAAACCTAGACAAAATATCTACAATAGTGTTGTAAAACTGGACATAGGAAAACGAGATTTACATCAGTGTGCCGATGCAGTCATGCGGCTCCGGGCGGATTATTTATACGGACAAAAGCGCTATAAGGATATAAAATTCAACTTTCTCTCTGATGGCAAACCCCGAGCCTATACAAACTACGCAAAGGGAGACTACTCCTACCCAACCTATTGGAAGTACTTGGAGTACATCTTCGCCTACGCTAATACCGCTTCACTACACGACGAACTTCATCATGTAAAGACTACGCAAGAAGTTAAAATTGGAGACACTTTCATTCAAAAAGGGTCGCCCATTGGCCATGCAGTTATCGTTGTTGATCTGGCCAAGGATAATAGTGGGAAAACAATTGTGCTGCTCGCCCAAAGCTACATGCCAGCTCAAGATATACAAATTTTAAACAATTGGAACAATAGCAAACTCAGTCCCTGGTATGATATAGATCAAGACGTGATAAAAACTCCTGAATGGACATTTTATCCGAAAAACCTAAAAACATGGGAATAGCCTAAAGCGATACGAATCGAACTAAACTCTTCGACTGGTTGCTAGCTCAACATTCAAAATGAAATAAAAGATATTTTTGTCTTTTATTATTAAATTTATATTTTTGTGCCGATAGTCATTTACAAATGAATCATATCAAGGTTTTCAAAATCCCTCATAAACGAGGTTCGCTTTTATTTTTTTAATAAAAAATAAAAGATAAAAAGCTATTTAAATATTTTATCATGATTACTGAAGAACAAAAAGAATTAGTAAAGAGCACTGTTCCTGTTTTAAAAGAACATGGTGTAGCACTTACCAGTCATTTCTACAAACGTATGTTCACGCATAATCCTGAACTTAGACATATTTTCAATATGGGAAATCAAAAAAATGCGAGACAACAGACGGCGTTGGCTAACGCTGGGTCGATCTGGCTAAGATAGACGCCGCTCATCTTCCACAGAAAGCAAACTATTACCTTTGTGGCCCAGCTGGCTTTATTAAAAAACACGTTCAATATTTAACCACTCAAGGTGTTGATATTAACAACATACATTTCGAGGAATTTGGCCCGGCATCTTTGCAACTAAATTAACAGCTGTACACCGTCCCTTAAATAGTCATCTCTAATTTTTAATCATTAGCGGATGGCTATTTTTGATTTTGTACATTTGCAAAAAAAGCAAGAAGATTATGGGCATTTTTTCTAAAACTTGTGAATATGGAATACGGGCAGTTTTCTTTATCGCTCAAAGCTCGCAAGAGAATAAGCGTGTGGGCATAAAAGAAATAGCTGAAAACATTCATTCTCCCGAAGCTTTTCTAGGTAAGATATTACAGAATCTAAGCAGAGCGGGTATTATTCGCTCCATGAAAGGGCCTGGTGGTGGATTCTACCTCGACCAGGGAGATATGTCTACGCCACTGTCTGAAGTCGTTAAAGCCATCGACGGTGAAAGCCTGTTTGTCGGCTGCGGCATGGGGCTTGAATTTTGTTCCGAACAGTATCCTTGCCCCCTACACCACGAGTTCAAGACCATACGCAATAACCTTTCGGAAATGCTTCAAAAAACGACCGTTGGCCAATTCAATGATGAGCTTATTAACGGAAAAATTCTATTGACTAAAATGCATATCCATCCGAATAAAACTTAATAATCAGGCTAAAGATTAAGATTGCAAACATGTTCGCAGATTAATTGTCATGTCCAAATATCCTTATTTTAAACACCAACCATCCATATACATAAACCACATAATAACACTGAAAATAAGGCCTATATATAAAAAAAATAGATAAGAAAAATCGTATCTACAGCACCCAACTTCAATCGATACGATAGTTTTATATACCGATAAATTCCGTACAGCATAAGCAACAGTCATGATATCGAAATCGGTAGGACAATGAATTACTGTCCTAATATAACCGATTGAGAATAACACACATGATAGTTAAAAGTACTATAAACGAGGAAAATGATTACATTTTCTAAGAGCTTATAATGCTATGAGTACCCCTTCTTTCATCTTTCCTTTGGATTAAATGGTAAAAAAAGAAGACTATTTACTGACTATAAGGGCGATTTTGCACAATATAGCACATGGTCATACAAATACTACATATAATAATTATTAAAATCTGAAAAACAATACTTTGAAGACTTTAAATAAACAAAAAAATTAGCAATAAAAATGACTTTAATGGCTTATTTAATACGGTGAAAAGGGTGGATAAAATTTTATCCGCCCTTTTCACCGTATTAAATAGCATCGGTTTGGAGCGATCGCCTACCCCATGCCTCTCTAGACTTGTCCATACTGCATTGAAGTAAATCGACATAGGCCGAATGGATCATGGTAATGTATCAACTTTCAATTTAGCAGGTATTTGACGCGATCTAACTCATTAAATAGGAATTAAGGTAACTCTTGTATAGAAGGGTTAGAAAATAGCTACAAAGCCTCTAAATGGTGCCGTAAAGGAAACAAGATTTAAGTAATAGAAATCTTGCATATTTAGTGCATAGTCGATTCAACTACAAGCAGCGAAACCAATACTGCTCTAAGATATAGCCTATAAAGGTATTTTTAGTCGATTTAAAACACTTTCCTTCACATAGTAAGACACCTACATGTCGTTTATAAAAAAGAGAGCACACGCGCGCTAAAAATAACTTAATCGCGTGATTACTGCCACAAGGAGAAAAATTTAAAAATAAGATGCTTCACATCAGTAAATAATAAGTCTAACAAAAAGAAAACAACAGAAAGGAGAATTAATTTAAACATAAAAGGATATAATACAATTAAATAAATAACAAAATATAAAGCTACACATCATATAAAACCAGTTTTTAAATTGCTAAAATTCAACTTTCACGGAAGAACACAAACCCTTTTACTATATTTAAATTTTTCAAAACTTCATGAGCAACGAATCTTCAGCATTGAAATTTTTCTTAATAACAGAGCTTAAAAAGGTCAGAAAGACCCGCAATGTAATCGTCGGAATTTTCCTCACCATGTTCGCACTTTGCTACGGCTTTTTCCTGTCCGCCTTTTTTCAGCGTTGGTTAGGCAGTGAAGATCGGCTTACATTTTTCTATAAATCACTCCCTACCCTATCGTTTCTTTTCATTTATTTAGGTTTTGTATTTGGACTTTTAAGCTGGGTAGTTTATAGGAAGAACCAAAAATTTATTCGGGCATTACAACACCTAAACATCGATGACCTTGCTATCTACGAGCAATACACCAAACGAATGAACCGCATCTTTTCAGCGATAGCGCCTTATGTTTTTTTTAAAAATGAGCTGCTGTTCTTCCCGCTGATCGGAAATAAACGTATCGAAATTAATCAGATCCATCGCATTGAAACGAAAATCATACGCAATTACCGGGGCCCTAATAGCTATCGCGTCTATTTCTACAATGAATTCAACAAAATCCACCAAGTTACAATGAATCAAAAAGGGGCATTTGACTTCTTACAAGAGCAACTTCGTGAGAAAAATCCAAATCTGGTTGTCGTTGCACGGAATGATTAAATACAGGAAAGCTCAGGAATTGTTTCGGGAAAACAACAGGAAAGGTCAACGCTACCTTCGATAAAATTTTAGACCAATAGCAAAATGCGCTAACCGAAGGCGATCAATCTTTCGCCCACTAGTAAAAAAGCTAGTCTGGAATATAGGCTATATAACGACCTGATTCAGCAACTTCTTTGATTACCTGATTGCGCTCCTCAAGAAAGCGTCGCATATAACGTGTTAAAAAAAGACATTCTGCAAGTCTTCCCAAAACCCCAAACGGTGCCTCGAAATTAAAAATATCGCGCATAATTATTTTTCCATATTCAACTTCTTCGAAGAAATGCTGATGCTCCATGAAACAAAAGATCCCGTGGATCATTTTATCTTCAAAAAAACAAGGCCTTTCCATAGCAGTTATCCGCACAGTTAAGGTTTGTCTGACCCCGAGATGTCTTGCACGCCACCGAACCTGCTGTCCCATCTCCATCAAGCCAGTCGTCACCCCTCCGATTGCCTCCTCTCCAGTTTTCTTTGCAGAATACTTATGCAGATCAATACTACGTGACAAGTCGAAAACGACAGATAAAGGAGCGTCTATCATGGTATTTAAAATAAGCTGCGGCATAATGTCTGGTAATAAATTATATATCAATTTCGTAAAATTAGGGGTTATTTTTGGAATCGGTTGCCAAAATTGTCTAAATTGGATCTGCGCTATCCGAATGGCTACAAAAAACAACAATTATGGTAACACTCCTTCACTTCGAAAAGTCAGATTTCCCACTATTTAAATCGTGGATTGGATCAGCAAGGGAACTATTGCAGTTTGCAGGGCCTTATTTTTCTTTTCCGCTTACCGACCAGCAACTTGAAAAATACATTACAGATCCAAAGCGACAAATCTTTAAAATAGCTGATACAGCAACTAAAGAAATTATTGGTCATTGTGAATTAAACTTCGAGCGGAATACCCCAAGACTTTGCCGTATTTTAATTGCAAAAAGCTCCGAACGGAATAGAGGCTATGGCAAAAGCACTGTAAATGCACTCCTTAGACTACTATTTATAGAGGGTAACTATGACACAGCTGATCTGAATGTCTATGAATGGAATTCCAATGCGATTCGATGCTACGAAGGAGTAGGTTTTCGGATCAACGAAAATATTAGTTCGGAAGTATCAATTGAGGGTGAAACCTGGAAAAGCCTCAATATGCAGATTAGGAAATCTGAATGGAAAACTAATCCGTAACATGAAAGCTGCGCAAAAAGTAAGTCATATAACCGTGCCATAAATCATATTAAGAGGATTGATCTGTTTCCTACGCACAGTATTTAAACATGCAAAAAAAAACCTTTGTTTGACTTCAACAACTTTGACATCAAACAAAGGGCCTTACTATCATAAACACCTGAAATTTCCAGTGTTTTTTCTTGTTGCTAGTATTCGATCAAGACTTCAGTCACTTGCGCGCCTTGCTTAGCACTCTTAAATTTAAACTTCACTTTCTGATTCAAATTTAATTTCTGCCCGACTAGGCGGTCGTTGAAATAAACAGATTGCTGAGTTTCGTTGTCTCTGATGAATCCATAGTTGGAATCGTTGTTATAGTGGACAACTTTTCCAAAGGAATACTCATCATGATGATTGGAGACCATACTTGGACTCTCACCTTCTTTCAATTTTATTGCAGGCCTGTCTGAGATATTCCCGTGTTCATCAACATAAGCAAACAATTCTTCCAAAGATTTTCCCTTGTCATTGTTTGTTTTATTGAATTCCTTCTTCTCATTTTTTTGCTGTTTCTTGAGTAATTTCTTTTTTTCTCGTTCTTTTTTGTTAAATGTGATTTGGCTTTTGCTCATTCAATATGGATTAAAGTAAATGTTCCCGAGGAGGTTTCGGACCTTTAGAGCTTCGTTGAAAAGATAAAAATGCGATGTGTTCTAAGGAGATAATTGCAAATATACGAAAAATTCTTTAAAAAAATATATATTGACTATCCGTATTCGCTTTGCTGATCCTCGATACCAAGTGCTTCGCTTTAATCAAGTAAACATGGGAAAGTAGTGCGAATCAGAAATACATAACAGTGAGCAAAAAATTAAAAATTACGTAAAACAAAACGCCCTTTAAGACGTTATTTTTTAAAAAAAATTATGGAAATAAGAAACATCGAGACAGACGACAGAGGCAATTTCGTTGCGGAGGTTGAAAATAGTGAAGCCGGAATTTTAGAATACACGTGGCAAAATGATCATGAATTTTCGATCGACCACACCGAAGTGTACGAAGAGTATAGAGGAATGAGTGTAGGCAAAAAATTAGTGCTGGAGGCAGTTGACTACGCACGAAAGAACGATGCGAAAATTGTTCCCAATTGCCCATATGCGAAAGCTATCTTTGAAAAGACAATAGCGTTTCAAGATGTATTAGCATAAAAAAGCCGTTTTATCGAAAGGATAAAACGGCTTTTTGTTAGGAAGTGAATCTGTTTAGACCACAATATTGATTATTTTCCCTTTAACAAAAATAATCTTTTTTATGGCTTTGCCATCTAAATGACGTTGTACATCGGCATGTGCTCTGATGATATCTTCGATCGCCTTTTGATCTAAATCGAGTGCTAACGATAGATTGAATTTCATCTTTCCATTGAAGGATACCGGATATGCAAATTCTGATTCGACTAAATATTCTGGTCTAAATATAGGGTAAGAAGCGGAAGAAAGTGTGCCAGCTTCATTTCCTAATAGCGTCCACAGCTCTTCCGTAATATGCGGTGCATACGGTTGGAGCGTGATAATTAACTGTTCCAGTATCTGTCGCTTATTGCATTTTAAATCTGTTAAGTCATTCACGCAGATCATGAAAGCTGAAACCGAAGTATTGAAAGAAAAACGCTCAATATCATCTTCTACCTTTTTAATAATTTTATGTAAGGCTTTAAATTCTGCTTTAGAAGGCTCTTCGTCGGAAACATTGAAATTGCCCTCGGCGTCATGAAACAGACGCCACACTTTACGTAAAAACTTATAAACGCCCTCTATACCGTTAGTATTCCAAGGCTTAGCTTGCTCCAAAGGCCCCAAAAACATTTCGTACAGACGCAGTGTGTCCGCTCCATATGATTCGATAATATCATCTGGATTGACTACATTGAATTTGGACTTCGACATTTTTTCCACTTCGCTACCGCAGATATATTTACCATTCTCCAATACAAATTCAGCATTTGAAAAATCAGGTCTGAAGTTTTTGAATTTTTCCAAATCCAACACATCATTTTGGACAATATTTACGTCAACATGTAACGGTATCGTTTTATATTCATCTCTCAACCCGTAAGACACAAATTGATTTGTACCTCTCCCGTCCTCATCTAGCACACGATATACAAAATTGGACCGCCCCTGAATCATTCCTTGATTAATCAATTTACGGAATGGCTCTTCTTCGTTCTGGTAGCCCAAATCTTTTAAGAATTTATTCCAAAAACGCGAATACAGCAGGTGCCCGGTAGCATGCTCCGAACCACCGATATATAAATCTACGGCTTTCCAATAGTCTACCGCTTCTTTTGACACAAAGTCACCGTCGTTTTTCGGATCCATATATCTAAACCAATACCACGAAGAGCCTGCCCATCCGGGCATTGTACTCAATTCATACTCATATTGATCTTCATATTTCCAACCTTTTGCTCTTGCTAAAGGGGGTTCACCTGATTCCGTTGGCAAATATTTATCAACTTCGGGCAATAATAGGGGCAATTCTTCCTCTTTAATTAAATAAGGTAATCCATTTTTAAAGTATACAGGCACGGGTTCGCCCCAATAGCGCTGACGTCCAAAAATGGCATCGCGCATACGGAAGTTTATTTTCGCCTTACCCAATTTAGTCGCCTCCAACTTCGCAATTAAAGCAGGTACAGCTTCTTGGTAAGTCATACCATTGATAAAATCGGAATTAATATATCTTCCATCCTTATTAGGATCAGCTTCTTCTTCAATATTTTGGGTATCTGAAATAGGAATAATAGGAAGGTCGAAGTGTTTAGCGAATACATAATCCCTTTGATCGCCACTAGGTACAGCCATAACAGCACCCGTTCCATAACCAGCTAATACATAATCTGCGATCCAAATCTGTACATCTTGTCCCGAAAGTGGGTGCTTGGCATACGAACCTGTAAAAGCTCCTGAAACTGTTTTCGTATCAGCCATACGATCCAATTCAGATTTTTTGGAAGTTTTCTGGATATAGGTATTTACTTCCGATTGTTGCTGAGGGGTAGTCAATGCTGGTACCAATTCGTGCTCTGGAGCTAAAACGACAAATGAAACACCAAAAATTGTATCTACACGCGTCGTAAAAACTTCGATGACCGTATCTAATTGTGGTACGGGGAATTTCACGGAAGCACCCACCGATTTTCCGATCCAGTTACGTTGCATTTCTACCAAAGGTTCTGGCCAATCAACCGTATCCAATCCTCTTAGTAGGCGATCGGCATAAGCCGTAATACGCATAGACCATTGCATCATCTTCTTTTGCTCGACGGGAAATCCTCCACGCTCAGAAACCCCATTGATTACCTCGTCATTCGCTAATACTGTGCCCAGCGCAGCACACCAATTTACTGTACTTTCACGTAAATAAGCAATCCGGTACTTCAGCAATTCACGTTGTTGTCTTTCTTCATCAAAAGATTTCCAATCTTCAGCGCTAAATTCCAAAACGTCTTCATCAGCAACTGCTGCAATAGCAGCAGAGCCATTTTTAGCAAACCTTGCAATCAACGTTTCGATCGGTTCGGCTTTATCTGATTCTTTATTATACCAAGAATCAAACAATCTCATAAAAATCCACTGCGTCCATTTGTAATAGGAAGGATCTGAAGTACGTACTTCGCGGCTCCAATCATAAGAGAATCCAATGTTATCCATCTGTTCCCGATAACGGTTGATATTGACTTCGGTCGTTACGGCAGGATGCTGGCCAGTTTGAATCGCATATTGCTCCGCAGGAAGACCAAAAGAATCATAGCCCATTGGATGCAATACATTAAAACCTTTTAAACGTTTATATCTTGAAAAGATATCCGAAGCAATATAGCCCAGCGGATGACCAACGTGCAACCCCGCTCCGGAAGGATAAGGAAACATATCCAATACATAGTATTTTGGCTTTTGTTGCGTATCAGACGTTTTGTACGTTTGATGATCCGCCCAAAATTTTTGCCACTTTTTCTCTAATGATTTGTGATTATACTCCATTTTTATTCTTAAGGAATTTTTATGACTGGCGAAATTACGATTTAATACTGAAATGTGATAAAAGTTTTGTAGTTTGAACAATAAATTATAGTATTGAAAAGTTAATTAAACATAGATAGAAAACGGGGTTCGGATTGATTTTTATCAAAGTAATTACAAGATTAATTCGAAATCTTCCACTCAAATAGTTACTTTCGCAAATAAATTTTCGCTTATTATGTCAGAATACGAATTAAGCACACAAAAAAGAAAAACAAAATCTGTATATGTATCTACGGTTATCAGCATCGCTCTGGTGTTATTGGTAACAGGTATGTTGGGATTACTCTTGGTGCATGCTAAAAATCTTTCGAAATACGTTAAGGAAAATATTGTCTTAAATGTCATCGTGAACGATGGCACGAGCGAAGGTGATGTTCTTTCATTGCAAAAAGACCTCGAAAAAGATAACTATGTGCTCCGTACCGAATATATCAGTAAAGAGTTAGCGGCAAAAAATCTAAAGGAAGACCTTGGCGAAGATTTTGTACAGTATCTGGGGCATAACCCTCTTTTACCTTCTTTGGATGTTTATATGAAAGAGAATTATGCCAATACAGATAGTATTAAAACTTTTATTGAGAAGATCTCTAAAAATAATAAAATTAAAGAAGTGGTTTATCAGGAGTCTCTGATTGACATGGTGAACAAAAATGTTCGGATCATAGGGATGATTGTATTGGCATTTGCTGTTATCCTGCTAATTATCGCCGTAGCTTTAATTAACAACACGATACGTCTTGCTATATACTCGCAACGTTTCTTAATTAAAAGTATGCAGCTCATCGGAGCTACTAAAAACTTTATCCGTAAACCATTTATAACTTATGGTATTATTCATGGTTTACTCGGTTCCTTGATCGCGATTCTACTGCTTATTTTAACCTTGAAGTTTGCGCAACAGCAGATACCCGAACTGGTATTTTTACGCAATTGGTTTGAATTTGCTGTAATATTTTTAGGAGTAATCCTCATTGGGATTCTCATTTCGGGACTTAGCACTTATTTCGCTGTAACAAAGTACTTAAAGGCACAATCTAACGATTTATACAGATAAAAAAATGGCTCAAATAAAGAAATCTACCGAATCAGTCAATAAAGGTTCGTTTGTATTCTCCAAAATAAATTACCAACTGTTTATAGCTAGCGTATTGGTTGTAATCATTGGCTTTACATTGATGTCCGGTGAAACCGATATCTATAGCTTTACCAAGATTACTTTGGCACCGATTGTTGTTGTTCTCGGTTTTGCAATAGGTTTTGCAGCAATTTTATACCGTCCCAAAAACAAATCCAATTAAAGCATAATCTTAATTCTAACAGATGTCTATTATTGAAGCTATCATCCTTGCTATCATTGAAGGATTAACGGAGTTTTTGCCTGTGTCTTCGACAGGTCATATGATCATAGCCACTGCCTTAATGGGTATCCAACCCTCGGCATTTGTCAAGTTATTTACGATTGTCATCCAGATGGGAACGATATTGTCCGTTCTGGTATTATACTACAAACGTTTTTTTAAATCGCTCTCATTTTACTATAAATTGATCATTGCGGCTATTCCAGCATCAGTGTTGGGCTTGCTCTTCAACGATTATATTGACGCCCTATTGGAAAGTCCTCTAATGGTCGCGGTCATGTTGGTCGTGGGCGGCGTAGTGTTACTTTTTGTCGATAGGTGGTTTAACAAGCCAACCGTAGAAGATTCCGACAAAGTTTCGTACAAACAAGCTTTTATGATTGGTGTATATCAATGCCTTGCGTTAATCCCTGGTACTTCAAGATCTGCCAGTACAATTATCGGTGGTATGACCCAAAAACTGACACGTAAAGCTGCTGCAGAATTTTCCTTCTTCCTTGCCTTGCCGATGATGTTTGGTGCTTCTGCTGTAAAGCTGCTAAAGTTCTTTAAAGAAGGGAACACGTTTAATGGCGAAGAGCTTAATTTGCTTATTATAGGTAATCTAATTGGTTTCGTTGTCGCAATCGTTGCGATTAAGTCTTTTATCGGCTTCTTGACTAAATACGGTTTTAAAGCATTTGGATGGTATCGAATAATCGTCGGTGTTATTATTCTTGCCCTCCTACTTTCGGGTCATAGTTTACAAATTATTTAAAATCTTTTGATGGAAAATATAGAGGTTAGTGAAAACTCAGCGAAGTTTCATTTTGCTGAAGGAGAAATGTTGTTGATTGATAAACCTTTAACTTGGACTAGTTTTGATGTGGTTGGTAAAATCAGAAACTCCATCAAGCCGTTAAAATTAAAAGTCGGTCACGCAGGAACTTTAGATCCGCTTGCGACCGGTTTACTTATCGTCTGCACAGGCAAATTCACAAAGAAAATAGATAGTTACCAAGCCGAAGACAAAGAATATACTGGAACCATTACTTTGGGTGCCACAACGCCTTCCTATGATCTGGAAACAGAAATTAACGAAACATTTCCTATCGATCATATTACAGATGACATGATACTGCAAGCTGCGAAAGCATTTGAAGGCGAAATTCAACAATTTCCGCCTGCTCATTCGGCTATAAAAATCAATGGCGAACGTGTCTATGAGAAGGCACGCCGTGGCGAAGAGGTTGAAATAAAATCCCGTCAAGTTCGAATCAATAGCTTTCTTGTTGAAAAGATCGAGCTCCCCAACGTTTATTTTCGCATATCCTGTTCAAAGGGAACATACATTAGATCTCTGGCCTATGACTTCGGAAAATCCTTACAGAGTGGATCACATCTAAGTTCTTTGAGGCGCACCAAAAGTGGGGATTATTCAGTAGAAAATGCCTGGAATTTAGAAAAACTTATCGCGGAAATAAAACGTCATAAAGAGATCATTAAATAACTTTACCAAACCGTTTTATTGATTCTTTATCTTATTTTTGCAAAAACTCCTATAAATGAAAATCTACAGAAGTTTAGATGATTTCTCACCTATTGAAAATGCAGTTGTAACCATCGGCACTTTTGACGGTGTTCATATTGGCCACCAAAAAATATTGGCCCACTTAAAGGAAGCTGCTCATAAAATCAATGGGGAGACAATTTTGCTTACTTTTTTTCCACACCCTCGGTTGATTATCAATCCAGATGATGATAGCTTACGCTTAATCAACGATATCGAAGAAAAGGTCAGTCAGTTGAGTAAAGTTGGCATTGACCATTTGATTATCATTCCCTTTTCCCGTGATTTTTCCAATCAAACTCCAGAAGAATATATTAGTAATGTTCTTGTAGGAAAACTCGGCACCAAAAAAATTGTGATAGGCTACGATCACCATTTCGGAAAGGATCGAAAGGGTAGTATGGGTGATTTAGAACAGTTTGCTTCCATATTTGATTACAGTGTCGACGAAATCCCCGAGCAGGATATAAATGATATTGCCGTATCTTCAACACGGGTGCGCGAAGCACTAATAAAGGGTGACATAAAAACGGCAAATCTATATTTGGGTTATCCTTTTGAATTGACAGGCACTGTGATTAGAGGCGACCAAATCGGACGTACGATCGGATTTCCTACGGCAAACTTACAGGTTCACGAACCGCATAAACTTATACCAGCCTATGGTATATATGCAGTTGAGGTACATATCTACAATCACATCCAAAACATTACTACTGGTGAATACAAGGAAGAAAGCCCTGTTTCAATTGCCAAAGGTATGGGTTATATAGGAACTAGACCCACCGTGGATGGCATGAACCGAGCTATCGAAATCAGCCTATTTGATTTCGATCAGGATATTTACGGTAAAACACTACGCGTAAAATTCCTTCACTTTATCCGTCATGACGAACGTTTCGACTCCTTAGAAGCAATGAAAGCGCAGATCAGAGCGGACGAAGCCCAAATTAGAAGTCTTATTGGTTAGAGCAGCGTCTTAATTATCAAATAGAAAAGCGGGAAATTCCCGCTTTTCTATTTGATAAGAGCTTCGATGCCTAATCGATAGCTGTCCAAACCAAAACCACAAATTACGCCTTTACAATTCTTCGCTAGAAACGAGTGATGGCGGAATTCTTCTCTTTGGTGGACATTACTGATATGGACCTCTATAACAGGTGTTGTAATAGCTGCAATCGCATCACCAATCGCAACGGAAGTATGTGTATACGCTCCGGCATTCAATACAATTCCATCAAACTCGAAACCAACCTCGTGGATCTTATCGATTAGGCCTCCTTCTGAGTTGCTTTGAAAATAGTGTAGTTGCAAACTTTCAAACTGCTGTTTAAGCTCCTCAAAATAGCTAAGGAAATCCTGGCTACCATAAATTGATTTTTCTCTTACACCCAATAAATTCAAATTTGGGCCATTCAGTATAAGGATTTTTTTCATCGGAATATCATTGTTATAAATCATTATAAATTGCCCGGAAACTTGAGCGAAGGCCGAATGAGATCACGCCAGATTTATTGACGATAGGCGTTTCGTATTTCGCTTTTGCATAACGTTGGGTGTATCCGAGTTCTAGACGAAGATTATACTTTGGATTAAGTACATAGGCTGCCTTAGCGTCTGCATAATAGATATTATTCTTTATACCTTGTGCAATATGATTGCCATATAAGTTTGGTATTGTATTATAGGACTGAAAGATGTTTCCCCCCATATTACTTCCGTCGGGTAGATCCAGCCCATTTTGAGTAAACATTCCCTGCAATGAAAAGTCCCATCTGTCCCATGCGTAATTAACCAGTCCAACAAGCTCTCTAAAGTTTGCCCCTTTTGGATGCGCCAATGGCTCGGCGTTGTTACTATAGTTTGAATACGATTTAAAGTGCGCGTAGGTATATGGTCTAGCCGTATTGTATTCGGCTAGAAAGTTTAAATTCTTTACGCCAAACATATCATACCCTCTTACGCCAAGCTGTGCACCCCATTTATTATGTGCGTATCCATTTCCTGCAAAAAATTCTTTCGCCGTAAACTCTCCTAACAGGAACTGGCCATATGCTGTCAATCGATATGGAAGCTTATATTTGGAAGTTAAGCCCAAAAACATTTTATCCGGCGAAGTCGTATTATTACTTTCGACAGGACGAATAAAGATAACTGGACTCAGATAACTAAAATCAAAACCTCTTCTTCCTCCTTCATCCTGCGCGGCCCAAACAACGGATTGGAAAAAACCTACAGATAATTTATTGGTTACATTCCAATCCAAATATTGAAAGGCCCCCCATTTCTTTCCATCTCCCAAGCGGGTGTTATTTTGCCCCTCCATAGGATATGTGCCCGTTAAATCTTGTCTAGGGTGTGTCGGATCGTTCATATAGGCCCAAATTGAAGTGTATTGAACATTTCCTATTGTTCCGGTTAATTTAAGATGTGCATAGTTGGAAGAAAAGTCGGACAAAAGCATCGAACGATAACCATCTCCAATAAAGTTTTTGTCGTAAGCCAAAGTGGCCTGGATATATTTATGTGCATCATAAGTCATGCTCGCTGTCGCATACATCCAGTCCATTTTATTTTTAGACTGAAATTTCGTATTTCCTTGACCAGGAACAACTTTATTCGCAACAATGTAGTCATCCAGATACTTAGGAAAAACTGCCTGGCTTTCAAATGCTGACGTATTGAAAGTAAATTTGTTCCCAACATTTAAACCCACCTGAAATCCTCTACTATTCATCCAAGTACGCCGTTTATCTCCTAGCATATCTTTTCCAATATAAAGATCTGGTAAAAAATCAGCATAGAATGTATAATCGTCCTTGTCGACTTGGACAAGATGTTCATTAAAAATCTTGCGCATAAACCAGTTGGACGAAGACACGGGTTTGTTGGATTGAATTGAATCAAACTTGGCTAACAATAAAGAGTCTTTAATGACGAAGGGTTTAGCAGAAGTATGGATCCTGGTTTCCGTAGAATAAACTGCATCGTTCATTTTCTGATAAAAATGATACGAATAAGGCTGGCTCTTAATTTGGGCAACAGCTCCTAAGGAAACGCCTACTCCAATGCTTGCCAACGTCAATCGAAGTAAATTATTGTTTTTTGTTATATTAAGCCTCATAAAATTTTTTAAAAGATTGTTTTTTATAGCAAAATGCATTCCTAAACGCAAATTAACCGAATAAAAATGACTTAATTCACATCTTTGGTCAATTTTAAAATGCTAAATCGTATTTGCTATTCCTTTTATTCAAAAATATTTATATCTTGCATGTTAGTAAATAACCTTATATCATAAATAAACAGTCCTAATAAGCATGAAGCGCAGAACATTTATCCAAAACGCAAGCCTGTTAACCGCGGGTGCACTTACCAGCAAATTTTCATTTGCTCAAGAACATTCTTTTCCTAAAGTGCGTACCGTCAAAGAGAAGAGGCTTTTTTCGAGTAAAGTAATAGAGGATGCTATTGTAGAATTTCAGAAAAATGTTAAAAATAAGGAGCTGTCGTGGTTATTTAATAACTGTTTTCCCAATACCCTTGACACCACAGTTTTCCCTTATGTACAAAATGGAAGAAACTACACGTACGTCATTACAGGAGATATAGACGCCATGTGGTTACGTGATAGCAGTGCGCAAGTATGGCCCTATCTTCCCTTTATGAAAAAGGATAAAAAATTACAGGATCTGATTGTTGGACTAATCCAAAAGCAGAGTAAATGCATCAATATTGACCCCTACGCCAATGCATTTTATAATGATCCAACCAAAAAGGGCGAATGGTTTAGCGATCATACCGACATGAAACCTGGGATTCATGAACGGAAATGGGAAATCGATTCGTTGTGTTATCCAATTCGATTAGCCTATCATTACTGGAAAGAAACCAAAGACAGTAGTCCATTTAATGAGGAATGGCTGGACGCCCAACATAAAATATATCAAACTTTCGTTGAGCAACAACGAAAAGACAGTCTCGGTCCTTATAAATTTGAGCGCACTACTTCAAGAGGATCAGATACATTGCAGGTTGATGGTTATGGGTATCCTGTGAATCCAGTTGGATTGATCTGTTCTAGTTTTCGACCTTCAGACGATTCTACCATTTTCTCCTTTTTGATTCCCTCCAATTTGTTTGCAATTGTGAGTCTTAGGCAATCTGCAGAGATATTGAAAAAAGTCAAAAATGAACAGGCACTCGCCGATAAAATGGAAGCACTTGCAAACGAGGTAGAAGCAGCAGTAAATAAGTACGGCATCATCGATCACCCAACACTAGGTCGTATATATGCCTTCGAAGTGGACGGGTTTTCGAGTCATCTGATGATGGATGATGCCAATATACCCAGCTTACTGGCCTTACCATACTTAGGAGCTGTCGATATTAATAATGAAGTTTATCAACGTACCCGTAACTTTGTGCTGTCCGATAAAAATCCATTCTTTTTCAAAGGAACCGCAGCGGAAGGTATTGGTGGTCCTCACATAGGCAGAGATATGATCTGGCCGATGTCCATTATCATGCGGGCACAGACCTCGACGAATGATGAGGAGATTCGTAACTGCATTAAGACTTTGATAAATACTCATGGTGGAACCGGCTTTATGCACGAATCTTTCCATAAAGACGATCCTAAAAAGTTCACAAGACATTGGTTTGCCTGGACGAATACATTATTTGGCGAATTAATTTGGAAAATATATAAAGAGAAACCATCTTTGCTTCAATAAATCTGAATCTTGTAACATACTGTTATAAGTGAAGGAACTTATAACAGTATGTTATGAATAATTTAAAAGCTCCCGGTCCTATTGGCATTTTTGATTCTGGTTATGGCGGTCTCACCGTTTTCAAAGAAATTCAACACCTTTTGCCTCAATATGATTATATCTATTTAGGTGATAATGCCCGTGTTCCCTATGGTACACGCTCGTTTGAGACTGTTTATAATTACACCAAACAATGTGTTTTTAAACTATTTGACCTCGGATGTAACCTTGTTATACTGGCATGTAACACAGCTTCAGCTAAAGCATTAAGAACCATTCAACAAAACGATCTTCCCATTGGAAAGAAAGTACTTGGAGTAATTAGACCCACTACCGAAATGGTTCATAATTTTACCAAAACCAATAAAATTGGTATTTTAGCCACTACAGGGACAGTAAAATCAGAATCCTATAAAATAGAAATTCACAAATTTAACCCTGAAATTGAGGTTTTTCAGCACGACTGCCCTTTTTGGGTGCCCCTAGTGGAAAACAATGAAATCAATACCGAAGGCGCCCATTATTTTGTCGAAAAGGATATACGGGAACTTTTACATCAGTCGGCTCAGATTGATACCATAGTGCTTGCCTGCACGCACTACCCCCTATTATTGCCTGTAATCAAGAAATATGTACCAAACCATATACAGATCATCTCTCAAGGCCCTATTGTCGCGGCTAGCCTAAAAGACTATCTTAATAGACATGAAGAAATTGAGACGATTTGTTCCCAAAAGGAACAATTGGCGTTTTATACGACCGATGATCCGCTAGATTTTGAAAGCAAAGCAAAGATATTTTTTGGACAGTCAATAGATGCCAGCCATATCACCGTTTGATAAAATAGGAGGCAATAATTTTTAAATTGAAAAATTTCTAAAACTTTTACTTCGCAATTTTCGTTATTCTGTTAAAAGGTGGATAATATGAAAAAGAACTTTATAACCATTGCATATAATCAGGAAACACAGCATTGCGAATCTAAAGAGTTTTCAAGTATTCAGGAAAGTGCGGAGTATTTTAAAACGTTGGAAACCTCTGCAGAACCCAACTACCTTCCTGTATGTACGTATAATTTAAACACCAATACGATTCTGGATATTAGTGACTATTACGTCAACAAGGATAGTGAACTACAGCAGATTGTAAACAGTTGCCTTTCGGGAAAATAGTGTCTTGACGAGTTGTAATCATCTGTTAAAGGATCGATCTATCCGTCTTCATTGGGATAGGCTGTAATCCTATTTATAATATTACATTCCCGTAAAATAATATTTCGTTAATTTTTAATATCTTCAAATCGATAATCAAACCAAAACAACTTACAAATAATGAAAACCAAATTGACTATAAGCCTTTTAACAGTATCATTAGGATTGACGGCATGCCATTCAAGCCCTGCCAATTCGACCTCAGGTTCGGATAGTAGTGCGAATGCTCCGATGGATACAACAAGCTATCCTGCTGTAGAAACTCAAAAGGGAAACACAAATTATAAACCGGCATTTGCAGGACAAACTAGAATTCAGGGTGCAAAAACCACCACACCTTATGACGGTAAAGTGATTGCAGAGGGATTAAAATCACCTTGGGGCATCACCGCAATGCCTGATGGCCGATTATTGATATCAGAGAAAGAGGGCGATTTCCGAATTGTAACAGCAGAAGGGAAATTAAGTGAACCAATCAAGGGTTTACCTCAGGTCAATAGCAGTGGGCAAGGAGGACTTTTGGGGGTACGACTTGATCCAAATTTCGAGTCAAACCGTATGGTATATTGGGTTTTTTCCGATAATACAGCCGCCGGAACATTAACTGCTGTTGCAAAGGGAAAACTATCGGCCGACGAAAAATCCATAGAAGGTGCTAAGGTGATCTATCAAGCCACTCCTGCTCACAAAGGCAACTTGCATTATGGCGGACGCATTATATTTGACAAACATGGAAATATTATTGTCAGCACAGGCGAGAGGTCTGATTTGGTTACAAGACCTCTGGCGCAAGATTTAAATGCAGCATTAGGAAAGATTTTACGTATTACCACCGATGGAAAACCTGCCCAAGGGAACCCATTTTTGGGCAAATCGAATGCACGTCCTGAAATTCTCAGCTATGGGCATCGCAATCCTCAGGGACTCGCCTTACATCCAGAAACTGGCGATCTTTGGGAAACGGAATTTGGCCCACGTGGAGGTGATGAATTGAATAGAATTGAATCTGGTAAGAATTATGGCTGGCCAACGATTACGTATGGCATAGAATATAAAGGGGATAAAGTTGGTGAGGGTATACAGCAAAAAGATGGATTAGAACAACCCGTTTATTACTGGGATCCTGTCCTCTCTCCGAGTGGAATTACTTTCTATACTGGGCAAAACATTCCAGAATGGAAGAATAATCTCTTCATTTGCGGACTAAGCAGCATGCATATTGCTAGAATTATACTAAAGGATAACAAGGTGGTTGGGGAAGAGCGTCTATTAGGTAATGAAGGACAGCGATTTAGAGATATTACACAGGGTCAAGATGGTGCTTTGTATGCTATAACAGACCTCGGAAAATTATATAAAATTGATAAAAAATAAATGCACTAATCTAAAGCAGCCCTTTCCCACGGGGCTGCTTTTTTCAATTAGACTTGAATTATATTCACAAATAGCCGCAGTAGAGAGGTAGTTATTTAGCCAAAAATGGCAAATAATAGAATTTGGCTCGATTATTGATATTATACATAGTGTATCAATAAATTATTATATGGTTAAAAAAGAAAAAATGAAAAAATTATTAGAGATCAATCCCTTGTCGTTCTACATGACTAATTGGGGATTCGTAAACAACACTACGCCAAAAAGAACGCGCAAAACCTGCCAACCTTCTCCAAAAATTTAAGCGTTCTAGCTTAAATACTTCAATTAAATTTTATTAAAATCATCTGCTGATATCCTCCATACGGATATTAAGTAAGAGATTTATTTCTTTTACTAACATCCGTATGGCGAGGTATCAACCTATGCGAAAAAAAATGCCAATATGATTACTATAACGATACAAGCAATCATAATGTATTTATTCAATTGGCTATTTTTCTCTCCTTCGTCACTTTTATAGTGATAATCTCGTTTATTTGGCAAATTCATAAGCTTGTTTTTATTCATGATGAAGTTAACAACTTTTTTCCATATTATTCGTGATGATAAGGCTCGCCCTTCATGATGGAAAAAGCTCGATATAGCTGCTCTGTAAAAAACAATCTTATCATTTGGTGGGAAAATGTCATTTTGGATAGCGAGATTTTTGACTTCGCTCGATCATAAATTTTTTGATCGAAACCATAAGGCCCTCCAATGACAAACACCAGATGTTGGACACTTTGTATCATCATCTTCTCCAGATAAGCAGAAAACTCTAAGGACCTAAATTCTTTTCCATGTTCATCCAACAGAGCAACAAAATCCTGGGGCTGCAGTTGCTTTAAAATCAAAAGGGCTTCCTTGTCTTTCTGCTGTTCAGCAGAAAGACTCTTAACATTTTTGATATCGGGAAGAACAACAATACTAAAGTTGACATAAAACTTTAATCGCTTAGTGTATTTTTCAATTCCCTCAAGCAGGTATTTTTCATCCGTCTTACCTATGCAAAGTAATGTTATCTTCATCTAGACATTTTATAAGTGTTGCAATAAAATAGCGCTTGTCTTGTTTCCGACACTTTTAAATCGGATCACAACATTTAGCCAAGCCCTAAAATCTTAATAAATTGGGTATGTGTACAAATTAAGTAAAGTTCTAATTTATTTAAAATAAAGCCAATCAAAAAGGCAAGAATTGTTCACTCCGATTGTTCCTATCTTCATTCACTTTTCATCTATTCTGCATTTAACAAGTGTATCAAATAAACCACAGCATATACAGACAATTGACGGATACTCATACCCTACCTCGATAACAAGCCTCCCCCCACATAAGCAGTATAAGGCGCATGACCGTTTTAAACTAAAAAACCGAATTTAAATCATTCGGTTTTTTATTATTAGGAATACATATGTAAAATTAATCACTAAAATGGTGCATCATCGGGCATATCATTCATTCGAGATGGCATGGTAATACCGCCACTGAAACCTCCAGCACTAAAATCATCAGCAAAGTTTGGTGATGGGTTCAATGCCGAAGCAGAAAATGTAGCAGGTGCATCACCGAATCCATCGCCCCCACCCATACCAGAAAACTCATCTTCTAAATCCACAAACTTTACAAATTTACCGACAAAACGAAGTGGAACAATTCCGGTCTCACCATTACGATGCTTGGCGATAATAACTTCGCCGACACCAGCGGTAGGACGCCCTTCTTCATCTTCTGTTAAGCCGTAATATTCTGGTCTATATAAGAAAAGTACCATATCCGCATCCTGCTCAATAGATCCAGACTCCCTTAAATCGGATAACATAGGACGTTTGCTATTACCTGGCCTTGATTCCACCGCACGACTCAATTGCGACAATGCAAGCACAGGAATATTTAATTCTTTTGCAACAGACTTCAACGCACGAGAAATACTACCAATCTCTTGTTCACGGTTACCACCACCTTTACCTTCAGCTTTTCCGTGCATCAACTGCAAGTAATCGACAATCACCATTTGAATGTCGTATTGTGCTTTTAGACGCCTACATTTTGCTCTAAATTCAAACACATTCAATGCCGGAGTATCATCAATAATAATAGGCGCATCAGTCAACCGTCCGATTCGCGAATGTAATTGTTGCCATTCATGATCAGCTAGATTTCCTTTTTTCAATTTTTCTTGCTCAATTTCGGTTTCACCGGCGATAAGACGATTGACTAGCTGAACCGATGACATCTCCAACGAGAATACAGCAACTGCTTTGCCGTGCTCCACAGCGGCGTTACGTGCAACGGAAAGTACGAATGCCGTCTTTCCCATGGCTGGACGTGCCGCAATAATTACAAGATCAGAAGGTTGCCACCCTGAGGTCATTCGATCCAATGCAGTTAGGCCTGAAGGTACACCCGTCAGACCATCAGTACGATCTCGAAGCATTTCAAGATTTGAAATCGCTTCACGCATAATATCATCCATCTTTCTCGAATCTCGTCGTAGATTATTCTGCGCGATATCAAATAAGCTTTTCTCAGCATGATCTAAAAGATCGAAAATATCTGAGGTCTCATCATATGAACTATTAATAATTTCGGTCGAAACTTTAATAAGTTCGCGTTGAATATATTTTTGAGAAATGATACGTGCGTGATATTCAATATTAGCAGCCGATACGACTCGATCCGTCAACTGTGTAATGTAATAAGCACCACCGACCATCTCAAGGGCGCCCATCCGTCTAAGTTCAGAAGTAACGGTTAAAATATCAATTGGGGAAGTTTTTTGAAAAAGACCAAAAATCGCTTCAAAGATCTTTTGATGTGATTCCTTATAGAACGATTCCGGTTTCAGAATATCGATAATCTCACTCAGCGCATTCTTTTCAAGCATTAAAGCACCCAAAACAGCCTCCTCTAAATCTACTGCCTGCGGCGGAAGTTTGCCCAAACCGCTCACCAAATTATTTAATTTGGTACGGCGCTCACCATAACTTCCCCGTTTGTTATTATCCGTATTATTCGCTTCAAAATTACTGTCGTTCATCATGATATTATATCAGAAATATAGCTTTGCTATCCTTACAAATTCTAGATAGGATAACAAATGTATAAAAAATAAAATTCACCACCATGCATAGTTACACACAGCAAAATTTAAAGAACAGCATCTAAACCTCAAAAAGCTTTGAAGAACACAGTTTTATACCGACAGTTTTCAACATGTACTGTTGAAAAAATGTTGAAAACAAAAAAATAACACTAAAAACCAGTACATTAATAAATGTTAATAACTTAAGTTATTGTGAATAAGCAAAATGATATTGAATAAATCAATAGCTGCCACTATCATCGAAACAAACTCACTTTTGCATAAAACAAATCCCTTTTTAAGCACTAAAAAATATTCATATATCGTATCTTTGTAAAATGACGCACGACTCCTCAACATTAAAACCCTATAAAGACACCAAGGATGGGAAGAAAAAACAGGTAGCAGATATGTTTGATAACATTTCCCATTCCTATGATTTCTTAAACCATTTTCTGTCTTTGGGAATCGACATTATCTGGCGCAAAAAAGCCATCAACGCTTTGAAATCCATAAAACCGCAACTGATGTTGGATGTAGCGACAGGAACCGGTGATTTTGCATTGGAATCAATTAAAATCTTGAATCCAAAAAAGATTATCGGAGTTGATATATCCCAAGGAATGCTTGAGGTGGCTAAGAAGAAGATAACCAGTAAGGGCTTGGGCAATCAATTTGAAGTTGCACTGGGTGATTCTGAGAGGCTTCAGTTTGAAGATAACACGTTCGACGCTGTCACAGTAGCTTTCGGAGTCCGAAACTTTGAAAATTTAGAAAAGGGGCTGTCAGATATTTACCGCGTATTAAAACCAGGTGGAAAGGCTGTCATTTTAGAATTTTCAAATCCTAAAAAATTCCCCATTAAGCAACTCTACAATTTTTATTTCAAGTTTATCACGCCGACCATTGGAAAATTTTTTTCAAAAGATTCCAGCGCGTATGAATACCTACCAGAATCTGTTGCTCAATTTCCGGATGGACAAAAATTCGTTGCTATCAACAAAAAGGCAGGTTTCAATGAAACTATTGTTAGACCGCAAACATTCGGTATCTGTACGATTTACATTGCTACAAAATAGCGCAATGCTGCTACTATTGTTTGAGTTGATCTAATTACATTTTATTATCAAAGAGTGAGAATATATGACTAAAACAGTTTTTATCACAGGAGCAAGTTCTGGAATCGGTCAGGCCTGCGCTGAGCTACTAGCGAAAGAGGGCTACAATCTTTTACTCTGCGCCCGTAGGCTAAATCGTTTAGAAAAATTAAAAGATACTCTTCTTGCTGCCTACCCGACAATTCAAATCCATATTTTTGAACTTGATGTTCGAGATGCAGAGCAGGTTGCCCATCAAATTGATGGTCTACCTTCAGCGTGGAAAAATATAAATATTCTAATCAACAATGCGGGTTTGAGCCAAGGATTGGATCCGATTCAAAATGGAGATATCGGAGATTGGGATAGAATGATTGATACGAATATAAAAGGCTTACTCTATGTGAGTAAATCTGTAATACCACTTATGGATGCTGGAAACGGTGCTCATATTGTCAATTTGGGATCTATTGCAGGAAAAGAAGTTTATCCGAATGGAAATGTATACTGCGCCACTAAACATGCTGTTGATGCGTTGACCAAAGCCATGCGCATTGACTTGCTGCCTCAAGGAATTAAAGTAACGTCCATCGACCCTGGAATGGTCGAGACGGAGTTTTCAGAAGTTCGTTTCCACGGAGATCGCGAAAAAGCTAAAAATGTGTATAATGGTGTGCAACCCCTAACAGGAAAAGACATTGCCGAAACCATCCTTTTTGTCATTACTAGACCTGTGCATGTCAATATCAACGATCTATTAATAATGCCTACTGCACAAGCTACGGGCACCATTGTCAATCGAAAATAAATTAAATATCATGTCATTAGAAATACAAATAAATCAAGACATTAAGGCAGCAATGATCGCAAAAGACACGGCAAAATTACGTGGTTTACGAGCAATTAAAGCAGCAATTCTCTTAGCGAAAACAGAAAAAGGTCATGCAGAAGATCTTAGCCAGGAGGCGGAGATTAAAGTGTTACAAAAACTTGTCAAACAACGTCGCGAATCTGCTGAAATTTATAAGACGCAAAACCGTGAAGATCTGTATGAAATTGAAGTCGAGGAAGAAAAAGTAATTGAGACTTACCTACCCAAACAATTAAGTAAAGAAGAAGTTGAGACCGTCGTCAAAGCAATTATCGCTGAAACAGGGGCTTCTTCCATTAAAGATATGGGTAAAGTAATGGCAGCAACAAATCAAAAGCTTGCAGGACAAGCTGATGGCAAAACAATCTCTGAAGTCGTTAAAAGTCTTCTCGCATAAAAGTTTTCAAATCACTAGTGTCAAATTAAATCGGGTATGTCTTCCCTGATATATCGATTTAATTTGACTCTTTTTTTATTTCAATTATGGATTTTCAATGGAATCTCAAGAAATTTGACCAACTCAATACGAAAGAATTGTATCGCATCTTAAAGCTTCGAATGGATGTTTTTGTTTTGGAGCAAAAATGCTTATACCCTGAATTGGACGATAAAGATTTCGCTTGTCTTCATCTTTGGACGGAGCAAAATGATCAAATTATGGCATACACCAGATTGGTTCCCCCCGGGCTTTCCTACCCACAAGCGTCCATTGGACGGGTCATTGTCGCAGAGCAGGCTCGTGGAACAGGACTAAGTCAACAATTAATGAATCAGTCGATTACCATTCTCTACGAAGAGTTTGGTGCAGGCGAGATACAGATAGGTGCGCAATTTCATTTAAAATCTTTTTACGAAAAGCTAGGATTTAAACAAATTTCCGACCCCTACCCCGATTATGGAATTCTACATATTGATATGATCAAACCCTCAATTTAGTGAATTTAGGCATGCAAAATTTTGTTATTATCACAGCCGCCCTACTTGGTGGTATTGCTATTATCCTCGGTGCTTTTGGAGCCCATGCATTCAAAAAAATCTTATCAGCTGAGAAGATCGAGTCGTTTGAAGTAGGCGTTCGCTATCAAATGTATACTGCGCTAACCCTATTGGCTTTGGGATTTAATCTTTCCTTTGAATATCAATCTGAAAGAGTTGCATTTTATCTCTTCACTTTGGGAACTATCTTATTTTCCGGAAGTATCTATTTTTTATCGTTCGCCGAGTATTGGAGGAAGAATCTTAAGTTTCTTGGTCCGATTACGCCACTTGGCGGATTGCTTATGATCGCTGGTTGGGTTGTTATTATCATTCGCTTTTTGTAAATTTGAATTACATATGGCAATGATGTCTGCCCTGAACCGCCTTAAGAAGCTGATGACGTCTACTATTTTAATATAAAAAGACAATTTTATATAAAGTGTAGAGTGATGGCTATAATACATTTAAATCAAAGCAATCTTCATTTTTTTCTTAAATGGCTTATCTCCTGTAGTGTGATAGGTTGTATCGTAGGATCTATTTGTGCGTTTTTTCTCTTTTCCCTCAATTGGGTAACGCATTACCGAGAAGCTCATCCTTTGATAATTTATGGCCTTCCTTTAGCGGGACTAGTTATCGCGTTATCCTATACGTATTGGGGTAATACATCAAGCAAAGGGAATAACCTGCTCATTGAAGAATACCTTCATCCTCAGCGCCGCATCCCCCTTATTATGGCCCCTTTAGTTTTATTCGGCACTTTGTTGACTCACTTGTTTGGCGGCTCGGCAGGCCGTGAAGGAACAGCTGTACAGATTGGAGGAGCGATTTCCGATCAGCTCAATCGCTGGTTTGACTTCGATAAAACTGAACGCCGTATATTGATATCTATCGGAATCACCGCTGGCTTTGCGGCTGTCTTTGGCACTCCCCTTGCCGGAACGATATTTGGACTGGAAGTTTTACTTATTGGAAAAAAAAGGCATTTTGGTATTCTTCCCTGTTTATTCACCGCTTATTTAGCGAATTTCAGCTGTCAATTGTGGAATATCCCACACACTCATTATCCAATTCATGGGGCTATTCCCGCACTATCCTTGACCAATATTGGATTTAGCCTTATCGCAGGCATCCTATTTGGTATTACTGCATGGCTTTTTAGATGGAGTGGTGACTTCTTTAGTCTGCAATTCAAACGGATTAAATCCACGCTGCTTAAACCGGCGTTAGGTGGTATTATTTTGGTAATCATTATTACTTTATTTCACATCAACAGCTATATTGGACTTGGTATTCCAACAATTCAGAATGCATTTGTAAATCAGTCGAACTATTATGATTTTATCATCAAATTGCTTTTAACAACTTTCACCCTTTCTGCTGGCTTTAAAGGTGGAGAAGTCACGCCACTTTTCTTTATCGGAGCAACTTTAGGAAGCGCATTAAGCATGATTATTCCGCTTCCAGTCGCCCTCTTGGCTGCGATGGGATTCGTTGCTGTATTTTCAGGTGCTACAAATACGCCCCTCGCCTGTATTGTCATGGGCTATGAACTATTTGGGATTCAACCTATTTCATTTATAGCAATAGCATGTATAGTCGCTTTTATATTTTCAGGAAAAAAAGGAATTTATATTGCGCAAAAAGGCGGTTTAAAGGAAAGAATCTACCGAAGACTCAATTTATAAACAGGATCTGTGCTTTCGAGCGCTATACATTTAATAACGATAGTCAATAGCAACCGCCTTAACTACAAACGCATCTTTCAACAAACGCCCTTTTTAAAGCAGGCATAAATAAATGGTTTAGTGGAGGAAGTTCACTAACAGAAAAAGAAATTATTCGGTAAAAAGAGCCTAAAGTAAGCGGTATGATTTAGGCTCTTCATGGTTGACTTTAGCATCGAGCTATAATAACTTTCCCTGCAAAAAGAAAGCAGCGACAGTAAAATATATGATCAATCCCGAAACGTCCACCAGGGTAGCAACAAATGGTGCCGACGCTGTAGCAGGGTCCAATCCGAACCGACGTAAAATAAATGGAATAAACGAACCTGACAGCGTTCCCCATAGAACGATAAACAATAGGGAAACTGCTACCGTAAAACCAATGGCAATCCAATAGGGACCATAATCATACAGACCTAGAAAATGCCAGGCCAATATCCGTAGAAAACCGATCGTCCCCAATATCCCCCCTAGAATCAAACCTGACGAGACTTCGCGCTTCATCACGTACCACCAATCCTTAAGCTTTAATTCTCCTAGCGCCATTGCACGGATAATTAACGATGCGGCCTGCGATCCGGAATTACCACCACTGGATATAATTAAGGGAACAAATAGCGCTAGCACAACGGCCTTTTCCAATTCCCCTTCAAAAAAACCCATTGCTGAGGCTGTAAGCATCTCACTAAAAAATAAGATGATCAACCAGCCGGCTCTTTTTTGAATCAATTGTAATAAAGGGGTTTTGGTATACGCCAGATCTAGTTCTTCCATTCCTCCAAATCGCTGTATATCTTCTGTGTCTCGATCTTCAATTCGGTCTAGCACATCATCGAATGTGACAATTCCGACTAATACGCCAGCTTCTGTGATGATAGGCAAAGCGCTTCGGTCATATTTTTGAAAAATCTCGAAAGCTTCCTCCATTGGTGTTGAAGCTTTAATCGCTGCAAAATTATAGTCAATTAAATCAGAAATCTTTGTCGAAGAATCTGATAGCAGTAATTGACCAATTTTCAAATCATCGATCAACACGTTTTTCTCATCAACAACATAAATAAAATTGAGCGTTTCAGCCTTTTTTCCAAACACCTTAATATGTCGAAAGACGTCGTCAACTGTATAATAAGGGCGAACTTGCACATACATTGGCGTCATTAGACGGGCGATACTATCCTCCTTATAACCAATCAGCTCTAAGGCCATTTGCTTTTCTCGCTCATTTAAAAGATTGATCAGGTATTTAATTAAATCATCAGGCAGTTCCGACAATAGGTCATTACGGGTATCTGGTTTTAAATTATTCAGCAATTCGGAGAGTTCATGTTCCGTCATTGATTTGATCAATGTGTATTGAACATCCAATTCAAGAAAACAAAAGATTTCCAACCTATCCTCCAAAGGATAATTTATAAATTGCTGATGTTGTTCGCCTTTGCTTAAACGCGAGATTTCTTCCGCGATATCGGCTGGGTGTAATGCTGAATTTTGTTCCATTGGAAGATAATTAATGGATTTAGGGCAAAAGTAGCTTATTTTGTATTATTTCCAACAAATAGAAATACTATTTTTTCTAAGGATAATTGGGGCTAATAAAGCCTTAAATCCCCTAATACTGCGTGGACGGATGTATTTGGTTTAATAGCGCTATAGATTTTACAATAGCTTAAAAATTAATTAATCCAGGCGCCAACTCCACTGGCTCTAGGCCAGGCCTAAAAAGCAACGCAGCCAAATCACCTTGCAGCTGTATTTTTCCATTATTTACATGCAACCAGCTACCTTCACGTAAACCAATGACGGGCTGCGTATTCAGCTGATGAAATTCCTTAATTCGCGTTTCTCTCGTTTCCCCTCGATGTGTGGACTTTGGATCTGGATCCAAATAATGTGGATTGATATTAAATGGTAAAAAACCAAGCGCATCAAAGCTGGGCGGATAAACAATAGGCATGTCATTTGTAGTTCCAATAGTCAGCCCTGTTAAATTGGAACCCGCTGATGTGCCAACATATGGAATTCCCTTTGCTACTTTTACACGCAATTGCTGGACTATATCCAGTTCATAAAGGGTTTTTAATAGTAAAAATGTATTCCCGCCGCCAATAAAAATAGCCTTTGCATCTTGAATTGCTTTCTTCATATTCGCGAACTGGTGCAATCCCGAGACGGTTACCCCCCTATCTGTTAAGGCTTCTTGAACTTTAGCCGTATAGGCATCAAATGAGATGCCCGAAGGTCTCGCAAAAGGGATAAACAATAATTCGTCTGACTGAATAAATTCGACAAAGTCGTGCTTAATATATTCTAAAAACTTACTACCATAAATTGTACTTGTGCTTACGACCAATAACTTATATGCTGGATTAATTTTCATCTTCTTTCGTTAAAACATTAAACAAAAAGTACCTTTAGCTTTGTCAAATGCGAAGCCAAAGGTACAGTTTTCGTTGCTTATTGTATCCTATTTCTTATCAGCAGTCTTTTTTTCTGCACCCAATCTTTTATTTTCTTGTAGCGCTTTATGTAAAAGATATTCTATCTGCCCATTCACACTTCTAAACTCATCCGCCGCCCATTTTTCTAATGCTTTGTACATTTGATCGTCTAAGCGCAGCATAAAGTTTTTCTTATCCGCCATTCTATTTCGTTTATTGGTACAACGTACCTGTATTCACAATTGGTGTCGCTGCTTTCTCTCCACAGAGTACCACCATTAAATTGCTGACCATCGCCGCTTTTTTCTCATTATCTAGCACTACGATATCCTTTTCTGACAACTTATTTAAGGCCATCTCGACCATCCCAACAGCTCCATCCACAATTTTTGCCCTTGCTGCCACAATAGCTGCTGCTTGTTGCCTTTGAAGCATTGCGCCGGCTATTTCAGAAGCATAAGCCAAATGACTTATTCTTGCCTCCTTAATAATAACCCCAGCTGGTGCCAAACGATCCGACAATTCTTGTTCAAGAATATGGTTTACGGTATCTCCACCCTCTCGTAAAGTAATTTCAGCACCTTCATCCTCAAGATTATCATACGGGAAACTGCCAGCCAAATGTCTTACGGCTGCTTCACTCTGTGTACGCACATAGGAGGTGTAATTACTTACATCATAGGCGGCTTTATAGGTGTCTCCTACTTGCCAAACAATCACGGCCCCAATCTCTATAGGATTTCCCATCTTGTCATTTACTTTCAGTGTCTGGCCCTGCAAATTATCTGAACGAAGACTTATCCGTATAGTCGAATACAGGGGATTGACAAAGAAAAGACCATTCTCTTTTACTGTACCAACATATTTTCCGAAGAAATTTAATACACGGGAATGATTTGGATTAATGATCATTAATCCTTTCAGAATAAAAAAAGTAGCGATCATCAACACTACTCCCAATACGACATACAGTGAGCTTTCTTCTACGTTAGCAAATGAAAATATTGCTGCGACAAAAGAGAAAACAGCAATCAATAAAGCTAAATAGCCTGACATAGGTTTAATAAGTTTTTCCATAATTTTTTAATATATATTTGATATCATTTTAATATCATAAATATACTATTATTTTTTTCATATGTCAAATGAAATTTTAAAATTACTATTTTTGGTTATGCTCAAAAGATCCTTTCAGCCTATAGTAAGTTCGACTACCCAGATCCTCATCCTTGGCTCGTTACCCGGAGATAAATCGCTTGTGGAAAATGAATATTATGCGCATCCCCAAAATCGATTTTGGAAAGTCATCAAATATCTGTTCAATGCACCGGAGCTAATAAATTATACCGACCGGATAGGTATCTTACTTAGAAACAATATTGGTCTTTGGGATGTTTGTGCTGAAGCCTCTCGTCCTGGAAGCATGGATTTAGCCATACAAAATGAACGCCCCAATCCGATCGCAGAGCTGCTAGAAACCCACACTTCAATCAAACATATTATCTTTAATGGACAAAAAGCATACAGTTTGTATCTGAAGCATTTCGAAAAAAAGGCAGGCATTATTTATAGCTGTTTACCAAGCACAAGTCCAGCTAATGCAAAAAGCAATCTCGAAAATTTGATTGAACACTGGCGTATAATAATAAGTGATTAAATTACACGAATTAGATTCATTAATTCAGTCCTATTGCTTATTTTTGCCGTAAGATGTCAGATTTAAAATACAATCAACGCGGCGTATCCGCAGGGAAAGAGGATGTGCACAATGCGATAAAAAACATAGATAAGGGACTGTTTCCCAAAGCATTTTGCAAAATAATTCCAGATATTTTGGGTGGAGATCCAGAATGGTGCAATATAATGCATGCTGATGGGGCTGGCACCAAATCTTCATTGGCATATGTATACTGGAAAGAAACCGGTGATATTTCTGTTTGGAAAGGTATTGCGCAAGATGCTATCATCATGAATATTGATGACCTCCTCTGTGTCGGGGCTGTTGACAATATTCTTCTCTCCTCCACGATTGGCAGAAATAAAAACCTCATTCCTGGAGAAGTGATTGCGGAAATTATCAATGGTACAGAAGAAATCCTTTCTGAGCTTCGCGAATTGGGAATCGGCATCTATTCTACTGGTGGTGAAACGGCTGATGTTGGTGACCTGGTTCGCACCATCATTGTGGATAGTACTGTAACCTGTCGGATGAAACGTGAAGATGTTATTTCAAATCATCGTATCAAAGGCGGCAACGTCATTGTTGGATTAGCGTCCAATGGAAAAGCGACTTATGAACAGACCTACAATGGCGGAATGGGTTCCAATGGACTAACTTCTGCACGTCATGATGTATTTAACAAAAAAGTAGCTGAAAAATATCCTGAAGCATATGATCCAGCTGTTCCTTACGAACTAGTTTTCGCGGGAAGCCAAGATCTTACAAATGAAATCGAAGTTGAAACCGGAGAAAAAATAACTGCGGGTAAGCTTGTTCTTTCAGCGACGCGTACTTATGCGCCTGTTATCAAACAAATACTAGACAAGTATCGTTCTCAAATTGACGGGATGGTGCATTGCTCTGGTGGAGCGCAAACAAAGGTCTTACACTTTGTGGATAATGTGCACGTCATCAAAGATAATCTTTTCCCGATCCCACCTCTTTTTGAATTAATACAGAAAGAATCCAATACAGACTGGAAAGAAATGTACAAAGTATTCAATATGGGACATCGTATGGAATTATATGTACCTGAATCGATTGCATCGGATATCATTGCTATTTCAGAATCATTTGGCATTCCGGCTCAAATCATAGGTCGCGTGGAAGAATCTACTGCTAAAAAAGTTACTATAACCTCTCCTTACGGAGAATTTATCTACGAATAAAAGATTTTTATCCCTGTCCCCTGCTTATACATGGGACAGGGCTATATTTTTCAATTTGGTATAAATGAAAGAAAAACTTCTTGTGGGCTGGAAAGAGACCCTTGATTTACCTGAATTGGGAATATATGGTATAGAAGCAAAAGTCGATACCGGCGCTGCTTCATCGGTACTACACTGCAACTCGTACAAGGTGGTTAAGGAAGATGGTCAGGACTGGATTATCTGCGAACTTATCATAAATTTTGAGACAAAAGAAACAAAAACGCTCAAGTTAAAACTCTATAGAACAAAACTTGTAAAAAGTTCATTCGGTCAAGAAGAAAAGCGCTTCTATATCCGCACAACAGCTGCATTATACAATCAGGTATTTAACATTAAGATCTCGTTTAGAAATCGATCTCAGATGACTTATCCCATGCTTTTGGGTAAAAATTTCTTATACAAAAGATTTTTGGTTGATGTTTCCAAAGAAAATCTATCCAGGAAGACCCTGGTAAAATAAAACAAATAGCCAAGCTATTTTGTTATCTTAGCACAAAATATACTCAATATACAAATCGTGAAAATTGCCGTATTATCGACAGTAAAGAGTTTATACTCAACTCGTCGTCTCGTAGAAGCCGCACAACAAAGAGGGCATGAATGTGTCGTCATTGATCACAGCAAGTGTTATGTCGGTATTCAGCAAGGTAAACCCAGCATCCATTACAAAGGACAGGATCTTAGTGATATTGACGCGATCATTCCTCGCATAGGAGCTTCAGTAACATTCTATGGATCTGCAATTGTAAGACAATTTGAGGTCATGGATGTTATTTCTGCCAATCCCAGTCAAGCCATCACCCGATCGCGGGACAAATTAAGATGTCTACAAATTTTATCCGGAGCAGGTATCGGACTCCCGATTACAGGCTTTGCACGCACAGCCTCCGATGTAGATGATCTCATCAGTATGGTTGGCGGAGCACCTTTAGTCATAAAACTATTGGAAGGAACTCAAGGTATCGGTGTTGTACTTGCTGAAACTAAGAAAGCTGCGTCTTCTGTTATTGAAGCGTTCTATGGTCTTGGCAACAATATTCTTATCCAAGAGTTCATAAAAGAATCTAAGGGCTCTGATATTCGCGCATTCGTGGTGGACGGCAAAGTTGTAGGTGCAATGAAACGCACAGCTAAGGAAGGTGAGTTTAGATCTAATATACACCGTGGTGGAACAGCTCAGATTATCCGGTTAAGTAAAGCCGAAAGAGAAACAGCAGTTGCTGCAGCGGCACAATTGGGACTTACAGTTTGTGGGGTGGATATGATCCCTTCAGATCGCGGTCCTTTAGTACTCGAGGTTAATTCATCTCCTGGTTTGGAAGGTATTGAGAAAGCAACCAAAAAGGATATCGCCTCCGAAATAATACAATACATTGAAAGACAATACGAGTTAAAGCAAGCTCACATGCCTAAAGTTGTCAAGAAAAAGAAAAAAAGAGAAAGTAAATTGTAATGATAAAAAATAGTGGAACGTTGGGCTAATACTTGTTGTATCAGCCCATTTTCCTTTATATACTATTTCACTTTCATTACCATATTGTCTGCCCCTTCTGTAGACACTTTCACCTGTCCAGATTTATTTTTTGTAGACTTGTAATGAACATGGTTTTTGATCCCCTCAATTTGAACAGTCTCTACTGAGCCAATATTAACCATATTGTCTGAGCCTTCTATCGTAATTGCGGCAATATCATTCCCCGTTACCATATTCCCTTTCCCTTCAATAATCAATTTGCTCACATTGCCACGGATGGCCACTTTATTGTCAGCTCCACTTATTTGCACGACCTCTCCTGCTTTGGCCTCTATCGTACGGTTATTGTTCACGCCTTCAATCAAGATGACTTTTGCTTGCTGATTAACAACAACGTTGTTTACAGCCTTGGAAGATGGCTCCATAGCTGCAATCATCACGCTCCCGGCCAATAGAAGCGAAAATCTAAATATAATCGTTCTTAAGTTCATCATTTGCTTTTTTATAGATTAGCAAAAATCAAACCTAATTTAAAATACCACAGGGAGAGGAGCGATAATATATTATTGTAATTCTTTTAAAAGTAGCCTTAGGCAATTGGAAATAAAATCAAGTATAGCATTGAGTTAGGTCCTTAAAACAAAAAAGGAGCCTAAAAGGCTCCTTTAATATCTCTAACAAATTGATAGCGGATTAAAAACTCTATTTTACTGCGTCTACAACTGCTTTGAAAGCTTCTGGGTTATTTAAAGCTAAGTCAGCTAAAACCTTACGGTTCAAACCAATATTTTTAGCATTTAATTTACCGATCAATTGGGAATAAGAAATTCCGTGTTGACGAGCTCCAGCGTTGATACGTTGAATCCATAAAGCTCTAAACTCGCGTTTTTTGGTTTTACGATCGCGGTAAGCGTATTGTAAACCTTTTTCTACTGTATTTTTAGCAATAGTATAAACTTTGCTACGTGATCCAAAGTACCCTTTTGCAAGGCCTAGGATTTTTTTGCGTCTTCTTCTAGAAGCTACTGCGTTAACCGAACGTGGCATATTTTTAAAATTAGTTTGGTAGAAGGTGCCATGTATTTCAATGAACTTACAACCCTGTACCCGGTTAAAAAATTATTATTAAATAAAATCGAATAAAACTTATTTACCGATAGCAAGCATACGTTTTACGTTGCCCATATCGCCATCAGATACATAACTTGTTTGTGTTAAGTTACGTTTACGTTTTGTGCTCTTTTTTGTCAAGATGTGGCTTTTGAAAGCATTTTTTCTTGCAATTTTACCTGTTCCAGTCAATTTGAAACGTTTCTTTGCGCTGGAATTGGTTTTAACTTTTGGCATAATACTTATAAATTTTATATCAATCTGTTAGAATTCTTTTTATTTTTTTGGAGCCTTTGGAGCTACTGTTAAAAACATGCGCTTACCTTCTAATTTCGGTAAAAGCTCTACTTTTCCATAATCTTCCAAAGCCTGAGCAAAGCGTAACAACAAGATTTCACCTTGATCCTTGTGTACAATAGCACGACCTTTGAAGTGTACATAAGCACGAACTTTCTCTCCACTTTCAAGAAACTTAATCGCATGCTTCAATTTGAACTCAAAATCATGCTCACCAGAGTTAGGTCCGAAACGAATTTCTTTAATAACAGTCTGTTTTGCATTAGCTTTGATTTCCTTTTGTTTCTTCTTCTGTTCGTAAACAAACTTACTGTAGTCGATAATCTTACAAACCGGCGGTACAGCATTTGGCGAAATCTCCACTAAATCAAGTTCCAACTCATCAGCCAACTCTAACGCTTTGCGCGTAGGGAAAACTCCTTGTTCCACATTATCTCCCACCAAGCGTACCTCAGGTACCTTGATTAACTCATTAATGCGGTGATCTGGTTCTTTCTTTCTCATTGGTGGTCTTGGACCACCTGGTCTTTTTAATGCCAAATGTTTAAAAATTAAACGGTTATTTCCTTAATTAATATATCTCTAAATGCCTCAGCAGTCATAGTTCCTAATTCCACTGAGCCATGTTTACGTACAGAAACTGTGCCATTTTCTACCTCTTTCTCCCCAACAATCAACATATAAGGAAGCTTTTTCACTTCGGCGTCTCTGATTTTTCTGCCCACTTTCTCGTCACGTAAGTCTATCAGTCCGCGAATATCGGAATTATTTAGCGAATTTAAAACATTTTGCGCATATTCTTCGTATTTTTCTGACACTGGTAAGACGATAAATTGCTCAGGCGCAAGCCATAACGGAAACTGCCCTGCGCAATGTTCAATCAATACAGCCACAAAACGTTCTAAAGATCCAAACGGTGCACGGTGGATCATCACTGGACGATGTTTCATATTGTCACTCCCAGTATACTCTAATTCAAAACGTTCAGGTAAATTATAATCTACTTGTATCGTTCCCAATTGCCACTTACGTCCTAAAGCATCCTTCACCATAAAGTCTAGTTTAGGGCCGTAGAAAGCAGCTTCACCATATTCCACTACCGTTGGTAACCCTTTCTCTTCTGCGGCTTCAATAATTGCAGACTCAGCCAAAGCCCAGTTTTCGTCGGTACCAATATACTTTGTGCGATTCTCAGGATCACGTAACGATACCTGTGCAGTATAATCATTGAATCCAAGCGCGCCAAAGACATAAAGAACTAAATCAATTACTTTTTTAAATTCATCTTTAACCTGATCTGGACGGCAAAACAAATGCGCATCATCCTGAGTAAACCCACGAACCCTTGTTAAACCATGAAGCTCACCAGATTGCTCATAACGATATACCGTACCAAATTCAGCGAAACGGACAGGTAAATCCTTATAAGAACGTGGTTTTACTTTATAAATCTCACAGTGATGCGGACAATTCATGGGTTTCAACAAAAACTCTTCACCTTCTATAGGAGTTTTTATTGGTTGAAATGAGTCTGCACCATATTTCTCATAGTGTCCAGAAGTCACGTAGAGTTGTTTATGTCCAATATGAGGAGTAACAACAGGTTCATACCCTGAGTTCAACTGTGCCTTCTGTAAAAAATCTATAAGCTTTTGACGTAATGCAGCACCTTTAGGCAACCAAAGAGGCAGCCCCGCGCCAACTTTTTCAGAAAAAGCAAAAAGTTCCAACTCTTTCCCCAGTTTACGGTGATCGCGTTTTTTCGCCTCTTCTATAAATTTCAAATATTCTGTAAGCTCCGATGCCTTCGGGAACGTAACACCATAAATTCGTGTCAACTGTTTGCGAGACTCATCACCTCTCCAATAAGCACCGGCAACATTAGTCAATTTAATCGCTTTGATAAACCCAGTATTTGGAATATGAGGGCCACGACATAAATCTGTAAATTCCCCTTGAGTATAGAAAGTAATCTTTCCATCTTCCAAATCTTTGATTAAATCTAGCTTATACTCATCTCCTTTTTCAGTAAAGTAAGCCAATGCATCCGATTTCGAAACAGCTTTACGTTCAAATGTTTCTTTTCGTTTGGCCAGCTCCAGCATCTTGTCTTCGATCGCTTTAAAGTCATCAGACGAGAATTCACGATCACCAAAATCAACATCGTAGTAAAATCCGGTTTCAATCGCGGGACCAATACCAAATTTAATCCCAGGATATAATGCCTCCAAAGCCTCAGCCAATAAGTGGGCTGAAGAATGCCAAAAAGTGGATTTACCTTTGGTATCATTCCAGGTCAATAACTTGACAGTAGCGTCATTTTCAATAGCACGGGCAGAATCCCACACTTCACCATTTACTTCGGCAGCAAGGACGTTTCTTGCAAGCCCCTCTGAGATTGATAACGCAATCTCTGCAGCAGTGATCCCTTGTTGATATGCTCTTACGGAACCATCCGGTAGTGTAATATTAATCATTTACAACTATGATCTTTAAATCGTTAAAAAATAGAAAACATAAAACAACATGTACAATTATGTTATTACACTTATGTTTCAATAAATAAATTGTGTCACAAATTTAGTAAAATTTTTGATAAATAATATGTCTTTGTGCTGAACGGGCCGCTGTACTCGTACCAGCCCCTCCTTTCACTCCCGCCCATCAATTAAATACATTACACCTCTTTGGCCTAATTAAAATTGTTCTCTTGCTCATTTCTATTTTACACTCGAGTTGGGCACCGGTATTAATGGCCAAGGAAAGCCACTCACTCCTTGGAGTAAGTTGTAATAATTACTTCGCACCACTTTAAACATTAACAGGGTAATAACAAGGGGTTAACAGGGGTATAACAGGGTGTTAACAGGGGTATACCCTTGTATTCCCCCCGTTATACCCCTGTAAAAAGAGTGTTTTCTCGTTGTTAGTATACTAAGTGGTATCCATTTGGTACGCTGTTGAGATTAGCACTACACCTCCGAAAGCAGTTTATTGTAAAGTAATGTGATAAATAAATCCAATAGTTAATTGGAATGACTAAAAAATGATAGCAAGCCCGATAAAAGCAAGTTGACAAATTGAGCATCTCATTAATATTTGCTACTTTTGCAGACTGAAATTTTAACTATGTCAAATCAAGTACCAGAAGACGGAACACTATTGCCCTTAATGGAAGAATTTTACACTATTCAGGGTGAGGGCTACCACACCGGGACTGCTGCTTATTTCATACGATTGGGGGGCTGCGATGTGGGTTGCCACTGGTGCGATGTAAAGGAAAGCTGGGATGCTTCGATACATCCGCTTACAACAGCAGATTCGATCATCGAAAACGCAAAGAAATATCCTGCGAAAACAGTTGTCATTACAGGTGGAGAACCCCTTATCTATAATTTGGATTACCTAACGAAAGGGCTCCATCAGGCGGGCATTAAGACCTTTATTGAAACCTCGGGTGCGTATCCTCTAAGTGGTGAATGGGACTGGATATGTTTATCGCCGAAGAAATTCAAAGCGCCTCGCAAAGATGTATTAGAAGCTGCTGGTGAACTTAAAGTGATCGTTTTCAATAAAAGCGATTTCGCATGGGGAGAAGAATACGCACAACTCGTTGGACCAAACTGCAGATTATATCTTCAACCTGAATGGTCAAAATCAAAAGAAATGACCCCTTTTATTATTGAATACGTAAAAGAAAATCCGAAATGGGATATTTCGCTACAAACACATAAGTTTTTAAACATTCCCTAATAATTGGATATCTTCTCAATTAGCGGTTACAAAAAAAGGCTTTCATCCTATTGAAAGCCTTTTTTTTGTAACCGCTAAAACATAGATTGTATGGATTTAAAATTACTTAACATAAGAATTTAAGAAAGTATTTAAGTCCATCTTCTTCGTTTCTTCGCCCTCTTTCTCGCGAATCAAAACATTCCCGACGTGATCAGCATCTAGAAATAGTAGATTCGCTTTTAATATAATCTTTCCCTGTTCGTCCAGCAATCCAATTTTACCATTTTCAGAGAACATCAGATAATTGTCCAAAAATTTACTGATGTTTTCTTTCTTATCTAGCAGAATTTTCCCTTCTTCTGTGACCAATCCAAAATTACCGTCTTTTTGGAATATGGCAATTTTTTGATTTGCTGGCGTCAGCCAGTCAAATCCTTCTTTATTTACCTTTCCCCCCTTCTTATCCAATAACCAAAAATAATTATCTTTATCTGAAACAATGGCAGTGTGTTCATTAAAGTATGCTAAAGAGAAAAGAGAGCAAGGCAATACTTCTTCTCCTGCCGTGTTTTTTATACCATAATATTCATCATTGGTATTTTTATCCTTAACCATCGTCCATTTAAGTGATCTATCCAATGGAAAAGTGTCTTCAAATAAACCGACATCTTCTGCCTGGCTATCATTATCTCCCCCGGAGATATCAATAACCTTCGCGTTTTTAGGCAATTGAAAGTCTGCAACAAAAGATGTATTGGCCACTTTTGTTGTTTCGAAACCAAGCTCATTGCTTTCACCTAAAGACAATTTAAGCACACCACCAGGCAAATCATTTATAAATGGAAAGGCAGTCAAATAATAAGTCGGTACTGCTTCCGAATACCAAACAGTTGCGATAGCCGAATCCGCATTGTTTTTAAAAAACAACTTTGCTTTTTTACAGGTAATGCCCGCTATTGATTCTATTTCGCCCATATCTTGCAGCTGCACATAAGGGCCTTCGGATTCTTCCGGCTTTACACCAACAATCTTATACGATGGATGATATACTTCAGCAGTGACGACATCATCTCCTGCTGAATACGAATACGTTTTTGCTAACTTTCGATTTAAAACAGCATGTGTCTTTTGATTCACTATAGTGGAAGAATAATCGGCATCAGCCAAAACCTCTACATTCCGATAAGCCATTTTTCCTTTCAAAAATGGCTCATAAAACTCCTTTGCAAATTCTGGAACGTCATTTTCAAACTTTTCAGGCGACACTTCACCTTTAAAAACCAACTCCATCTGCCATTGCTTATCTTGCGCATAAGTTGTCGAAATTGATAATCCAAATAATAGTGCAACTTTGAGTAAATTATTCATAAGAATGTTAAATATGTAGCTAAATAACAAAAGACAGACCAAAAAGTCTATTTTTTTAAGCTATTTTTTTATTTAAGCACTTTCTTGCTGTATATTCTAGTACAATATTCAAAAGATATTTTGTGAAAAAGCACTACAACTTTATCATCAATTTAGTTTTCACAGCTTCATCGCATGCCAAAGCGATTCGCAGACTGTTAATAGCATCTTCCATTGAATCAGTAAGATCCAAATTCTCTAAAATTGCCCGCAGAAAGAATAGCTGCTCCCGATTACATAATTCTTGATGATCAGGCTCATCCGATAAGTTAATCCATTCATCGGCCTTCTTAAATTCATTGGCTGAATCTAAATCACTATAATGTATTCTTAGGCTTTCCGTTTGTGTGTGTGAGGCGACCGAATCCGATTTCCCCTCATCGCTGGCTTTGTTAGCGACAATGGAAACTGCACCATTTGGTCCAAAAACATCTTTTACAAAAAAAGCGTTCTGACTCACCATTGGCCCCCATCCGGCTTCGTACCATCCTACAGAACCGTCCTCAAAATGCAACTGAAGTTGCCCATAGTTATAGTTCCACGCTGGAATCTCATCGGTTAATCGTGCACCTATTGCAGATACATACAATGGTTTTGCGCCCACCATTTGACACATGACATCAATATAGTGGACCCCGCAATCAACAATGGGACTTAAGCTAGACATTAAATTTTTATGCACATCCCACATATATCCATGACTCTGTTGATTGAGGTTCATACGCATAACAAGTGGCTTTCCCATCGTTTTAGAAATCTCGATGAACTTGATCCAGGATGGATGGTATCTCAAGATATAACCAACAACCAATTTTCTATCGTATTTTATTGCCGCATCCACTACCTGCTGTGCTGAAATTACGTTTTCAGCTATGGGCTTCTCGATAAAGACGTGAGCCCCAGCCTGAAAGGCTTTTATAGCATAATCTCTATGCGTATCTGGATAGGTGGCTATACACACGGCATCCGGTTTCGTTTCCTCAAGTGCCTGCTCATAAGACGAAAATAATTTATAGTTTCCTCCCAATTCTTCATTCAGCTTACCTTTGCTCTCTCCACGAGCTACTAGACCTACAATTTGAAAGCCATCTAAATCGTGATAAGCCCTTGCATGAGATGCGCCCATATTTCCACATCCAACAACTAATATTTTAACAACCTGTTGCATCATTTTTTCTTTTTATATTATCTCTTTAATCCATCTAAAGCGAATGCTGCTCCTGTTCCCAGTGCAGCACCAGCCAATACATCGGTGGGAAAGTGTACGCCCAAATACATCCGTGAATAACCAACACTACTTGCCCATAAAAGGGATGGGGCGACGACGTACCACTTCGAATAGGCACGTGACAAAGCAGTTGCGGTAGCAAAAGCGGAAGACGTATGCCCAGAGGGAAAGGAATATCCACTGGCCGTACGGACCGATATGAAATTAGGATATTTTTTAAAAGGTCTACTGCGCTTAAACAAATGTTTCAAACCCACATTCACCAAAGCAGTTACAGCCGTACTGCTAGCAACATACAAAGCATTCTGACGCATCATTTTATCATCATTGACTGCACCAGCAACCAGTAAACCGACGGGAACCGCAATCTGAACATAATTATTGATATCAGAAAGCACTTTAAATGTTTGTGTTTGCGGCACAGTCCTGGTTTCAGCAATCGACTCCAATATCCGGATATCTAATGTAGAAGCAGGTATTTCCTGCGCTACAGCGCCTATATAGGAACAATTCAACCAGCAAACAAAAATAAAAACTAATCTTTTCATCCAGTAAATAATCTCTCTATTTATAATTTCTTCACCCCTTAAAAATAAGGAAATTTATGTGAGTTGTCACCTTATTAAAGACGTTTAAATTTGAATCAAACTCATTACTGGTCTGTAAAATATACGAAACAGTATGCTCCAAGCTATCAAATCAGTATTGTCATACGCCCAGATTTTGCATGTAGTATACACTAGCCATATTTTCACTTATTTTTGTATCCAAATTAGAATCCGCTTAATAATAAGCCTGTTTAGATGACAATTTTAAAATGATGGCCTTGGATTTCCAATTAATTTACTATACATTTGCTTACAGTTATTAATACAAACATGGTTTATACTTACGTACATCATTTTCATTTCCATCATCGCCGTTGTGGCGATATGTTAATTTAATGTGTTCTTACGTAGAATACCTTCCCTCTTGTTTGATTTCTTATTATTAATAATTTACTGCTAACATTATAAAGCGTTGAAAAATCTTAAAATTGCTATCCAAAAATCGGGTAGGTTAAACGAAAAATCTGTTCAATTACTGAAAAACTGTGGTTTAGACTTCGAGAACTACAAGAGCTCTTTAATTACCACTGTGGGAAATTTTCCATTGGAAATATTGTTTTTGAGAGACGATGATATTCCGGGTTATGTAGAACAAGGCATAGCCGATCTTGGTATCGTCGGTGAAAACATCATTGATGAGACTGAATCCAAAGTAGAATACATCAAGAGACTCGGTTTTGGAAAATGCACATTGAAATTAGCTATCCCCAAAGATAGTAGCATTCAGGACATTAAAGACCTTAATGGTAAAGCAATCGCGACCTCTTATCCAAATATCCTCAAGAACTTTCTAAACGAGTACAATATTAATGCAGACATCCGTTTGATCTCTGGCTCCGTTGAGATTTCTCCCGGCTTGGGCCTTAGTGATGCAATCTGTGATATCGTATCTACAGGTGGAACGTTAAAAAGCAATGGTTTAAAACCTTTTGCTGATGTGAAGAATTCAGAAGCCATTTTGGTGGGAAGAAAAGGATTAGAGGGTAATGAAGTTTTGACTGAATTAGTACAACGCATCGAATCTGTTCTTTTAGCAAAAGAAACCAAATATGTGGTATTGAATGTCGAAAAGAAGAATTTGCCGGCTATTACTTCTTTACTCCACGGCGTTAAGAGCCCTACGGTTGTTCCACTTGCAGAAGAAGGCTGGGTAGCCGTACATACCGTTATCACCGAAGATGACTTTTGGGATAAGATCAACAAATTAAAAGCTGAAGGTGCCCAAGGTATCGTTGTGATGCCCGTTGAAAAAATCATTCTTTAAACTTGATGCACTTATACAACCATGTTAAAAAAATATGATTACAAGACGTTAGGAAAATCCGAAATTCAACAACTGGTTGCCAGGAACACGGATCCGAACAATGCAATACAAGAGGTTGTCCAGGAAATTATTCAACAGGTACGCCAGCAAGGAGATGTCGTGTTACGCGAATATGCTGCTAAATTTGACAATGTTGAACTCGAGCGACTGTATTTGGACGAGGACGATATCGATGCGTTAGCATCTACCATAGACCGTGATCAGCAAAGAGCACTGGAAATTGCTTTTCAAAATATTCATAAGTTTCATAGTACGCAATTAAAAAGAGAACGCACTGTTGAAACCATGCCCGGCGTAAAATGCTGGCGGGAGGTGCGCCCTATTGAAAAAGTCGGTCTCTATATCCCTGGAGGATCAGCGGTCTTACCTAGCACACTTTTAATGCTTGGTATTCCCGCAAGAATAGCTGGGTGCAAAGAAATTGTCGTTTGTTCTCCCCCCCAATCCAACGGAAAAATTAATGGATTTGTCGCTTTTTGTTTAAAATTACTGAAGATAAATAGAATATACTTGGTTGGAGGTGCTCAGGCTGTTGCTGCTATGGGATTTGGAACAAAGACAATACCCAAAGTCGATAAGATTTTTGGCCCAGGCAATCAATTTGTCACGAAGGCAAAATCCATTATACAGGGTCTGGCAAATGTTAGCATAGATATGCCTGCCGGCCCATCCGAAGTATTAGTCGTCGCTGATGACTCGGCTAATCCGGCTTTTGTTGCCGCCGATCTTTTGGCACAAGCCGAACACGGCGTCGACAGCCAAGCTGTCTTGGTTGCAACTTCTACGGCTATAGTTGATGCGGTCAACACAGAACTAGCAGCCCAATTGGCGGTCTTACCGCGCAAGGAACTTGCTGCAAAAGCTATTGACAATTCTTATGCGGTAACTGTTGATAACCTTCAGGAAGCGCTACAATTTTCAAATGATTACGCTCCAGAACACCTTATTTTGGAAACGGATCAATGGGAGTCTTTAACACGCTATATCAGTAACGCTGGTTCAGTATTTTTAGGACACTTAACCCCGGAAAGCGCGGGTGATTATGCTTCGGGTACTAATCATACGCTGCCTACATCGGGATATGCACGCTCCTACTCAGGCGTATCGGTGGATTCTTTTGTAAAAAAAGTTACTTTCCAACACATTAGCGAAACTGGGCTCCAACACATTGGGACTGTAGTTGAAATACTCGCTGAACTTGAGGGTTTGCAGGCGCATAAAAATGCGATTTCCATTCGAAAAAAATCATAAAACATAGACCGTTTAAATCACAAAAAGAGGGTGTCCGAAAAGTC